>NZ_JAUEQW010000004.1:0-455813 GCF_056498045.1 Trinickia sp. Z7
GATGATCCTGCGCAAGCTGCGGCTTTTTTACGCCCTGATTCTCGTCGCTTTGCTTGGCTTCGAAACCGCTACGCCGTCGGCAGCGTGAACTCATTTGCCGAGCAAAATGAATTGTTCAGGGCCGACTCGCTGTACTGGCCGCGCCTTGATCTCGGTCTGTGGGGCCCGGGCCTGCTGCAAGGCATTTTTGGCACCAAGGGATGGATGCGCGAACTTGCGCGCGGGATGGGCGCAATCAAGTCGCCTGCCAAGGCCGCAGCCTCACGCGAAAACGGACGCAAGGGTGGCCGCCCGCGCAAACAAGCTGCGACTCCCTCACACGCGTAACAAAGACGGCTCGGACCACGGGAGCGGCGGCTTCTACGCCCCCTTAATCGGTGGTTCGCCATTAAGCCTAGCGAAGCCACCGCCCCCACCAGCGAGCCATACCAGTTTCGCTACCACCGGCCAAACTCTTGCGCTTGCCATCCGCACCGGAACCCCTGTAAAATTGCCCGTTCTGCGGGCGTCGTATAATGGCTATTACCCTAGCTTCCCAAGCTAGAGACGTGGGTTCGATTCCCATCGCCCGCTCCAGCATTCCCCCCAAGCGCTTCATCCGGAGTCGATAAGCTGCCTCTGATGACGTGAGTCCCCCATGTCGGCGGAAAGACTAGCGAAACGCATGGTGTTGCTGCTCGCCTTGGTATCGGCGTCGGCGGCCGTGCGCGCGGCATCCGGCCCAACACTCACCGAAATATTGGCGAAACGCAGCGGCCTGGCTCCCCAAGAGGTCGCCTCCCTCCTCGCCAGTTGCGACGCCAATCCCACCAGCATGCGGTTCTGCGCCTGGCGCGACCAGCTCATCGCCGAACGCAGGCTTCAGCAGCTCATCGACGAAAAGCGCACCGCATCACCCAAATGTGCTGCCGCGCTCGCCCAAAAGCTCGCCGCCTGGCAAAAACACCGCGATCAAACCTGCAAACAGTCGGCGCAGCGGCAGTGGGGAAGCGGCTCGATGCTCTCGGCCGCAGAAGCGATGTGCCAGACCGACCGCACCAAGCAAATGACGCAGTCCATCTCGGCGAACACCTGCCCCTGAGTCACACCGTCACAGCTCGCCCCGCTTGAAAAACCCGAGGCAGCGCCCATCTATGCCACATGCCGCCCCGCATACGAGCGTTCGCGGCGCCGTTTGGTCTCCGATGGGGCAGTCGCGCGCGCCGCGAAACATCGAGCGCCTTCGTATCATGGATCATGGAATTTCCGGCGCGTGCCGCTGTCGATAGAAGTCCGGCTCTCCCCATTGCCCCCGCTGTCCTCTTCTTGCGCCTTCGACAAAGATGGAACGGTATTTCATGTCACGCACGAGCGCCATCGCGCTCCTAGTCGATACGCGGCGAGTCCTCGCCGCCGACACGCGTGAAACATCGCAGAACACCCCGGCGCGCAATCAGCAATTGCTGCAGGAAGTCGAGCAGCTCCTGCTCAACGTCCGCGTCGGACGTACACGCGAGTTCGACCTCGAATTTCCCACTCGCATCCACGTGATCGTATCCGCCTGAACAACGCTCGGGCGCCCTCCATTCCACGTCATCCAGCAACGCCGAACAGGCCCTCCCTCGCTGAAATCTCACGGCCGCCGCGCACTCGTCTACAATCTCGCCCACGCCACGCCGGCCATGCGCCGGCCCGCGCCCGACACGCAAGCCGCCCGCACTGGCGGCTTTTTTCACGTGGCGGCTGCCGATGTTTTCGACTGTTAGAGCACCATGAGTCACGATCCGAACGAAACGGGCTTGCCGCCCGAAGCCCCCGGCACCGAGGAATCGAGCCAATCCAGCGCCGAAGGCACCCCCGCCTTTCGGCGCCGCATTCGCAGCTTTGTGACGCGCGCCGGCCGCGTATCGACAGGCCAGCGCCGCGCACTCGACGAACTAGGCCCGCGCTTTCTCGTACCCTACGCGCCCAGCCCCGCCGACTGGGACGCCCAGTTCGGCCGCCACGCGCCGCGCGTGCTCGAGATCGGGTTCGGCATGGGTGCGTCCACGGCGGAAATCGCGGCCGCGCGCCCCAACGACGATTTCATCGGCGTCGAAGTGCACGAGCCCGGCGTGGGCGCGCTGCTCAAGCTGATCGGCGAGCAGCAACTGACGAACATTCGGATCATTCAGCACGACGCGGTGGAAGTGCTCGAACATATGATCGAGCCCGGCACGCTCGACGGCGTGCACGTTTTCTTCCCGGACCCTTGGCACAAGGCTCGACACCACAAGCGCCGCCTCATTCAACCCGCGTTTGTCGCGCTCTTGGCATCGCGCCTGAAACCGGGCGCCTATCTGCATTGCGCGACCGACTGGCAGAACTACGCCGAGCAAATGCTCGAAGTGCTTTCGGCAGAGCCCTCGCTCGAGAACACGGCCGAAGGCTACGCGCCCAGGCCCGAGTACCGGCCCGTGACGAAGTTCGAGCGACGCGGGCTGCGGCTCGGCCACGGCGTTTGGGATCTCGTCTTCAAGCGGCGCGCGCAGTAACTACGCCCTGCGCTTCGCGTTCCGCATCTGCAAGACTATGCGGAACCCGCAGCGTAAGCGGGCCCGGTCGTGCAATGCTATGCGCCCCAATTGAGCGCGTCGCCATAGCCGATCACCAGCACGATCATCCCGAACGCGATGCGGTACCAAGCGAACGCGGTGAAGTCGTGCGTGGCCAAGTACCGCAACAACCAACGCACGCAGATGAAGGCGCTGACGAACGCCGCCACCGTACCGATCGTCAACACCTCGGCCATATCGACGAACGCGGCGCCGCGATGCTTGGCCAGTTCGTAAAGCGTTGCGCCGCCGATCACGGGAATCGCCAGGAAAAACGAAAACTCCGTCGCCACGCGCCGGTCGACGCCGAGCAGCATGGCCCCGATGATCGTCGAGCCGGAGCGCGAGACGCCCGGAATCAACGCGCAACATTGTGCGACCCCCACCTTGAGCGCATCGAGCGGCGCCAATTCCTCGAGCGCTTGCACGCGCGCGGGCGCGCCGTTGCGACGGCGCTCGCGCGCTTGCGCCCAGAGGATCACGATGCCCCCCGTCACGAGCGCGAAGGCGACCGGGACCGGCGCGAACAACGCGTCCTTGATGACCGCTTCGAACGTCAGCCCAAGCGCGACCGCCGGAATCGTGGCAATGACGACGTTCAGCGCAAAGCGCCGCTGCGTCGCATCGGTCCACACGCCCGCGGCCACGCGGCCGATGCGCCGCCGGTACTCCCAGCAGACCGCGAGGATGGCGCCGAATTGAATGACGACGTGGAAAGTCTTCGCGCCATCGCCGCCGAAGTTGAGCAAGCTGCCGGCCACGATCAAGTGCCCCGTGCTCGAAACGGGAAGAAATTCGGTCAGCCCTTCGACGATGCCGAGGATCAACGCCTTGCCGATCAATACCAAGTCCATCGGTGCCCTCTTTGGAAACGCGAGAGGGCGGCGGTGACGTGCGCAGCCCCTCGCGGCCGCGCACACGTCATTTTTCGACGATTTGCACGCGTATGCCGTTTGTAAGGATTGTGATTGTACCGGGTTCGAAGTTCACGCCGGCAAACTGCAATTGCTCGGGCTTGAACGTGTAGAGCGCGTAGCCGTCGAGCCACTGCGCGGCGGCCAGGGCGCCGGCCGCCTCGATCTGCTGGCGGTATGCTCGCGCCTCGCCGCCCACATCGACACGCTCGACATCGGGCGAACGCAAGACGACGGCATGACTCGCGTCGTCGTACTCGAGCCGGCTCGACAACAAGAAAGCGCCATCGACCGGTTGCTGCAGAAACGGGCTTTCCACGTGGGCGTCGACATGCACCGTCACACGGTTCCGATCCGGCTCGAAGCCGACGACAGGGTTCGTCAACGCCACGTCGAACAATTGCGACACCGTGCGCCGGTAGGGAAACTTGCGCCCAACGGCCGTCTGCACCTGCTCGCGCGAGAACGTGTAGTGGTCTGGAATGAATGGAAATGTCGGGGTCGCGCATGCCGCGAGCGACACGCCCAGGCTAGCGCCAGCGACGGCCGCGCAAGCCAAACCCAACAACCGGCGCCGACGGGGCGAAACTGCGTACGGCATGCATGAACCTCCAACTGGACTGCTAGTATCGAAATCAGCTTGCCATTTTATGCCGTCGCGACATGTCGAGCGCGAGAACGAGCCACTAGCCCCATCGCCCCCGATGCAAAACAAATCCGAACTGAGCATTCTTCGACAAATTCCACGCACCGTTTGGGTGCTCGGCTGCGTCAGCCTCCTGATGGACGTCTCGTCGGAGTTGATCCACAGTTTGTTGCCGATGTTCCTGATGGCAGGCCTAGGCGCCAGCGCGGCGACGATCGGCGTGATCGAAGGCGTCGCCGAAGCGACTTCGCCCATCGTCAAAGTGTTTTCAGGCGCGCTCAGCGACTACCTCGCCAACCGCAAATGGCTAGCCGTCGCCGGATACGGCCTCGGTGCGCTGAGCAAGCCGCTGTTCGCGTTGGCGCCCGGTATCGGCGTCGTGGTCGCCGCGCGTCTCATGGACCGCGTCGGCAAAGGCATTCGCGGTGCGCCGCGCGACGCACTGGTGGCCGACGTAACGCCCCCGAGCCTGCGCGGCGCAGCCTTCGGGTTGCGCCAGGCGCTCGATACGGTAGGCGCGTTTCTCGGCCCGCTCTTGGCCGCCCTCGCGATGCTCCTGTGGGCGGACAACTTTCGGCGGGCGTTCTGGCTCGCGGTGATTCCCGCCGCACTCTGCGTCGCGTTGCTGACGCTGGCTGTCGAAGAACCCGCGCACGCGCGCGGCGCCAAACGCATCAATCCCATCCGCCGGGAAAGCCTCGCCAAGCTCGGCAGGGACTACTGGTGGGTGACCCTCGTGGGCGCCGTCTTCTCCCTGGCGCGCTTTAGCGAGGCGTTCCTCGTGCTGCGCGCCATGGGAAGCGGCATGCATCTCGCGCTGGTGCCGCTCGTCATGGTGGCGATGAACGTCGCCTACGCGCTATCCGCATTCCCCTTCGGGAAACTTGCCGACAAAGTCAGTCATACGCGGCTCTTGATCGCAGGCCTGGCCGTGCTCGTCGCCGCCGATGTCGTCTTGGCACACGGCAGTCATTGGAGCGTCATCTTCGCGGGCGTCGCACTGTGGGGCCTGCACATGGGCATGACGCAGGGGCTGTTGGCCACCATGGTCGCCGATACCGCGCCCGCGCAATTGCGCGGCACGGCGTTCGGCATGTTCAATTTGCTGACCGGCCTCGTCACGCTCGTGTCGAGCATGCTCGCCGGCGCGCTTTGGGATCGCATGGGCGCAGCCGCCACCTTCTATGCGAGCGCAGCGTTTTGCCTCTGCACCATCGGGCTTCTGCTGTCGCGCCGCAGCCGGCCGCCGGTGCGCGCCGCGTAGCGAGCGGCCCGAGCGGATCGGCCCGCGGAACGGTTTCGCCCGCGCCGGCCGTTAGTGGTCGTTAGTGGCAGTTCCTGGCGCCCGCCCGGGTTTGGTCGTGACCGTGCGTGTCGACGCAGAAATCCTCTTCGATTTGCACGGTGACGTGAGCGATGTCGAAGCGCTCGGCGAGCCTGCGCTGAACTGCCGTCACGACGTCGCGAGCGATCGCGCCTTCCGTCGGATGGACATGCAACGTCAGCAAGTGCTGCTCGCCCGTGATGGACCACGCGTGAATGTGGTGGGCGTCTTGCACTTCGGCCAGGTTCGCTTCCAAGTCGGCCTTGATCTCGGCCAAGCTCAGGCCCTCGGGCGTGCCTTCGAGCAAAATATGCGCGGAGGCCTTGACGATTCCCCAGGCACTGCGAAGCACCACGACCGCGACGAACACCGACAACAATGGGTCGATCGGCGTCCAACCGGTTAGCAAAATCACGCCCGCGGCAGCGATGGCAGCTACCGAACTCAGCATGTCGCCAAGGACATGCAGCCACGCGCCGCGCAGGTTCAGGTTTTGTCGATTGCCGCCGTGCAGCACTAGAAACGCGGCGATATTGGAGACGAGCCCCATGACGGCGACGACCAGCATCATGCCGCCGGCGACCTGCACCGGTGCGAAGAACCGCTGGATCGCCTCGACGATGATCCACCCCGCAATGACGAACAGCGCACAGCCGTTGACGAATGCGGCCAAGATCTCGAGCCGCTTGTATCCGTACGAGAGCTGCGCCGTTGCCGGGCGGCGGCCGTAGTGCATGGCCGCCCAACTGAATCCCAGCGCGGTGGCGTCGCTCACCATATGTCCCGCATCGGCGAGCAGTGCGAGGGATCCCGACATCAAGCCGCCCACCACCTCGACCAGCATGAAAGCGGCTGTGATGAGGAACGCCCAGCCGATGCGCCGCTGATCCATCACACCATGCAAGTGATTGTGACCCGCGTGCCCGTGGCCGTGGCTATGCCCGGCATGGTCGTGACCGTGGTCATGTTCGTGCGAATGCGCGTGTCCCCGATGAGGGTGCGCGTGATCGTCGTCGTGGTGGTTGTGCGCCATGAAAAAACCCGGTCCGTCCGGCAAGAAAACGACATTATGGCCCGCCGCAGTCGCTAGCCGTCGATGGCGTGCATCGAAGCGTGCATCGCGCCAGCGGAAACATTGCGCGGCTCGGCCCTGTACACCCTACGATACGCGCTCACTCGCGCTCGGGAACCGTGTCCAATTCCATTCGTTCGAGCCAGAGCAGCGCATGCTCGCGGGTCGCGCCGCACATCTCTTCGCTCGCTCCCAGTGAGCCGCATACAGCGGGTCTATCGGCTCGCCCGAAGATCAGGCACCGCTCGTCGTCGCCAAGCTGGACGCACCGAACCCCCGCAGGCTTGCCTTGCGGCATGCCGGGAATGGGGCTCGAGATCGAGGGGGCGATGCAGCATGCGCCGCAACCGGGGCGACAATTCATGGGTGCCGTGGCTCGGGGATCGGTATCATTCGGCCCTCATCGGAACGCAAACGGAAGCGCAACGTAGGCCGAACAAAGCGCTAGCGTACCCGCTTCGGCCGTTGCATACCATCGAAGCCTGGCCCAGCCTCACTTCGCGACGTGCGACTTGGTAAAGTACGCGTTCACCTACGTTCTGTACGCTCGACGACAACTTTGAGGTATCCAGCATGCGCAGTACGCGCGCCATTTCCGCAGTAGAAAGGCTCAAGCAGCGCACCGGCAATCCCCACTACGCCGCAATCGGCCTTTCCGGCGGCCTCTTCCGCTTGGTCGACCGGGCGAGCGGGGCCGAGTCGCCGCTCTCGGAGCCGCTTCCGCTCGATGCGTTCGTCGCCTTCGTCGACGCCGTCTCGCCGGCCAAACCCAAGCGCGTGAGCAAGCTCGACGTCGCGTTCGAGGCGCAGATCAAACGCAGCAAGCGCTAGCCCACAGCGTCCAGTACTCGACGCCACACGCCGCAGCACCGCGACACACTGCACGAGCGTCCGATGGGCTTGCGCGAGCGACCAAATGCGCGCGCGAACGCCCGACCTACGCGGTTTGGTACAATTTAAAAGTTTCTCTCGCCTATTTCATCCCGCACGAACCGCTACGTCCAAGTCCGTCAAGTCGCCATGAACATCGAGCAAGCCCGTTTCAACATGATCGAACAACAAATTCGCCCCTGGGACGTGCTGGACCAGGACGTGCTGAATCTGCTGTCGGTCGTCAAGCGCGAAAACTTCGTTCCCGCCGCCTATCGCGACATCGCCTTCGCCGATCTGGAAGTGCCCTTGCCCGCGGGCGAGCACATGCTCTTCCCGCGCGTCGAGGCCCGCGTGCTGCAGGAACTGGCCGTCAAGAGGCATGAGACCGTGCTCGAAATCGGCGCGGGGTCGGGCTTCATGGCCGCCCTGCTGGCTCACCGCGCCCGTCACGTGCTGACCGTGGACATCAAGCCGGAGCTGGCCGAACTCGCCAAGCGCAACCTGGCCGGAAACGGCGTGACGAATGCCGAAGTCGCGCTAGGCGACGGCGCGCGCGGCTGGCCCGCCGCCGCGCCCTACGATGTCATCTGCGTGTCGGGCGGCCTGCCGGTGCTGCCGCAGGAAATGCTCGAACAGTTGAAGGTCGGCGGCCGCCTGGCCGCCTTCGTCGGTACCGCGCCCGTCATGAAAGCCCAGATCATCACGCGCATCGACGAAAAACAGTTCCGCGTAGCCGACGTGTTCGAAACCTATGTCGAACCTCTCGTGAACGCCGTGCAACCGCCGCGCTTCAAGTTCTAAGCTGCCCCAATCGGCGCGGCCGCAGGGTCGCGCCGCCCCGCCTCGCTCGATCTTTTCCAACGACTCTTCGCCATGCAAAACCTGACCGCGCCCGACCTCGCACAATGGCTGGCCGATACGTCGCGCCCCGCCCCGGTGCTGCTCGACGTACGTGAGCCATGGGAAATCGCGACGGCGCATATCGCCGGCTGCGTCGACATTCCGATGCGGGACATCCCCGCGCGCAGCGAAGAACTCGACGACGAAGCGCTGATCGTTTGCATCTGCCATCACGGCGCGCGCAGCGCGAACGTCGCCATGTTCCTCGAAGGGCGCGGCTTCAAGCACGTGTTCAATCTGCAAGGCGGCATCGATGCGTGGTCACGTCAAGTCGACCCGAAGGTGCCGCTGTACTGATGACTGAACCAACGTGCTGAACTAGCGCGCTCCACTACCGCGTTGCACCCAGCCGCGGCATAGGCATCATCGAAGAGTCGACCAAACCCGGTTCGGCGCCCACCGCTGCCCGCGGTTCACCAAAATGGCTCGCCCCGCTCATTGGCGGCGCACCACGCACCAAGCTCGCCCCTCGCCACGGTGCAGCCGGTCCGCGCACCACGCGCGTGAACCGCGCGCAGCCTGACGCGGCCTAGCGACGCATCCCTTGGCATACCCCTTGCAACGCTCGGCGGCCCGCGCGCATGTCCTGTGCATCGCATCGATGCCATCAGCACGCGCTGCGCGGCTCACTCCAATAAACGCAAGTTCAGCACCGGCAAGGGGAAGCACATGAAACGTCGTAGCTTGTTGAAGCTCGGTTCGCTCTCCGGCGCGCTCGCGCTCGCGGGACAAAGCCCGTTGGTTCGCGCGCAATCGTCGAGCGGTCCGATCAAGGTGGGCATCTTGCATTCGCTGTCGGGGACGATGGCGATCTCGGAAACGTCGCTCAAAGACACGGCGCTCATGACGATCGCCGACATCAACAAGAACGGCGGCGTCATGGGCCGTCAGATTCAACCCGTGGTGGTCGATCCGGCATCGAATTGGCCGCTGTTCGCGGAGAAAGCGCGGCAACTGCTGACGCAAGACAAAGTGGCTTGCGTATTCGGCTGCTGGACTTCGGTGTCGCGCAAATCGGTCTTGCCCGTCTTCGAAGAATTGAACGGCTTGCTCTATTACCCGGTGCAATACGAAGGCGAAGAAATGTCGCGCAACGTGTTCTACACGGGCGCCGCGCCGAATCAACAGGCCATTCCCGCCGTCGAATATCTGATGAGCCCCGAGGGCGGCGGCGCCAAGCGCTTCTTCTTGCTCGGCACCGACTACGTCTATCCGCGCACCACCAATAAAATCTTGCGCGCCTTCCTGCATGCGAAGGGCGTCAAGGACGCCGACATCCAAGAGGTCTACACGCCGTTCGGCCACAGCGATTATCAAACGATCGTCGCCAACATCAAGGCGTTCGCCCAGGGCGGCAAGACCACCGTGGTCTCGACCATCAACGGCGATTCGAACGTGCCCTTCTACAAGGAACTCGGCAACCAAGGGCTCAAAGCCACCGATGTGCCCGTCGTCGCGTTCTCGGTGGGCGAAGAAGAGCTGCGCGGCATCGACACGAAACCGCTCGTCGGCCATCTCGCGGCGTGGAATTACTTCATGTCGGTCAAAGGCCCGTCGAATGCGAAGTTCAAGAAGCAATGGGCCGAATGGGTCGCTGCGCAAAACCTGCCCGGCGGCACGAAGCGCGTGACGAACGATCCGATGGAAGCGACGTTCGTCGGCATCCATATGTGGAAGCAAGCGGTCGAAAAGGCCAAGAGCACCGACGTGGACAAAGTGCGCGCCGCCATGATCGGGCAAACGGTCGCCGCGCCGTCGGGCTTCACGCTGTCGATGGACGGCAATCATCACTTGCACAAGCCGGTCATGATCGGCGAGATCCGGGCGGATGGGCAATTCAACGTCGTCTGGCAAACGAAGACTGCGATCCGTGCTCAGCCTTGGAGCCCGTTCATCGCAGGCAATCAAGGCAAGCCCGACGTCGTCAGTTCGATTCGCGAGTTCCTGCGTCGCCGGCAAGTCGCGTAGACCAAGGCAACGCCCGTTCGAGCCGCGCATTGAGCGCGGCATTCTCACGCGCCATTGCGCGCGGCTTGCCCGTACCAGTTCACCTCGGGCTCGCTGCCGCGCATCGGTGCTATCGCGTCGTTGCTCTTGGCCTTGACTCATGAACCGATCCCCTCGCCGCGGCTTCGTCGTCGCAGCGCTGTCTTGCTCGCTGATTTGCTCGCTGCTCGCGCCCACGGCGTTCGCGCTCACGTCCGCCGACGTCGCCCCGCTGGCGGGCGACGATTTCAACGCCAAAGCGACCGCTATCGATTCTCTGACGGCCGCGCACGATCCCGCCGCGCTCACGCTACTCGATGGGCTTGCCGATGATCGGGTGTTGGCGACGAGCACCGGCCAAGTGCTGATACAAGCCGCCGGCGACGACACTCATGCGCGCGACGCCGTCTCCGGCAAGCCGGCCGAGATCGGCGACGCGCAGCCCGTCATGCTCAACAATCTGCTGCGCGGCAAAGTCGCGCGTGCGCTGGCGGGCCTGCGCCTCGCCTCCCCCGACCCGGCGATTCGGCGCGCCGCCATCGATGCGCTGCTCGCCAACCCCAATGCGTCGATGAAGCCATTCGTCGAAGCCGCCCGCGCCAAAGAAACGGACCCCGCGCTCAAGCGGCGGCTCGATGCGCTATGGGCGACGACCGCGCTCACCGATCCCGATCCGGCCAAGCGCCTCGAAGCGGTGGAGCTCGTGGCAGCACGCCACGACCTCGATTTCTACCCGCTGCTGCGACCGCTCGTGGCCACGCGCGCGGACGGCAGTTTCGTCGAGCCCGATGCGCGCGTGCGCGCCGCCGCACAGCGCGGCATCGACGCGCTCGACGCCATCGAACGCAACAGCCGGATCGCGGGCACGCTGTTCGCCGGAATTTCGCTCGGCAGCGTGCTATTGCTCGCGGCGCTCGGGCTCGCCATCACCTATGGCGTGATCGGCGTGATCAACATGGCGCACGGCGAATTTCTGATGATCGGCGCCTATGCCACCTACCTCGTGCAGAACGCGTTTCGACACTACGCGCCGGGCGCCTTCGATTGGTATCCGCTCGCCGCCGTGCCCGCCTCGTTCCTCGCCGCGGCCGGTGTGGGCGTCGTGCTCGAGCGGCTCGTGCTCAAACGCCTCTACGGCCGGCCGCTCGAGACGCTGCTGACGACGTTCGGCGCGAGCCTCGTGCTGATGCAAGCCACCCGCACGCTCTTCGGCGCGCAAAACGTCCAAGTCGCGAACCCCGCATGGATGACCGGCGGCATCACGGTCATGCAGAACTTGATCTTGCCGTACAACCGCATCGTCATCCTGGCGTTTTCCTTGGCGGTCGTGGCCATCGCGTGGGGCGTGCTCACGCGCACGCGGCTGGGGTTGTTCGTGCGCGCCGTCACGCAAAACCGCTCGATGGCCGCCTGCGTCGGCGTCAAGACCGCTTTCATCGATTCCTATGCGTTCGCATTCGGCGCGGGCATCGCGGGCCTGGGCGGCTGCGCGCTTTCGCAAATCGGCAACGTCGGCCCCGATCTAGGCCAAAGCTATATCGTCGATTCGTTCATGGCCGTCGTGCTCGGCGGCGTCGGGCAACTCGCGGGCACGGTGCTCGGCAGCTTCGGCCTCGGCATTCTGATGAAAGCGATCGAGCCGTTCTGGGGCGCGGTGCTCGCGAAAATCGCCGTACTCGTGTTGATCGTCCTATTCATTCAAAAGCGTCCGCAAGGGTTGTTCGCCTTGAAGGGACGCAGCGCATGAGGCCCACGATGCAAACGCTCCCCCCTTCCACGGCGGCGCAGGAGGTGCATGCGCCGCACGCGCCGTTGGCGCCGTTGGCGCCGGCTCAACCGAGAGCCACAGGACCGACGCTCGCGCTGCCCGAGCGTCGCGCCTTGCTCTCGCGCCGCGCATGGATCGCGCTCGTGGCCCTCGTGCTCGCGGTGGGCTGCGGCGCGCCGCTTGCCGCGCTCGTGTTGCCCGAATCGAGCGCGTTTCATCTATCGGCCTATGCATTGACGATCGGCGGCAAGTTCATGTGCTATGCGATTGCCGCGCTCGCGCTCGATCTGGTGTGGGGATACTGCGGCATTTTGAGTTTGGGCCACGGCTTGTTCTTCGCCCTGGGCGGCTACGCCATCGGCATGTATCTGATGCGCGCGATCGGACACGACGGCGTGTACGGCAGCGAACTGCCCGACTTCATGGTGTTTCTGAATTGGCACGCGCTGCCGTGGTTTTGGCGCGGCACGGAACATCTCTGGTACGCGCTATCGTTGGTCCTGCTCGTACCGGCGCTGCTGGCGTGGACGTTCGGCTTCTTCGCATTTCGTTCGGGCGTGCAAGGCGTCTATCTCTCGATCATCACCCAAGCGCTCACGTACGCCGCCATGCTGCTGTTCTATCGCAACGAAACGGGCTTTGGCGGCAACAACGGCTTCACCGATTTCAAGCGCATCGCGGGCTTTTCGATCGCGCAACCCGCCACGCGCGTCACCTTGTTTCTGCTGACGTTCGCGACGCTCGTACTTGCCTTCCTCGGTGCGCGAGCGATCGTCACCTCCAAGCTGGGGCGCATCGTCACCGCCATGCGCGATAGCGAAACCCGCCTCATGTTTCTAGGCTATAGCCCGCTCGCGTACAAGCTGTTCGTGTGGACGATCTCGGCAATGCTGTGCGCGATAGCAGGTGCGTTGTACGTGCCGCAGGTGGGGATCATCAATCCGAGCGAGATGTCACCGGCCAATTCGATCGAAATGGCGATCTGGGTCGCCGTAGGAGGACGCGGCACACTCGTCGGGCCGATTGCGGGCGCGGTCGTGGTCAATGCGGCGCGCAGCCTCTTCACGGCGTACCTGCCCGAATATTGGCTGTTCTTCCTCGGTGCGCTGTTCGTCGCGGTGCCGCTCGCGCTGCCGCGCGGCCTGGTCGGTTTGGCGCTGGCGGCACTCGGCAAGGGAGAGCGGCAATGAGCGGCACGTCTCACGAATTGTCGATGAACGATGCACCGCCGGCCGGCGACGCGCCGATGGCCCATGTGCTCGAACGCGGGACCATCGATATCACGCACGGCACGATCCTCTATCTCGACGACGTGACGGTCAGCTTCGACGGCTTTCGCGCGCTGAACGGACTATCGTTGACGCTCGACGCGGGCGAGCTGCGCTGCGTGATCGGACCCAACGGCGCGGGGAAGACGACGATGATGGACGTCATCACGGGCCGCACCCGCCCCGATAGCGGCCGCGCGTTTCTCGGCCAGACACTCGATCTCACGCGCATGGACGAGCCGACGATCGCCCGCGCCGGCATCGGCCGCAAGTTTCAGAAACCCACCGTGTTCGAGCAACACCCTGTATGGGAGAACCTCGAGCTCGCGATGAAAACCGACAAGCGTTGGCACGCTTCGCTGCGGGCGAAGTTGACCGCCGCCGCGCAGTACCGCATCGAAGAAACGCTCGCAATGATCGGCCTCGAGCGCGAGGCGCGCAAGCCGGCAGGCGTGCTCTCGCACGGGCAAAAGCAACGCCTCGAGATCGGGATGCTGCTGATGCAACAGCCAGCCCTGCTGCTCCTGGACGAACCGGCAGCCGGGATGACCGACGACGAAACGATGGCGCTGGCCGCCTTGCTCGATCGTTTGCGCGGCACTTGCTCGATGATCGTCGTCGAGCACGACATGGAATTCGTCGCCGCGCTAGCAGGCGCAAGATCGCGCGTCACGGTGATGGCCGAAGGCCGCGTGCTCGCGCAGGGCACGCTGGACGAAGTCAAGCGCGACGAGACCGTCATCGAATCGTATCTCGGCCGTTGACGGCCTTCGATGCCGCTCCCCACACGACCGCATCAACGAGGACAGCTTCAATGCTCGATGTGACCGGACTCAATCAGTTCTACGGCGGCAGCCACATTTTGCGCGACGTCACGATGCACGTTCCGCAGGGCTCGCTCACCGTCCTGCTCGGCCGCAACGGCGTGGGCAAGACGACCTTGATGCGCTGCCTCATGGGCCTCGTGCGCGTCAAGAGCGGCACGATCGCCTGGGGCGGCGAGTCGCTCGATGCGCTCGCCCCGCCCGCGCGGGTGGCGCGCGGCATCGCCTACGTGCCGCAGGGCCGCGAGATCTTCGCGCGCTTGAGCGTGGAGGAAAACCTGCTGGTCGGTGCGGCGAGCAAGCGCGGCGTCTCACGCGTTCCCGAGCGGATCTACAGCCTCTTTCCCGTGCTCGAGCATATGCGCAAGCGGCGCGGCGGCGACCTATCGGGCGGACAACAGCAACAGCTCGCGATCGGTCGCGCGCTCATGAGCGAGCCGCGGCTTTTGATTCTGGACGAACCTACCGAGGGTATTCAACCGTCGGTCATTCAGGAGATCGGGCGAACGCTGCGCAAGCTCGTCGACGAAACGGGGATGACCGTGCTGCTAGTCGAGCAGTATTACGACTTCGCCAAAGCGCTCGCCGATCAATACTGGGTCATGCGCCGCGGCGAAATCGTGGCGAGCGGCGCGGGCTCGGAGATGGACGCGCGCGGCGTGCGCGAGATGATCGCCGTCTAACCGGCGCCGGTGCTATGCTCGACCCCATTCATCCGCGCGCCTGTCCGACGCCCAACGCATCTCATGTCTGCTCCGGTACTTCATCAGGCCTCGATGCCGTCGACGGCCGCGCTCGGCAGCGCCCCTCCCGCGCACGATCGCAACGGCTGGCAGGCGCACCTTGCACTCGGCTTCGAACACCGCGCCGCGCGCACGACGCTCGCGCATCGTCTGCATTCAGGCCCGCTGCGCGTGCAAAAACCGCTCTACCCCGAGGGCGAAGCGATCTGTCACGCCGTCATCGTTCATCCGCCCGGCGGCGTTGCGGGCGGCGATGCACTATCGATCGACGTTTCGCTGGGCGCGGGCGCTCATGCGGCATTGACCACCCCCGGCGCGACGAAGTGGTACAAGGCCAACGGCCGCCTCGCGCGCCAGCGCATCGACATCACGCTCGGCGCGCACGCGAAGCTCGATTGGCTGCCGCAAAACAACATCGTGTTCGACGCCGCGCAGATCGCGCTCGACTTTACCTTGACGCTTACCGAAGGGGCGACGGCGCTTGGCTGGGACGCGACGCAGCTTGGCCGCATCGCCGCGGGCGAGCGTTGGGCTACCGGGGCCTTGTCGAGCACGGCGCGCATCCTCGGCCCTTCGGGCGACCCGCTATGGTTCGAGCGCGCCGAATTGACGGCCGACGATCCGCTGCGTACCGCACGCCAAGGACTCGCAGGCTTTCCCGTATACGGCACGCTATGGGCCGTGGGCCCCGCGTGCAACGAAACGCTTGCCGAAACGCTCGCACAGCAGCTTCCGTTCGACGATGCGCAACGCGCCGGGGTGTCCTGCATCACCGACGGCGTGCTGATCGTGCGCGCGCTCGCCCATTCGATGGAAGCGCTACAGCACACCTTGACGCAATGCTGGCTCGCACTGCGTCCGGTGGTTCACGGCGTCGCCGCGAGGCCGCTGCGGCTTTGGCGTACTTGAGCGAGCGCTGTCGATGCCGTAGCGCACCCGCGCCCGTCGGTTCGATGCATTTACACGATGGACAACGGCGCACCGCATCGCTGTGCCTGCCTAAACATAGCCCTGCCATTTGCCGCACGGCGACGCGGTGCTACGATGATCGCGTCCTGGCCGATCGCGCGCAGGGCTGCCCCATCTTTCAACGACATTACGTTATCGAGCGCCGCGCGCCATGAAACTGACGCCCAGAGAAAAAGACAAGCTGCTCATATTCACGGCGGCGCTGCTTGCCGAACGCCGCCGCGCACGCGGTTTGAAATTGAACTACCCGGAAGCGGTCGCGTTCATTTCCGCGGCGCTGATGGAAGCGGCGCGCGACGGCAAGACCGTGGCCGAAGTCATGCACTACGGCACGACGCTGCTCTCGCGCGACGACGTCATGGAGGGCGTGCCCGAAATGATTGCCGAGATCCAGATCGAAGCGACGTTCCCCGACGGTACGAAGCTCGTCACCGTCCACCATCCGATTCCTTGAGCATGTCGTTGAGGCGCCTATGATTCCCGGTGAAATCCTGACCGAAGACGGCGAAATCGAACTGAATGCGGGCCGCGACACGCGCACCGTCACCGTCGCCAATACGGGCGATCGCCCCGTGCAGGTCGGCTCGCATTACCACTTCTACGAGGCCAACGCGGCGCTCTCGTTCGATCGAGAGCAGGCGCGCGGCTTTCGCTTGAACATCGCCGCGGGCACGGCCGTGCGCTTCGAGCCGGGGCAGTCGCGCACGGTCGAACTCGTCGCACTGGCGGGAGCGCGCGCGGTGTACGGCTTCAACGGCAAGGTCATGGGTCCGCTCTAAGCGGGCCCGCTGATCGCCTTTCGGCGCAATTACTTCGGACTACGAATCGTCATGACATTACGGATCGGCCGCCGCGCCTACGCGGAAATGTTCGGGCCCACGACGGGCGACCGTATTCGGCTCGCCGACACCGAGCTTCTGATCGAAATCGAACGCGACCTCACCGTCTACGGCGAAGAAGTGAAATTCGGCGGCGGCAAGGTGATTCGCGACGGCATGGGCCAATCGCAACGCGTCGCGAGCGACGTGGCCGATACCGTCGTGACCAACGCCGTGATTCTCGATCATTGGGGCATCGTCAAGGCCGACATCGCGATCAAGAACGGGCGCATCGCCGCGATCGGCAAGGCCGGCAACCCCGACATCCAACCGGGCGTGACCATTGCGATCGGCGCGGCGACGGAGATCATCGCCGGCGAAGGGCTGATCGTGACGGCGGGCGGCGTCGACACGCACATCCACTTCATTTGCCCGCAGCAGATCGAGGAAGCGCTGGCCTCGGGCGTGACGACCATGCTCGGCGGCGGCACCGGCCCGGCCACCGGCACGAATGCGACCACCTGCACGCCCGGCCCGTGGCACCTCGAACGCATGCTGCAGGCGGCCGACGGCTGGCCGATGAACCTGGGCTTTCTCGGCAAAGGCAACACGAGCCTGCCCGATCCGCTCGTCGAACAAATCGCGGCCGGTGCGATCGGCTTGAAGCTGCACGAGGACTGGGGCTCGACGCCGGCTGCGATCGACAACTGCTTGAGCGTGGCCGACGCCACCGACACGCAGGTGGCGATCCACACCGATACGTTGAACGAAGCGGGCTTCGTCGAAGCCACCGTGGCCGCGTTCAAAGGGCGCACGATTCACACGTATCACACCGAAGGCGCGGGCGGCGGCCACGCCCCCGACATCATCAAGGTTTGCGGCGAAGCGAACGTATTGCCATCGTCGACGAATCCGACGCGCCCCTACACCATCAACACGCTCGACGAACATCTCGACATGCTGATGGTCTGCCATCACTTGGACCCTTCTATCGCGGAGGATCTTGCTTTCGCCGAATCGCGCATTCGCCGCGAGACGATCGCGGCCGAGGACATCCTGCACGATCTCGGCGCCCTTTCGATGCTCTCCTCCGATTCCCAAGCGATGGGCCGCGTGGGCGAAGTCATCATCCGCACGTGGCAGACGGCCCACAAAATGAAGACCCAACGCGGGCCGCTGCCGCAAGACGGGTCGCGCAACGACAATTTCCGCGCCAAGCGCTACGTCGCGAAGTACACGATCAACCCGGCCATCACGCACGGCATCGCCCATGAAGTCGGTTCGATCGAAGCGGGCAAGTGGGCCGACCTCGTGTTCTGGGAGCCTGCGTTCTTCGGCATCAAGCCCACGATGATTTTGAAGGGCGGGATGATCGCGCTCGCGCAGATGGGCGACCCCAACGCCTCGATCCCGACGCCGCAGCCCGTACATTACCGCGAGATGTTCGCCACGCGCGGCGCCGCGCTCGCGCGAACCTCGCTGACGTTCGTTTCGCAAATGGCGGCCGATAACGGCATTGCCGAGCGCTATGGCCTGCAAAAACGCGTCGTGCCCGTGCGCGGATGCCGCGCCGTATCGAAGGCCGATATGGTGCACAACGCATGGCAGCCGGCGATCAGCGTCGACCCCGAGACGTACGAGGTCGTGGCCGACGGCGAAACGCTGACCTGCGAGCCCGCCACCGTGTTGCCGATGGCGCAGCGCTATTTTTTGTTTTGACGCGCGACGACGCGAAACTTCCCTGTACTGACCATTTACGATGCGAACGATCGACAAACGGGTTTCCCCGCCGGCCAAGCTCGCGGCCTCGCTGGTCGCGCGCGCGCCCACCTTGACGCTCGCCTATGAGGCACGGTGCAAGAGCCGGCTCGCCGCCTCGCTCGATACGGGCGAGGAAGTGGCGCTCGTCATGCCGCGCGGCACGGTGCTGGCCGACGGCGACGTGCTGGTCGCCGACGACGGCGCCCTCGTGCGCGTGGTTGCCCAAGCCGAAGCGGTGCTCGTCGTGCGCGCGGCCGATGCCACGACCCTCACACGCGCCGCCTATCATCTGGGCAATCGCCATACCCCGGTCGAAATCGGCGCGGGCTATTTGAAGCTCGAAGCGGACAGCGTGCTCGAAGCGATGCTGATGCGTTTAGGGGTTCAGGTGGAGCGCGCGACGTTGCCGTTTCACCCCGAGGCCGGCGCATACGGCGGCGGACACCGGCATGGTCACGATGCGACGTTCGCGGAGGATTACGCGCTCGCGCAGCAGGTGTTCGCGCAGCGTCATGGTCACGCGCATGACCACGCTCATGGACACGGTCATTCTCACGAGCACGAGCAAGAGCAAGAGCACGAGCACGAGCACGAGCACGAGCACGGCCATGAGCATGATCACACGCACGCTCATGATCATGATCACCCGCATGGCGATGCGGATTGTTGCGGGCACAACGAACCGCATTCGCACAAGCCTCGCTGACGCGCCATGCGGGTTACCGAACTCACTGCCCTACTCCATCTCGCATCCCCGGCGCTGCCGATCGGCGCGTTCAGTTATTCGCAAGGCTTGGAAGCGGCCGTCGAAGCGCAATGGATCAGCGGTGCCGACTCGGCCTGCGCATGGATCGAAGACGGATTGATGCATGTGCTTGCGCGCGCCGAGTTGCCGTTCATCGCTCATCAGATGGAACGCTGGCATCGGCACGACGCCGCCGCTATCGCCGCTGCGGACCGGCAATTCATCGCGAGCCGCGAGTCGGCCGAACTTCGACGCGAAACCGAGCAGATGGGATGGTCGCTCAAGCAGCTGGCGCTGTCGCTCGCGTGGGGCGGCGAGGCGTCTCGCGCCACGCTCGCCGCGCTCGCGCCGCTATCGCAGCCCACCGCTTTCGCGTTTGCCACGGTGGCGCACGAAATCGCAGCCGAAGCGGCACTGGCCGCTTATGCGTTCGCTTGGGCCGAGAACCAAGTTGCTGCCGCCATCAAGGCCGTGCCGCTCGGTCAGTTGGCCGGGCAACGCATTTTGGTGGCGGCGCGCGCGGTGATCGATCGCGCCGTCGCACATGCCTTGTGCACACCGCCTGATCGCATCAATACGTTTTCACCGATGCTCGGCGTTTTTTCGGCGCGGCATGAGACGCAATATTCGCGGCTCTTCCGTTCGTAATTCCCCTCCATCGACATCGAAAGAGACGACTCGCAATGAGAACCAAGAAACTGCCGCCGCTGCGCGTCGGCGTGGGCGGCCCGGTAGGCTCGGGCAAGACGACGCTGCTCGAAATGCTCTGCAAAGCCATGCGCGAGCGCTACGACCTCGTCGCGATCACGAACGACATCTACACGAAGGAAGATCAGCGGCTGCTGACGGTGGCCGGCGCGCTCGCGCCCGAGCGGATCATGGGCGTCGAGACGGGCGGCTGCCCGCATACGGCGATTCGGGAAGACGCCTCGATCAACCTCGAAGCCGTCGACCGGATGCTGGCGCGATTCCCCGATGCGGACATCGTCTTCATCGAATCGGGCGGCGACAATCTTGCGGCAACCTTCAGCCCCGAACTGTCCGATTTGACGATCTATGTCATCGATGTCGCCGGCGGGGAGAAAATTCCTCGCAAAGGCGGCCCTGGCATCACCAAGTCGGATCTGCTGGTCATCAATAAGATCGATCTAGCGCCGCACGTGGGGGCCAATCTCGACATCATGGCCGCCGATGCGAAAGCGATGCGCGGCGAGCGGCCGTTCGTCATGTGCAATCTGAAAACGCAAAGCGGGCTCGACGAGGTGATTGCGTTGATCGAGCGGAAGGGGTTGTTGGGCGTGTGAACGGATTGCCTTGGCGGCTGCCGTAGCGGGTCGCCTTTGCGGGTCGCCTTAACGAATCGCCTTAGCCGAAGACGGGCTAACTCGCTCACCGGACAGCGCACTCACGCCCGCAGACCTGCCCGCCTCACGCCTGAGCCACGCCCTCTTGCGGCAGCAACGTCAGCAGTACGTCGAGCGTGCGTTGCGTCGCCCCGCGATGCCGCGCGGCGAAGGCCGAGGCGGCCGCCCCCATCGCCACTCGCCGTGCTTTGTCGGCGAACAGTTCGCCCAGCACGCGCGCCAAATCGCTCGGATCGGCCACTTGAACGGCCGCCCCCGCGGCGACCGCATCGAGCGTGGCCTGAGTGAAGTTGAACACGTGCGGGCCGATCAGCACCGGCACGCCGACCGCGCACGCTTCGATGAGGTTTTGCCCGCCGAGCGGCAACAGGCTGCCGCCGATGAAAGCGACATCCGACGCCGCGTAGTACGCGCCGAGCTCGCCCATCGAATCGCCGAGCAGCACCGCCACATCGCGCGGCAGCGGTGCGTCGGCAACGTGCGCCGCGGCAGCCGCCGCCAGCGCCGCCCCGCCCCATTCCGAGCGCCTGACGCAGTGCAGCCCACGGCGTTCCACGAGCGCAGCGACTTCGTCGAAACGTTGCGGATGCCGCGGCACCAGAATCAACAATGCCTCAGGCGTGGCGAGCGCCGCGAACGCGTCGAGCACGAGCGCTTCTTCTCCCTCTCGGGTACTGGCGGCCACCCAAACGGGCCGCGCGCCGATCGCTTCACGCCAGGCGCGGCCTCGCGCAACGAGTTCGGGCGGCGTCGCCATGTCGAACTTCATGTTGCCCAGCACGGCGACGTTGCGCGCGCCGAGCGCCGTGAGCCGCTCGGCATCGGAGGGACTTTGCGCGAGCACCCGCGAGAAACCGCCGAACACCTCGCGCGCGGCGGCGCCGAAACGCGCCGCGCGCTTGAACGAGCGCGCCGACATGCGCGCGTTCGTCAAAACGAGCGGCACATCCGCGGCGCGGCATTCGTCGATCAGCGTTGGCCAGACTTCCGTCTCCATCACGATGCCTAGCGACGGACGCCAGGTGCGCAGAAAACGCCGCACCGCGTGCGGCAAGTCGTAGGGCAAATAGCAGCGCAGCACGCGATCGCCGAACAATTGCACGCCCGTCGCTCTTCCGCTCGGCGTCATATGCGTGAGAAGCACGCGCGCATCGGGTCGCGCCCTCATCAACGCCGTAATGAGCGGCTCGGCGGCGCGCGTCTCTCCCACTGACACCGCGTGCACCCAGATGAGCGGCGCATCGTCTTCGAGCACACGGGCGTGCGCATAACCGAAGCGCTCGCCGATATGCTCGCGATAGCCGCGCTCGTGACGCGAGCGGATGAGAAGCCGCAATACGGCGAGCGGCGCGACGAGCCACCAGAGCGCGCGATAGACCGCCCTCAACATGCCCGTCCTTCGTTCGCGGCGGCGCGTCGTGCGTACGCGACCAACGCACAAGCAGCGGATTGCTCAGACATGGCATTCGGGTGCTTGCATCGGCTGGACATCGGCATCAAACCAGTGCCCGGCCTTCCAGCCGCTCGAGTATGCCGAGCGGCGCGCATTCGGGCTGCACCATCGCGCGCACGGGCAGAAAGAACGTCTGCTCGAGCATGTACTGCCCCGACATAGCCGCATGCGACGTCTGATCGGAGAAGCACATCCATGCACTGCCGGGCGGGAACGGCATCGTCTCTTGCGGGCAGACCTTCTGATATTCGAGGTCTCCCTTCATGCCGTCGTGCAGATGGAGCATCAGGTGATCGTAGGCGCTGCGCTTGGATTTGGTGATATGCAGCGCATTGAGCAGCCAAGCCGATCCCGGCGCTTGAGGCTTGATCTTCGGCAAAAAACGCTTCGCCATCTGCTCGAACGGCTCGCCCACGCGCCAGACGCGCGGCTCGCCATTCGGATTGACGTTGGCGAACACGCGCAAAATGCGCTCGCCGCGATTGGGCCGCGAGGGGAACGCATCGACGTGCAGCCGGCTATCGTCCTTGCGCCACGAGGTATGGCGCGTTTCCACGCGCTGCAGGCGCAGGCTAGTCGGCGCGGGACGCAGCGCCTCGCGGTATTCGGGCACCAAGCGATCGACCAGCATGCGCGCCTGCGCTTGGTACCGCGCGACGAGTGCGCGCACGGCTGACTGCGTCACCGCGTCGCCCACTACGCCGCGCAGCTCGCCGCCGTTCGGGTCCAGGCTGATGTTCTTGCGTTTCGGATCGGCGAGGGCCGGATCGAGCAGCGCCGTCTCCCCGCCTTCGATCGCGAAGCGCAGATTGGGGAAATAGAGGACCTTGCCTGTTTCCAGCGCGATGCGCAGTGTGTCGCGCGTGACCGAGAGGTCCGAGCCTTCCCAGTCCGAGCAATTGACTTCGACGATTTGCGATTCTTTCATGGTCCGGTTTTGCGCCATCGATTACAGCAGGCCGAACCCGGCCAGTGCGGTTTTGACTTGCTGCAGCGTCGGCGGATCGCCGGCGGTGCCGAGGTTGACCACACGGGGGGACCAATAGCCGCCCGTGCGCCATGCGGTCGCGAAATTGTACAACTCGACGGTGGGCCGCTTGAGTGCCGCCGCAATGTGAACGAGCCCCGTATCGACGCCGACCGTCGCCGCCGCCGCATCGAGCAAGCCCACTACGGCGGGCAGCGACAAACGCGGCGGCACGATGGCTGCGGCGCCGAATTCCTTGGCCAAACGCTCGCTCGTCGCGCGCTCGGCCTCGCTGCCCCAAGGCAGCACGAGCGAGGCGCCGCGCACCACCAGCGCGCGGCCCAGCTCGATCCACGACGCCTCGGGCCATTGTTTGTCCGCGCGCGAGGTGGCATGGACCAGCACGACATAAGGCACCGGCAAGTTCAGCCCCGTCTCGGCCAACGCGCGGGCCGCGCGCGACGTGTCGAGCCCGAAGTCGAGTTCGTCGGGCGATTGCGGCACCGTCGCACCGATAGCCTGCGCGACGAGTTGCCGCGTGCGCTCCACCACGTGGGTGCGCGGCACGATCGGCACGCGCCGGTCGTAGAAGAAGCGCACCGGCCATTCGTAGCCCGCGCCGTCGGTGCGATTGCCGAGCCCGACGAGCGGCCCGCGGGCCCAACTGGCCACCCATGCCGTTTTGATCAGCCCCTGACAGTCGATGACGAGGTCGTACTGCTCGGCCGCAAGCGCGCGCCGAAAAGCGCGAATCTCGCGCCAAGTCGACAGCGAGAGCAAGCGCTTGCGCCAGCGCCGCAAAGAGAACGGAATCGCGCGGCGCACGCCCGTGACGAGCGTGACGAGGCCGGCAAAGCTTTCTTCGACGAGCCAATCGATTTGTGCGTCGGGATAGACCCGCAAGATATCGGCGACGGCCGGCATGTTGTGGACGACGTCTCCGAGCGACGACACGCGAACCAGCAGGATCTTTTGCACGCTGAAAGTAAAAAGAAAGGTACGGCATGGCAGACGCGGCGGCGCACAGCGACGCTCCAGCGCAGCGCTGCCTGAAGGGCAGGCATTCTACCGCGCCCGCGCATTATTTTTGCGCGCATGCGGCCGATGCGGGCGCGATATGATGTCGCCTTACCAACCGCGAGTGTTTCGTGCTCCGTCGGGCGAAGGCACTACAATGCTTCTCGTCCGGACCAACCGCTCGCCGAGTGCAGCCTTTTCGACGCATCATGTTCAGTTCGTACCGTCTAGCGCGCGTGGCGCTTTCGTTCGCGGCGCTCTCCGTTTTCGCCGCGTGCTCGAGCGCACCGCAACCGAAATTCCAGCAAGAACTCTTCGATTCCGGCGCAAGCCCGTTTTCGCGTACTTACAATGTCGGCAGCACCGATGCCTGCGAAGCCGCGCGCCGGGCCCTGCTCAACCAAGGCTATTTGACGACGTTGAGCGGCACCGATCGCATCGACGCGACCAAAGACTTCCAGCCGAACGGCGATTCGCACATCACGGTCGAGTTTCACGTGGTCTGCACGCCGGGCGAGGACGCCGACGGCACCAGCATCATGTACGCCAACGCGATCCAAAGCGGGTACGCCCTGAAAAAGAGCGATACATCGGCCAGCGTCGGCTTGAGCCTGCTCGGCTCGGTTTCGCTGCCGATTCGCTCCAACAGCGACGCGATGGTGAAAGTATCGAGCGAAACGATTCAATCGAATGCGTTCTACGACCGCTTCTTCGATTCGGTCGGCCACTATGTGGGCTCGCTGATCAAGACGGCGCCCGTGCCGGTCGCCCCAGTGACGAGCACGGTTCTGCCCGGCTCGCCGCCGCCGGTGGTTGCTGCCACGCCGCAGTTGGCGCCCGCCGCACCCGTGCCTGCGTCTACGTCCCCGGCTGCGGCTACGGCCAACTCCGCGCAGGCCGTGAATGCGCCCGCCGCTGCGCAGCCGATGCCCGGCGGGGCCACGCAGGCCGCGCCGTTCGGGGCAGCGTCGCTGTATGCGCCGCACTCGCCCACCGGCTTGCCGTCGCCGGCAGCCATGCCGTTTCAACCCGCACAGCCCCTAACGGCGCCCGCAGCGCCCGCCGCCGAAGCGCCCGCGGCCGCACAACCGGCCAACGCGCAACCCGCACCCGCACAAGCCGCCTCGCAATGAGGCAAGCGACGGGTGAGGTCGGGCGTCTCAGTCCCAGCTAACGCCTGAGCAACGGGCTACTCGCCGTCGAGACAAGCCGGGCAAGCCCGGCCCATCGCTCAGAAGCTCAGAACGGCAGTTTCGCGTCGGGCTTTGCCGCGACGATCACCCGCCGAAAATCGTTCTGAATCCGCGCGAGCCCCTCGGCGCTATCGGCCTCGAAACGCAGCACGACCACGGGCGTGGTGTTCGAAGAACGCGCCAGCCCGAAGCCATCGGGATACTCGACGCGCAAGCCGTCGATCGTGATGACCTCGTCGGCGCCGGTGAACTTCGCTTCCTTTTGCAGGCGGCCGATCAGTTCGAAGTTCTCGCCTTCCTCGAGCTTCAGCTGCAATTCGGGCGTCGACAGCGAATTGGGCAGATCGTTGAGCACCTTGCTCGGGTCCTGCACGCGCGAGAGCAACTCGAGCAGGCGCGCCCCCGTGTAGAGCCCATCGTCGAAGCCGTACCAGCGATCCTTGAAGAAGACGTGTCCGCTCATTTCGCCCGCGAGCGGCGCACCGGTTTCGCGCAGCTTGGCTTTCACGAGCGAATGGCCCGTCTTCCACATCACCGGCTCGCCGCCCTTTGCGCGCACCCACTTCGCCAGATTGCGCGTGCATTTGACGTCGTAAATGATCTGCGCGCCGGGGTTGCGCGACAGCACGTCCTGCGCGAACAACATCAGTTGCCGATCGGGATAAATGATTTGACCGTCCTTGGTCACGACGCCGAGCCGGTCGCCGTCGCCGTCGAACGCAAAGCCGATCTGCGCATCGGTTTCCTTCAACGCGCGGATGACGTCCTGAAGGTTCTCCGGGTGCGCCGGGTCGGGATGGTGATTCGGGAAATTTCCGTCGATGTCGGTGAAGAGCTCGACCAACTCGCAGCCGAGCGCCTCGAGCAGGCGCGGACCGAGCACCCCGGCCACGCCGTTGCCCGCATCGACGACGACCTTCATCGGCCGCGCGAGCTTGACGTCGCTGACGATGCGCTCGATGTACTTATCGGCGATGTCGTATTGCTCGTAGCTGCCGCTGCCGCTTTCGAAGTCGTCCTGCTGAATGCGGCGATACAGCGCTTGGATCTGCTCGCCGTAGATCGCGGCGCCGCGCAACACCATCTTGAAGCCGTTGTAGTCGGGCGGGTTGTGGCTGCCCGTCACGACGATGCATGAATCGACGCGGCGCTCGCCGCCGGCGAGCGCGAGCGGCACGCTGGCCGCGAAGTAACCGACCGGCGTGGGCACCATGCCGATATCGACGACATCGACCCCGGCTGCGCGCAGACCTTGCGCCAGCGCTTCGATCAACGAAGGGCCGGATAAACGACCATCGCGCGCGACCACGACGGCATCGCCGCCTTGCGCGCGCACTTCGCTGCCGAACGCTCTGCCTACCAGCCGCGCGACGTCCTCATCGAGAGTTTTGCCGATGACGCCTCGGATGTCGTACGCCTTGAAGATGGATTGCGAGATCATGGATAGCTCTCTTTTTGGCTGCGATTGGAAAAGTGCTGGCGCCGGCAACCCACTTATAATTGCGGTTTTTCCACCGGCGCGGCTCGCGCCTATTTTAATGCGCATATGCCCCTTCGCGACCCGGCCCTACGAGATGACGGCCGAAAAGCGCGCTATTTCCGCGCCGACGCGAGTACGGTCAGCAAATTCCCTGCCTTTACTTTTGGTTACATGCTGAGGCGCATCGCCCATCCGGATATCGCGAAAGCCGCCGCGAACATCGTTTGGCTCGGGCTCGAGCGGCTCACGCAAATCGCGGTGGCGATCGCCATCGCAGGCCTGCTTGCGCGCTACTTCGGCCCCGATGTGTTCGGCAAATGGCAATACGCGAACACGCTGCTGCTCGTGCTTGCCCCGATCACGTGGGTATGCGGCGCGGAAATCCTCGTGCCCACGATCGTTCAGCGCGGCGAAGCCGAATTGGGCGCCGTGCTCGGCAGCGCCTTCGTCCTACGATTTGCCGTCTCGGCGCTCGCGCTGGCGGCTACCTGGGGCGGCGTCGCCGCGGGGCTGACCGACCCTGTGGTCGGCGCGATGCTCGCCGGGCTGGCCGTAACGATGCTGTTTCGCGAGCCATTCATCGGCGTCGTCAATTCGTGGCTGCAGAGCCTGACGTATAGCAAGCCGCAGCTCCTCACGAGCATGATCGCAGCGTTGGGAAAGCTTGCGCTCGTCTATCTGCTCGTGCGCATGAGTGCAAGCGCCCCGCGCTTCGCGTGGCTTTGGGCGGTAGAAGCAGCGGCCATAGGCGCCGTGCTGCTTGCTTACTACGCGCGCCGTCACGGCGGCAAGCTCGGCTGGCGCGTCGAGCGCGCGCTTTTACGCCATTTCGCGAGTGCGGGCGCCGTGTTTTGGGTTGGCCTCGTCTGCATGTATCTGTTCCTGAAGCTCGACCGGCTCATGCTCGAGCGCGCCATCTCGTTCGCCGATCTGGGCCGCTACTCGGCCGCTCAGCAAATCAACGAGAATTGGATCGCGCTCGCGCTGATGCTCGCGCAGACGATCGCCCCGGCGTTCGTCTACCGCGTGCAAGACCCTGGGCGCCTGCTGCGCAACGTCGTGCGCCTGATGGTTCTTGCCGCTGGGCTCATGATCTCGGGTGCGCTCGTGCTCGATGCGCTTGGCTCGATCGTGATTACGCGCGTGTTCGGAGCGAATTTCGCCGGCGCGATCCCGATTTTTCGCTGGTGCGTGTGGTTATCGGTGCCCGCCGGCGTCGAGGCGATCGGCAACCTCGTGCTGCTCAAATATCAAGCTAAGTTCGTTGTCCTAACGAAGTGGTTGCTCGCACTCGCCGTCGCGTTCGCCGTGAATCTGCTCGCGATCCCTCGCATCGGCGCCTATGGCGCGCTTGCGGGACTCGCGGCCGGTTACTGCGCGGCCGTCGCCGTCAACGTCTATTACATTCGCTTCAAGCTGCGCCCATGACGACGCCCCCCACCGGCTTCGCGCCGCAAGACACGCTAGGCGACGTCGCCGTTTTGATGCCCGCCTATAACGCCCAAGCCGACGTAGACCGGACGCTCGCTTCGTTCGCCGAAAGCGCGCCGGTGCGGGTGCTGATCGTCGACGACGGCAGCACGGCGCCCATCGTTGCCCCGACGCTGCCGAACCTGGACATCGACATCCTGCGCATGCCGCAAAACGGCGGCATCGAGCGCGCGCTGCAAGCGGGCATCGAAGCGCTGGCCGCGCGCGGCTATCGCTACGCGGCGCGCATCGACGCGGGCGATTTGGCTGCCCCCGGCCGTCTCGGCAAACAGCGCGCTTATCTCGAAGCGCATCCGAACGTGGCCGGCCTCGGCATGTGGACCCAAGTCGTCTCGCGCCAGGGCGCCCCGCTGTTCATGCTGCGCACGCCCACCGAGCCCGAGGCCGTGCGGCGTCTGAGATTCTTTCGCACCTCGCTCGTCCACCCGGCCATGATGCTGCGTGTCGATGCCGTGCGCGCGGTGGGCAATTATCGCGTCGCTTACCGCGCCGCGGAGGATCTCGACTTGTTCCTGCGCTTGATGGAGCGTTACGACTGCGCGAACCTGCCCGAACTCGGGCTTTATTACGAACTCAACGAAGGCGGCATCAGCGCGACGAAACGACGCCGGCAAATCGTCTCGACGCTGAAGCTGCAATGGCGTTACTTCAACGCCGCGAACGTCTACGATTGGCTCGGGCTCGCGAAGAATCTCTTGCATCTCGTCACGCCGTATTCGGCCCTTCAAACGATGAAGCGCGCGCTGTTCGCCACGCGGGCGGCTTAAATCCATATGCAGCCAACGTCGAATCCCGCCTCCGCTTCCGCTTCCTCGCAAGCCGCGCCGCTTACCGTCTGCCTCGTCTGCAACACGGCGTTCGCCATCCATACCTACCGGCAGGGCGTGATTCGCATGCTCGTTGCCAAAGGCGTGCGCGTGGTGGTGCTCGCGCCGCGAGATCGCACGGTCCCGTTGCTCGAGGAAATGGGCTGTGTCTGCATCGACCTGCCTGTCGCCGCGAAGAGCACGAACCCGCTGGATGACTTGAAAACGCTCGCCGCGCTCTATCGGCACTACCGCGCGATTCGCCCGAACGTCGTGTTTCACTACACGATCAAGGCGAACATCTACGGCTCGGTGGCTGCGTGGCTCGCGCGCGTGCCGTCGATTGCCGTTACGACGGGCCTAGGCTACGTGTTCATCCAAAAGAGCCGCGCAGCGCAAGTGGCCAAGCTGCTGTATCGCATCGCCTTCCGCTTTCCGCGGGAAGTGTGGTTTCTCAATCGCGACGATCAAGAAGCCTTCTTGAACGAACGCCTGCTCGCGCACCCCGAGCGAGCGAGGCTGCTGCACGGGGAAGGCGTCGATCTCGACCAGTTCGCCGTCACGCCACTGCCAAGCGGCAGGCAAACGGTCACGTTCGTGCTGATCGGGCGCTTGCTGTGGGACAAAGGGGTGGGCGAATACGTCGAAGCCGCGCGCATGTTGCGCGCTCGATATCCGCAAGCACGCTTTCAGTTGCTGGGGCCGGTTGGCGTGGACAACCCGAGCGCAATTACGCAAGGCGACATCCAAACTTGGCGCGAGCAAGGCGTTATCGAGTATCTTGGCGAAACGCACGATGTCCGGCCCGTGATCGCCAACGCCGACTGCGTCGTTCTGCCCTCCTACCGGGAAGGCGTGCCGCGCACCTTGCTCGAAGCATCGGCGATGGGGCGGCCGATCGTGGCGACCGATGTGCCGGGCTGCCGCGAAGTGGTTGCGGACGGCGTCACCGGGTTTCTATGCGAAGCGAAGAGCGCACCGAGCCTCGCAACCCAGCTCGCACGCGTGCTCGACATGAGCGAAGACGACCGGCGCGCGATGGGTTTGCGCGGACGCAAAAAAGTAACGGCTGAGTTCGACGAAGCGATCGTCGTCGAACGCTATCGACAAACGCTGCATGCGCTGACAGGCGCCAGCCAATTCGAGCGGCGCGTGGCGCGCGCTGCTACGGGAGAAACGCGATGACAACGACGGTGCAACGACGCGGAACGATCCTCGTCACGGGGGGGGCGGGCTTCATCGGCTCGCATACGGTAGTGGAGTTGATCGCCAACGGCTACGAAGTCGTGATTGCCGACAACTTGGTCAACAGCAAACGCGAGGCCGTGCGCCGCGTCGAACGGATCGTCGGGCGGCCCGTGCCCTTCTACGAGATCGACGTGTGCGACAAAGCCGCGCTCGCCCAGGTGTTCGACGCCCATCCTATCGACGCCGCCATTCATTTTGCGGCGCTCAAGGCGGTGGGCGAATCGATCGCCAAGCCGATCGAGTATTACCGCAACAACTTGGACAGCTTGCTCGTCTTGCTCGATACGATGCGCGAAAGAGCAATCAAGAAATTCGTGTTCAGTTCGTCGGCGACGGTCTACGGTGTACCTGAACGCTCGCCCGTGGACGAATCGTTTCCGATGTCGGCAACGAACCCTTACGGTCAATCGAAGATCATCGGCGAGCAGATATTGCGGGACCTCGAGCGCGCCGATCCGAGCTGGCGCATTGCGACGCTGCGCTACTTCAACCCGGTGGGCGCGCATGAAAGCGGGCTCATCGGCGAGGATCCGGCAGGGGTGCCGAACAATTTGATGCCTTATGTGGCGCAGGTGGCCGTGGGCAAGCTCGAAAAGCTACGCGTATTTGGCGGCGATTACGACACGCCTGACGGCACCGGCGTGCGCGATTACATTCATGTCGTCGATCTGGCGCGTGGCCACGTGGCCGCACTGGATGCGCTCGATACGCGCGATGCGAGCGTCTTGGTGAATCTAGGGACGGGACGTGGGTATTCGGTGCTCGAAGTCGTGCGGGCGTTCGAAGCGGCGTCGGGGCGCAAGGTGCCGTACGAGATTGTCGAACGGCGCTCGGGGGATGTTGCCGCTTGCTACGCCGCAACGGACAAAGCCGAGCAGCTGCTGGGCTGGCGTGCGCAGTATGGGATCGAGCGGATGTGCGTGGATCATTGGCGCTGGCAAGAGAAGAATCCGCAGGGGTTTGCGTAGCGTTGGGGCCAGCGGCCGCCGGTTACGGCGGCAACGTTCGAGGGCAGCCGAATTTTCCGGGGCGCGACCCGGCTAATGATGCGCGGTATCGCGCCGAGCCAATGGGCGGTTGGGCAGTGAAACGCACCGGTATAATTCGCCCGTTCGCCCATCTGCCACGACCATGCTCAGCTTCGCCCTCGGCTTCCTCATCTCGCTGTTTGTCACGTTGTTGATCGTGCGCTATGCGCACTTGCACGAGAAGTTTTCGGTCGACAGCGATCTAGCCGGCGTTCAGAAGTTTCATGTGCGCCCGGTGCCGCGTATCGGCGGCGTGGGCATTCTGATCGGGCTCGTCGGCGCGACGGTGCAACTGATTTGGCCGTACCCGACCGTGGCGTACGGCATTCTCGCGCTAGTGGCATGCGGCCTACCCGCGTTCGCTTCGGGGTTGATCGAAGACTTGACCAAGCGCGTCTCGCCTTCCGCCCGCCTGCTGGCGACGATGGCGGCCGCCGCGATAACCTATTTCGCTTTGCATATTGCGGTTGTCCGCATCAGCGTGCCGCCGCTCGATTTCCTGCTTTCGTATGCCGCGGTGTCGTTCGTCGTGACGGTGTTGGCCGTGGCGGCGCTCGCCAACGCCGTCAACATCATCGACGGCTTCAACGGCCTCGCATCGATGGTTGCGTTGATGATGTTCGCCTCATTGGCGTATGTGGCGTTCCGGCTGGGGGACCCGGTTGTCTTGTCGGGGTCGCTGATCATGATGGGCGCGGTGCTCGGGTTCTTTATTTGGAATTTTCCGGCCGGGTTGATCTTTCTCGGGGATGGTGGGGCTTACTTTATCGGGTTCATGCTCGCCGAGCTCGCGATCTCGCTCGTGATGCGACATCGCGAAGTATCGGCCTGGTATCCGGTGCTGCTGTTCGTTTATCCGATCTTCGAGACGTGCTTTTCCATTTACCGGAAGAAGTTCGTGCGGGGGATGTCGCCGGGGATGCCGGACGGCGTACACCTGCATATGCTCGTGTACAAGCGGCTCATGCGGTGGGCTGTGGGGGCGAAGACGGCGCATGAGATTACGCGGCGCAATTCGTACACTTCGCCGTATTTGTGGCTGCTATGTCTAATCGGGGTGATACCGGCCACGCTGTTTTGGCAGCATACGGTGCATTTGTTTGCGTTTGTGGTGGTGTTCGCCGCGACGTATGTTTGGCTCTATGTGAGCATTGTTAGGTTCAAGGCGCCGCGGTGGTTGGTGGTGCGGCGCTCACGGGGGAAGTGACTGCGTCAGTGTAGATCGCTCAGCCGGCGCCGGACGACATGCGCGGCGCTTGCGCTTCGGCCGACGTGCTCTGCAGCTTCGGCATGATGGACGTTTGATATTCCGGCACCCATCGACGCAAATCGCGCCGCACTTCATCGTCGCTTAGGGTGCGATGCTGCATCAACCAGGGCAAGAGTTCATCGAGGAAATGCTCGGGCGCCTCGCGTGCGCAAGCGATGCGCAGCTTCGGATGCGGCGTTCGGATGGTCTTTTCGTCGTCGGCGAGTAGTTCCTCATACAGCTTCTCGCCGGGCCGCAACCCGGTAAAGACGATGCGAATCTGCTCTTCCGTGTACCCGTGTAGACGAATGAGATCTCGTGCGAGGTCGGTGATCTTCACCGAGTCGCCCATGTCCAAAATGAAAATCTCGCCGCCTCGGCCCATGCTCGATGCTTGAAGCACCAATTGTGACGCCTCCGGGATCGTCATGAAATACCGTGTGATCTCTGGATGCGTGACGGTGACGGGGCCGCCCTTTCGGATCTGCTCTTCGAACTTCGGGATTACACTGCCCGCACTCCCGAGAACATTGCCGAAACGAACCGTTTCGAACTGCGTGCGCCTGCTCGTTTGCTGCAGCGCTTGACAGGTCATTTCGGCGAGCCGCTTGCTCGCGCCCATCACATTCGTCGGATTGACTGCCTTATCGGTCGAGACGAGGACGAAGTGCTTGACGTCGTGCCGAATGGCCGCCCGAGCGACCCGCAACGTGCCGAGAACATTGTTGCGCACCGCCTGCCATGCGTTCAATTCTTCCATCAACGGCACGTGCTTGTATGCGGCCGCGTGGAAAACGATATGCGGCGAGTAACGCGACATCAGCTGATCGAGCAACAGCGAATCCTTCGCGTCGCCGACGATCGGTACGACGGGCAGGTCGGGAAACGAATCGCGCAGCTCCTCGGTCAACCGATACATCGCATATTCGGACAAGTCGAGAGCGACGAGCTGCGCGGGAGAGAACCGTTGAATCTGCCGACAAAGTTCCGAACCGATCGACCCGCCTGCGCCCGTGACCATGACGACGCGGTCGCGCAGTAGCGCCTCGACATGCTCCGTGTCGATTTTCACCGGCTCGCGGCCGAGCAAATCCTCGACGTCGATTTCGCGTACGCGAGACAGAAACGCCTGCCCCTGTGCAACCTCGGTGAGCGCAGGCAAAACCAGCGCATGCACGCCCGCGCGCACGCAAGTCATCGACAAACGACGCTGCACCTCTACCGACGCGGACGGAATCGCAATGATTGCATGCCCGGCATCGAGCGAACGAGCCCAATGTTCCAATGCGCTGATCGGGCCGAGCACTTTATAGCCGTAGATTTCGCGCCCCCGCTTGGCAGCGTCGTCATCGAGAAGACCGACGAGCCGCCATTCCGGCGAGCGCGTCAATTCTCGTGCGAGGCTCGCGCCGGCGCTGCCCGCGCCGAGGATGATGACCGGTTTGCCTTGCGCGATGAGACCGCCATAGAGGTGAAATTCCTTAGCAGTGCGGTAGAAGGCGCGCGCTCCCCCCATCGCGAGAAACAATAGGAGCGGGGCTACGATGACGACAGAACGCGGCATCGGCGGCATGGGCTGAACCATCACCGAGGTTACTGTCGCCACCAACGCGGCCGACGCCACCGCCTTAGAAATGCGTATCAAGTCAGGCAAGCTGGCGAATACCCACATTCCTCGGTAAAGACCGAAGACGCGGAACATCAGCCCATAGATCGGAAGAAGCCAGACGAGCGAGGTCAATGCTTCGTGCCAGTACACGTCCGGAATGGCACCGTTGAACCGGATCATATACGCGGAGAGCCAGGCCCCCGCGACGGCGCAAAGATCGAATAGGAAAACGGCAACCGATTGCCATGAGGCTTTGTGTCGGAACATCTGCGTCACACCCTCATCAGGTTGTTCAAAATGCTTGCGACGACGGCGCGGCTCAGTGGATAGCGCGAGCACGCACTGTGCGATGCACCAATCGAGCGCAGAGAGGCAACACTATACCGCATTACGAAAGCCCGGCGATTCTTCGACTGCTGGCTGGCGCGGGCCGCGCCAATCGGTCGCCCCCTCCCTCCGAGGCGCCTGCGATTCGAGCTACAATGCGGCAGGGCACCGCAGCCGTGGCGCTAGCGGTGTTAGAGATTCTGCCAACGTACCTCCGTATGCACCAAACACCTCCCGCTCTCTCAACCCTTTCGGCTCGAAGTTTGGGTCTGCAACTCTTCAAGTCCCTCAAGCTCGTCGTCCTCGTCGGCGTCCTCGGGGCACTCGCAGGCGCGGCAGTCTCGCATTTCACGCCCACCCGCTGGGGGGCTACGATGACGGTTCAGATCGGACAAATCACGGCGCCCAGCAGCCCCGGGCTTGACAGCCGCCAGATCGAGAACCCGCTCACCGTTATCGATCGCTCCAATCTGCCGTCGTTTCGGCTGAAGGTAATCAAGGACTTAGGATTGCCGTCACCGGACGTGGCATCAGGAGCGAAGGAAATCTTCGACTCATTGAATGCCACGGCGGAGACCAGCCCAAACCTGATTCACTTACAGGTGACGGCCTACTCGCGCGAACAAGCTGAAGCGGCACTGCGCTTCGCATTCGACGAGCTTTCCGCCTCACATCGGCAGTTGTACGACGCCGACGTGACCGGCATGAAGCGCGAGCTGGACAGCTCGTCGGCAAGGCTTGCCGCCGCGGAGGCCGATTACGCTCGCGGCTATCAGACAATCCGTTCAGCGGCTGGACAAGGCACTGCCGCTATCGACAGTGCCCGCAACATCCTGGTCACCAACATGGCCACCCAAATCAATTGGCAGATCCTGCAGTTGAAACAGCAAGTCAACCAACTGCAGCAGGCGTTGAGTCCGATGAACACCTATCCCACACGCGTAGTTGAAGCTCCCTACGCCCCGTTGAAGCCGCGATCACCCAGTGCAAAATTGCTGATCGCTGCGGGCGCGATTCTAGGTTTGCTGGTGGGCGCAGCGCTTGCGTTGGGACCCAGCGTGAAGCGCGGGTAGGCGGAGCGACCGAGCGAGCCGCGGGACCTCTCGCAACCGAAAGCTGCGACAGGAGTTGCAGCGCTTTGCGAGCCGCCCGTCCGTCGTTTCAGCCGGCAGCGGTCTCGATCGGGCGCCCGCTGTCGTCTCGAGGAACAAGCGTCGTATCCAACGCCTCCGCACGCTGCGGCTCGTAGCCATGGACATGCTCGCACAGTACCTTCACGATGTTTGCCCGGTCGTTCGCTTCCGCAGCCTGCCGTATGTCCACCAGCACAGGCGCCAAGTCGGACCAATCCATAAAATCCTCTCGTGCCTTCATGATGCGCTCATGCGCGGTGGCTTCTGGGTTGTCCCCGATCAGCAGTTCCTCGTAGAGCTTTTCGCCGGGGCGCAAGCCCGTAATCTTGATTTCGACGTCGCCGCCCGGATTGCGCTCGTCGCGAACCGACAGCCCCGCCAATTGGATCATGCGCTTGGCTAGATCCACGATCTTGACCGGCCTCCCCATGTCGAGCACGAACACTTCGCCGCCGCGTGCCATCGCTCCAGCCTGCAGCACCAATTGAGCCGCCTCAGGAATGGTCATAAAGTAGCGTGTCACTTGTTCATGCGTGACCGTCAACGGGCCACCCTTCATCAACTGCCGCCGAAAGAGCGGCACGACGCTACCGCTGCTGCCCAGAACGTTGCCGAACCGGACCATGGCAAATACCGTGCGATTGGCGACGCTCTCGCCAACGCACGCCCCATCCTCATTAGGCGGCAGTGAATCCAATATCCCAAACGAAGCCGCCTCACGCGCAGCCAGCGCTTGCAGCACCATTTCCGCCAAGCGCTTGCTCGCGCCCATCACGTTGGTTGGGCGCACCGCCTTATCGGTCGAGACGAGGACGAAGTATTCGGCCCCGCCCTCCATCGCGGCGCGCGCCATATTCAACGTGCCGAAGACATTGTTGAGCACGCCCTCCGATGGATTGCATTCGACCAGCGGCACATGCTTGTAGGCCGCCGCGTGATACACGGTGTCGGGCCGATGATGCCGGCATATCTCGCGCAGGCGCCCGAGGTTCGACACGCTAGCGAGCAACGGAACGACTTCAACGGGCAAATGATGCTCGGTGCAAAGACCCTCGAGTTCACGATGTATCGTGTAGAGTCCGAACTCGTTGTGCTCGACGAGCACGAGCCGCACCGGTCGCTCGAGAATGATCTGACGGCAAAGCTCGCTGCCGATGCTTCCTCCAGCGCCCGTCACGAGCACCGTCTTGCCCGAGAGATTGCGAGCAAGCAAAGCCTCGTCGGGCGGGACCGGCGCTCGGCCCAGCAGATCCTCGACATCCAACTCTTGGATATCGCCCACGGTGACGCGGCCCGAAGCGAGATCGACCATTCCCGGCAGCGTGCGCACGTGGACAGGCACCTCACGAAGACTGTCGATGATCGCGTTGCGACGCGCGCGCCCCAACGAGGGCATGGCCAGCAAGATGTCGGTCACGCCCATGCGCTCTACGGCGTCGCGCACGTCGTCGGGACCCATGATGTCGACCCCATTGATGCTGCGGCCGATCTTGGCCGGATCGTCGTCGATGAACCCGAGCACAACGAACTGGCGCCCAATCCCGAGTGCAGAGGCTGTCTGCACGCCGGCGGCGCCGGCGCCGTAGATCAACAGCCGGCCTTCGGCATGCCCCATCTTCACGACGGACGAACCGGCCAACCAGAAGCGCGCCATAGCGCGGCTCGCGCCTACGAGCAACAGGAACAGGATCGGCTGAATTAACCCTACGCTGCGAGGCACGCCGTCGAGCTTGAGCAGCATCAGCGCGAGAAAAAACAGTACGCCGTAAAGGCCGACCGCCTTGGCCGTGCTCGCCAATGCGGCCATGCCCGTGTATCGAAAGATGGCGCGATACAAGCCGAGCCGTACGAACAACGGGAATGCCAAGAGCGGTGCCAGCAGGTAAACGTACAACTGCTGCGCGTGCGGCAGACCGACCCGGTCGATACGCAGATAGAACGCGAACCAAACCGAAAACAATGCCAGGATCAAGTCGACCGCGACGACGACTAGGCGCTTTGCCGAACGCGGCAAAGCCAACAAGCGAACGGTCAGCCTAGTCACCTGCTTGCCCGCCCCAATGCATCGCTCGCCACGGTGCAGGTCTTGGCAACTTCGGCTGCCGTCAACGTGGGATGCACGAGGAACATCAGGCTCGTCTCGCCGAGCTCGCGGGCGACAGGCAGCCGATGCGCCGGGCGCCATTCCGTATCGTCGAATGCCTTCTCGAGATAGACCTCCGAGCAGGAGCCCTGATAGCACGGCACGCCGGCCGCATTGATGGTCTCGACGATCTTGTCGCGACTCCAGCCGCTTGCAAGCCGGTCCGGCCGTACGTAGACATAGCACTTGTAGTGCGCATGCACGCTGCCCGCCGGCAACTCCGGCACGCGCACCGATGGATACGGCTTGCATGCTGACCAGATCGCCGCAGCATGCGCGGCGCGCCTCTCGCTCCAATCGGCCATGCGACGCAATTGAATTCGGCCGATCACAGCTTGCATTTCCAACATCCGCCAATTCGTGCCGAAGCTCTCATGCAACCAGCGAAAACCGGGTGCATGTTGGCGTTCATACACCGCTTCGTAACTCTTTCCATGATCCTTGAAGGCCCACATCGCGCGCCAAACCGCTTCATTGTCGGTCGTGACCATACCGCCTTCGCCACCCGTGGTCATGATCTTGTCCTGGCAAAAACTCCATGCACCGACGTGTCCGATCGAGCCTACAGGGCGCCCCTTGTAGCGTGCGCCGTGCGCCTGAGCGCAGTCCTCGATGATCTTCAGGTCATGCCGCTCGGCCAACTCCATGATCGGGTCCATGTCGCACGGCCAGCCCGCCAAATGAACGCAAATCACGGCCTTGGTACGCGGTGTGAGGACGCGCGCTATCGTTTCGGCTGACAGGTTGCCGCTGTCGGTATCCACATCGGCAAATACCGGCGTTGCGCCCGCGTTGACGACGCAGGACACGCTCGCGATGAAAGTCCGAGGCGTAACGATAACTTCGTCGCCCGGGCCGACCCCTAACCCTTTCAATGCCAAATCGAGCGCCAGCGTACCGTTGGCCAGCGCGATGGCGTATCGCGTGCCAGACCATTCGGCAAACTCTCTCTCGAACTCGCGGCATTCACTGCCGGTCCAATAGTTGACCTTATTCGAGAGCAATACACGCCGGACCGCATCGGCCTCTTCGTCCGTGAAACTGGGCCAAGCCGAGAATGGGGTATTGAGCATAGATCGTTCAGAACCTCGGAAAGTTATTATCGCGCACCGCACGAAGTGCGAAGCGCATCAGTGCCCCTTGCGCCTCAGCGCGCGGGCACCCCCAGCACGGTCGCGTTTTCCGGCACGGGCCTCACGACGACGGCGCCGGCGCCAACTAACGCGCCTTGCCCGATGGCAATGCCTTGGCGCACCGTAGCGCCCACTCCGACCCACGCACGTGGTCCAACCGTAACGTTGCCGCTCAGGTGTGCGCCCGGACAAATATGAACGCCGTCCGCAAGCGTGCAGTCGTGATCTACGGTAGCGCCTGTATTGACGATACAAGCGTCGCCGACCACCGCATCAGCGTTCACCACTGCCCCGGCCATGACGACGGACCCGGCCCCTATTCGGGCGAATTGGCTCACGCAGGCGCGTGGATGCACGACTGTGGCAAGCGCCACTCCCGCGACGCGCAACGCTTCATGCTTCTCCCAACGCACAGCGCAATTTCCGATTGAAACCAGGGCGGCGTCGAACTCGTCTGCTGCGGCAAGCAAATCGGCAAACGCACCGGTCACCGGCCAGCGACCGTTCGTAGACACGCGTGGCCACGCATCATCGAAAAACACAACGCTCTGCCACCCCATCGCGAGTGCGGCGTCGGCCACGACCTTGCCATGACCACTTGCACCAAGCAGCGCCAGCCGATTCATTTTTTGCCCGTAAATTTATGCATGGTCGCTTCCCCCGCGGCCGAAATCCCGTCGCGCACCAACACCTTTCGCACCGTCAGCCAGAGGATTTTCAAGTCCAACCATAGGCTGTGGTGGTCGACATACCAGACATCCAGTGCGAACTTCTCGTCCCAACTCAGAGCGTTGCGGCCGTTCACCTGCGCCCAACCGGTGATGCCGGGCCGGACCTCGTGGCGACGCGCCTGCTCCGGCGTGTAAAGCGGAAGGTACTCCATCAACAACGGACGTGGCCCAACCAGGCTCATATCGCCCTTCAGTACGTTCCACAGCTCGGGCAACTCGTCGAGACTCGTTGCTCGCAAGAACCGCCCGAACACCGTCAGGCGCACCGCATCCGGAAGCAACTCGCCGTCCGCTCCGCGTGCGTCCGTCATAGTGCGAAATTTGACCATGACGAATGGCAGGCCACGCAAACCCGGCCTCGTCTGGCAAAAGAACACGGGCTTGCCGAGCTTGCAGCGCACCAACACGATCAGCAGCGCGAGCGGGAGAGCCAGAACGAGAAGCGCAGCGATCGAGACCAACATATCGAATAGCCGCTTCATGTCAGGCCCATCCCCTCGAGCATGGCTGCATTGACCTTGTGCACATCGTACTTATTCACGGCAATCTCGCGCGAACGCACACCCATCTGCTCGGCCAACCGCGGATCATTGACGAACCGAAGCATAGCCTGCTCCAACGCGTCCACCGAACGCACCGGTACGATAAAACCATTCACGCCGTCCACCACCGTCTCTCGGCAACCGGGGGCGTCCGTGGTGATAACAGCGCGCTGCATCGCCATCGCCTCGAGGACAGTGCGGGGCGTACCCTCGCGATACGACGGAAGCACATAGACCGTGCTGTCCGCGATCGCGGGCCGGACATCCGACAGCTTTCCAAGATAGTCGACTACGCCCTCCCTCACCCAAGCATCGAGTTCCTCCTGCTTGATGGAATCCGGGTTGGAATCGATCCATCCGACCAACGCAAACGACGCGGTCAATCCTTTCGCGCGAATCCGCCGCGCCGCGTCCACATATTCACGCACCCCCTTATCCCCAAGCAAGCGCGCGATCAGCAGAAAACGGGGGCTTCCCGCAGGCAAAGGCGTCGCCGGAAAACTGCTCAAATCGACGCCCGAACCATTCACGACACACGAAGGCACACCGGCGGCCAAGATCGCGCGCTGGCGAAACATCGCCTCGTCGTCGGGGTTTTGGAAGAAGACTTTGTCCGCGCGGCTGAGCGCCAGTGCGTAGAGGCGCTGGACGAGCGCTTGCAAACGGCCTCGCCCGCTCTCTTGCTGAAACGCGTAGCCCAGCCCTGTGATCAGCGCGAAACGACGCGGCACGCGAGCCAGCCACGCTGCCAACGTTCCGTAAATGACGGGTTTGATCGTATACCCCATGACAACATCGGGGCGAACGTGGCGCATCAAGCGATGCAGGTCCACCAGCGTGCGCAGGTCTGCTAAAGGGTCGGTACCCGTGCGGCGCATCCGCACGTCATGGACGACGAGGCCCTGCGCCTCCAATCTCGCACGCACCGGATGCGATGCGGGCAAATCGGGCGCGGCGACATGGACCTGCAGACCCTTGGCCTGGAGAGCCGCAATGAGCGGCCCGCGAAAGCCGACCAACGACTCGGCGAAACTCGCAATCATCAGGAATTTCACGCAGCGCGCTCCGCCAGCGTCGATTCGAACGCCGTCTCGTTGGCCAACCAGGCCTGAAACATCAGGACGCACCAGAGCGGGTGCTGCCAATTGCGCTGCCCGCTCAAGTGCTCCCGCCACTTCTGGCGAATCGGCGCGGGATTCAGCATACCCTCACGCCTCAAGCGCTGTTCGCTGAGCAAGTCTTCCGCCCAATCGCGCAGCGGCCCGCGCAACCAACTGTCGATCGGCACGCCGAAGCCCATTTTGGGGCGTTCGATCAAGGTGCGCGGCACGTGCCGGTAAAGCACCTGTCGCAAAATCCACTTGGTGGTGTAACCGGCGCCCTCTTGCCGCAACTTGTAATCGAGCGGCAACTTCCAGGCGAATTCGACGACGCGGTGATCGAGAAACGGGACGCGCGTCTCCAAGCTCGTGCCCATCGCAGCGCGATCCACCTTCGTCAGAATGTCGTCAGGGAGATAGGTCAGCATATCGAGCGCCATCATGCGCTCGACTTCACCGAGCCCGTCGAGTGCAGGCGCTGCACCTGTCAGCATCGTTGCCGGCTCGACGCCGCCCACCACTATGTCCCCTGGGGTTTGCCATTGGGACACCATGCCAAGATATAGTTCCGCCGACGACTCGGCCGCCATCACACCGGCGCCCTTATGAATCTTTTCGCCAATATTGGCCCAGCGCGTGGCGCCCGGATGCGACGCGGCCAGGCGATTCAAGCTGCGCGGCGAAACGCGTGTGAGCAACCACGCGGCGGCAGCGCGCACACTTGTGGGCACGGCCGAGAGCCGCCGCCAAAGGCTTGCCGTGATTTGATAGCGGTTGTACCCGCAGAACAGTTCGTCTCCCGCGTCGCCGGAGAGCGACACGGTCACGCGCCGTCGGGCCAACTCGCTGACGAGATACGTAGGAATTTGCGACGAATCGGCGAACGGCTCATCGTAGAGCGTCGGTAACCGCGGAATCACGGCCATCGCCTGCTCCGCCGTAACGTAGAGCTCCGTGTGGTCGGTGCCTAGATGCGTCGCTACGGCCTTGGCATGCTCGGCTTCGTTATACACATCGTCGTGAAATCCGATTGAGAACGTCCTGACCGGTTGCGAAGATTGCGCCTGCATCAGCGCTACGACTGTGGACGAATCGACGCCGCCGGACAAGAATGCCCCCAGTGGCACGTCGCCCATCGTCTGCTGCCGAACGGCATCTCGCAACAACCGTTCGAGCGCATCCACCGCCTCGTCCGCACTGCCCGCGAATGGCTCGCGCGCGCCTTCCAGCGCCGCTTGCGCACCGGACCAATACGAGCGCAACACGGGTTCGGGGCGATGCAGCGCAACCTCGAGCAGATAGCCGGGCAGTAGCTTGCGGATTCCTTGATAAATCGAATGCTCGCCCGGCACGTTGTTGTGGCGCATGTACGCGCACAAGGCGTCCCGGTCGATCCGCTTCTCGAACGCTGGGTGCGCATGCAACGCTTTCAACTCGGAGCCGAACAGAAAAGATCTTGCGCCGCCCGTTCCCTGCCAACCGTAGTAGAGCGGCTTCTCACCGAGACGGTCGCGCGCCAACGTCAAGGCACGCGTTTGCCGATCCCACAACGCAATTGCGAACATGCCCACGGCACGGCTCAGCGTGGCATCGATGCCCCATGCGTCGATCCCTGCCAACAGGGTTTCGGTATCGGAATGGCCGCGCCATTGCGGCGCAGCACCGGCCTGCTCCAACTCCTCGCGAAGCGAGAGATGATTGTAGATTTCGCCGTTGTACGCGATGACGTAGCGGCCGCTAGCCGCTTTCATCGGCTGATGCCCCGCTGGCGACAAGTCGACGATGGCCAAACGGCGGTGTCCGAACCCCACGAGCGTATCGGCATCACACCAGACGTCGCCGTCGTCGGGGCCGCGATGACGAATCCGATCGGCCATCGCGTTGAGGACGGCGGCCCGCTCATCCACTTTGGCGAGCTTGCCGCCGATAAATCCAGTGATTCCGCACATGATCAGCGCGCTCCTGCTCGTATCAACATTTGGGCAAGCCGAGGGGCGACCCGCTGTACGCAATACGCTTGCTCGACCCGCGCGCGTCCCGCCATACCCATCGAGGAGCGCAACGGCGAACTCTCCAGCAATCGGCTCAATTTGATCTCCCAGTCTTGCGGCCCATCGGCGAGAAAGCCATTCTCGCCCTCACGCACGATTTGCACATTGACGCCCACGGGAGAGGCGACCACCGGCAAACCACACGCCATGTACTGAATCAACTTATAACCACACTTGCCTCGCTCCCAAGGCGAGTCGGTCAGCGGCATGATGCCGATGTCGCATTGGGCAATCGATTCCGCTTCCGTGTCTTCAGTCCACGACACGCACTCCACATCGACTCCGGGTATCGACACCTCGGCGCCGATCACGCGCAGCTTGATCGCGTAACGTGCGGCGAGCCTGCGTAGCGGCTCCGCGAGGTCCCTCACATAGACGGCGGTCGAAGGGGAACCGATCCAAACGATACGTTGCACGGGGCCATCGTGGCGGACCGAATCGATCGGATAGCGGTCCAGATCAACCACCGTCGGCACAATTTCGACCCAACGGACCCCCGCATCGCGCGCACGCTGTGCAAGGTATTCGTTGCCGGCGACGATCAGGCTCGCCCCCGCCATCAGACGATCGATGCGCCGACCCAACAAACGGCGGACCCATTTGGAACGATGCAGGTCGTAATTATGAAAGAGCGCGTCGTCGTAATCGAGCACATAAGGGACCCCGCGCAGCAAGGTGCGCTCGATCGAAGCCGGGAACCAAGGTAAGGCCTCCTTTTCTATCCACAGCAAATCATATCGGCCGCGACGCCTCAAACATTGCATGCGGGCGCGATAGGCGGCGAGCAGCGCCCCGCGGCTGTACGATCCCGCCTCGTACCGGCTGCGGAGCATGTCGTCCCCGAGCAGCGGCTGCACGTCGACCTGAATTCCAGCGTTTTCAAGCCATGAAATGTGCTGCAGCATGCGCACGCGCGACGATGCCCCCAGCCTGCCGTAACGAGTAAGCGCAAGAACTCTCATCGCTTCGACGATTTCAGAATCGCGGGCAACGAACGCGCAAGCATGCCGTAGCCGCGCAGCGTGTTGCGGATATCTTCGACGCCGCCTCGTGCCGCGGCAAACAGCAACCGCGGGATCGGCTCGATGCACATCGTCACGCCAACCAATGCCCAAGCTTGCGCGCGCGAAAAATGCTTAAAGCCATATAACAGGCGGCTGCGCAAAGAATAGAACAAACGAGTGGCTTTGATTTGCCGCGAGGTGCCGCCGCCCGCGTGGAACGCCTGGGCATCGGCAAAATATACCACGCGCCCACCGGCCTGCTTTACGCGCAATGACAAGTCCAAGTCTTCAAGATAGACAAAAAAACGCTCGTCGAATCCTCCGAGTGATTCGAAGACACTTCTACGAATCAAATAGAATGCGCCGATCACGTGATCGACCTCTCGCGTCTCGGCGTGATCCCAATCCGTCATATGAAGCGTATAGCTACGCAGCGGAGGAAGCCGGTCGATTCCAAGCGCTGCCGCCGCAAACATACCGAGCGTGGGAAAGCGTGCGCACGCGCGCGCCGTATGTCCCTGCTCGTCGATAAGCTGGATCCCAGTGACGAAAACATCGGCCTTATCGGCCCGCTCCATGAAGGCAAGCGGCAACGCCAGCGAATTCTCGAACACGCGCGCATCGGGGTTGAGAAACAAAACGTACTCGGCATTGCCGAGGGACACGCCTTGATTGCACGCCGCCCCGAATCCGCGATTGCTCTCGTTTCTGATCACATGAACGGGAAAGCCCCAATCGTCTTCGACAACGACCCGCTCGAGCGAGTCGTCGATCGAGGCGTTGTCGACGATCGCAACGGAAGCGATATAGTTCGTGCCGAAACGCTTCAGGCTCAGCATGGCATCGCGCAACTGATCGCCGGAGGACCAATTTACGATCACGATATCAATCATACTCATGGCGTCAGTAACGGCTCGTAGAAAAGCATTCCATAGAACAGCATTGCCCCACTGAACAGCGCGAATGAAACGGCAAGCAGCTTCAGCGTTAGATCCTCGGACAATGTCGCCCTCACGACATAGACCAGGATGAACATCGAGAGCAATTCCCTAAAGCGACCCGCGATGATTGGATAGCCGACCATCGAAAAGTGGATAGCTACGCTCAGTACGATACCGATGATCGAATATTTCATCGGCACATCGCTGCGCTTCCAAAAGTACAGTGCGATGATCACCATCGCAATGTCGAACATGAAAGGGATCGGCACGATCGTGCTCGGAATCTTCCACGCCGGATACGATTGAAGCACTGGCAACACCGATCGGAACCACGTGAAAAGCGCGATCTTGCCGAAGAATCCCAGCAAGAACACAATCACGCCGAACGCCACGACGCCGCGCGCACTCAGTCGTCCCATGAAATAGACAATCAAAAAGACGATCGCCGAGTAGTGGAATCCGACCGCCGCCGTCAGCAGCAAAAATTCGTGCCAATGAAATTTCGTGTCACGTTTTCTGAAATATACGAAAAAGGCGATCGAGAACGCAATCGACGCGCGCAAGACCGTCATCTCGAACAGGATAAAATACCGCGTCAAGTAGAAATACAAAAAGACCGATGCGGCGCACCATGTCACCTCAGCGGCTCGAAACGCAAACCCTTTCAGCAAAACGCAAAACGAGCAGATCACGGTGTAGATCAGAACGTTACCGAGACCCAACAAACTCAGACAATAGATCAGAAACCGAAAACCCACCTCGAATCTGGAATCGATGTCGGCAACGCTTCCGCTTGAGCGCGCGAGACGAAAAAACCACAGGTAATAGCGATAATCTCGGCTCTCGCCGAGATACTGATGCCCGGCAATCATGCCCAGGAAGACGGCCAGCGTGGCGAGAAACGCGATATTGACCGCCGTTCGAGCGCGCTGACGAAGCACCTCACTCACACCGCCTCCTTCGACAGCACTTTCAAACACGACGTATCGAACAACATCCGTAGCGCCCATGCCACGGCAGCGCCCTCGACCCCGAAGTATCTGACGAGCACGACGAGTGCTCCGGCATAAAGCGGCACCTCAATCAGATGAACGATCGCCGTAACGCGAGTCTTGCCACGTGCATGGAGCAGCGCAAAATACATGGCCCCCATGGAGTTGGCGATCACACCAATGCACAGTATCCGCCCCACAGCGACGGAGGCCGGATCTGCAGGCTTGTGCAACCAGACCGTCAACAGAATGGGCAAGATGATCGCCAATACAGCCAGGCCGATCACCATTACCACTAACACGCGCTTGAGCCACCGGTTGAACAACCGCTTCGCCTGCTCCGGGTCGGTGGGCAACAAGCGGCTAATGGCGGGAAATGCGACAGTCGTCACGGCGCTCGACAAGATGAGCGTCTGCACGGTGACTTCGTATGGAATCACATACGTGGTGACCGCCGCTGCGCCAAGGATCGCAGCGATGAAGAATCGATCCGCCTGCACCAGCAAAGGGCTTACGACACTACTTACAGTAAACCAGCCGCCGAAATGAAATAACTGCCGCGCAACCGGTGCCGTGTACGTTCCGCGGCTTCCGAGCGAGGCCAGACATTGCAGCGCGAACAAGCGGTAAAACACCAGTGCCATGCCGCGCGACACGACCAAGCTCGCGATTAGCAGATCGACACGATTGGTTCGCAACGCGATCAAGTACGGCAAGCCGAAATTGGCCGCGCCGAGCAGCACGCGCACGATCGTAATGCGTTCGAAGCTGAGAAAGGCTTCGTTCACGCCGCGATAAGTGGCGCTCACCGCTTGCATCGGCAGCGCCAGGGCGAGCAAGAGAATGGCCGAGCGAATCTCTGTCTGCGGCACCTCGCCGGCATGCACGAACCTACCTACGCCAGCGAATGCCGCCAGCGCAATCAGCAGCATGCCAGCGCCGCCCGTCGCCAGCGTCAAGCGAGTCGCGGTTGCCAATACGTCCGGAATCTCGCGCTCTTTATGGCCATCGCGCAGAGCGGCGATGCGCTGCGTCGTCGCGCGACCGATACCGAGATCGAGCGCCCCGCCATAGCCGATCAAACCCCAGGCCAGCGCGAGCAGGCCGAAGCGCTGACCACCGAGCGCGGAGAGCAAATGCGGAACGGTTACTGCCGCGATTAGCAGCGGCAGGCCCAAGCCAAACAGGTTCCAAGAAACGTGTGATGTACGCATTTTTTATAGGATGGGCGCATCGCCGGACGTTGCGGCGCTGAGCGGACTCGACTTCGATTGCGTCGTCCCCGACCCCACCGCAGTTGCGCCGGAAGCGGATGCCCCAGCGCGTCGATTCATCGACGCAGCTTTTGAAAGTCGACGTACCAACTCATTGCTTCTTGTAGTCCCTGCTCGATGCGGTGCGTCGGCGCATAGCGCAGCAACCGTACGGCCTTGCCGATGTCTGCCTGGCTGTGACGAACATCCCCTGCACGAAAATCGCGATAGACAGGCTGCACGCCGGGGTCGACGCCGTGTGCCGCGAGATTGCTTCGCAGCGACGCGAATAAGCCGTTAAGGGTGGTCCGATCGCCGACCGCGACGTTATAAACCTGGTTCGTCGCATCATCGTCTTCGACCGTCGCGGCAAGCAGGTTCGCCTGCACCGCATTGGCGATGTAGCAGAAGTCACGGCTCGTCTCACCGTCGCCGTTGATGTAGACGGTTTCACCGTCCAGGAGCGCGGCCGTCCACTTCGGAATCACCGCCGCATAGGCGCCTTGCGGATCTTGCCTAGGCCCAAAGACATTGAAATAGCGCAAGCCAACAGTCCTGAAGCCGTAGCAACGGGCAAACACGTCGGCGTACAGCTCGTTGACGTACTTGGTAACAGCGTACGGGCTCAGCGGCGACCCGATGCGATCTTCGATCTTCGGCAGCCCCGGATGGTCGCCGTAAGTGCTGCTGCTGGCGGCGTAGGTGAAGCTTTTGACTCGAGCATCGCGCGCCGCGACCAGCATGTTGAGGAAACCCGTGATGTTGGTTTCATTCGTCGCGATAGGATCGACGAGGCTGCGCGGCACGGAGCCCAGCGCAGCCTGGTGAAGGACATGCTCGACCGGATACGCCTTGCCCTCGGGCTCAGTGCCCGAGTCTTCTCCTGCCGTCGTTGCTTGGAACACGAAGGCACGCTTGCAATCCTCGAGATTGCGGATGTCGCCGCGGACGAACTTGAAATTCGCCCACTGTGCGGGCGTCACGAGGCCGCGCACTTCATCGAGATTGCGCTGGTGACCGGTCGCGAAGTTGTCCAAGCCGACTACGCGCTGATCGAGCCGGAGCAGCGTTTCGAGCAGGTTGCTGCCGATGAAGCCGGCGACGCCCGTCACGAGCCACGTACGCGCCTCGCTAGCAAGACGATTTCGCAACTGTTCGTACGCACTCGTTTGAGAAGATTTCTCTGACATGGTCTGTCGCCCCACTACATCCGTTTTATAAACGTCCATCGGCCGCGCCGATCGGCAAGATACCTTTCACATCGAAAAGCACGGACCCAGGCTGGCCCAGCGCTTTGATGCCTTGCTCCCCCATCGACACGAACTGATGATGGCCGACGGCCAGCACCACCGCGGCGTATTGGCCCGGCTCCGGCCATTGCGTCATGCACTTGAGACCGTATTCGTGTTCGGCATCGGCCACGTTGATCCAGGGATCGAAAACATCGACCTGCGCGTTGTACGACTCGAGCGTGCGAACGATATCCACGACCTTTGTGTTGCGCACGTCGGGACAATTCTCCTTGAACGTCAAACCGAGCACGAGAATCTTGCTTCCGAGCACAGGCAAGCCGTTGCGCAGCATGAGCTTGATCGTTTCGTCGGCCACGTGCTGCGCCATGTTGTCGTTGATGCGGCGGCCGGCGAGAATGACCTCGGGGTGATAACCCACCTCTTGAGCCTTGTGCGTCAGATAGTATGGATCCACACCGATGCAATGCCCGCCGACGAGTCCCGGCCGGAAGGGCAGAAAGTTCCACTTCGTGCCGGCGGCTTGAAGCACTTCCAGCGTGTCGATACCCAGCTTGTGGAAGATGAGGCTAAGCTCGTTCATCAGCGCAATGTTGACGTCCCGCTGAGTGTTCTCGATGACCTTCGCCGCTTCGGCCACCTTGATGCTGCTAGCCTTGTGCGTCCCCGCCGTGATGATCTGGCTATACAGCCCATCCACGGCATCCGCCACTTCCGGCGTGCTGCCGCTCGTCACTTTGCGAATCGTGGGCAGACGATGCTCCTTGTCGCCCGGATTGATCCGCTCGGGGCTGTAGCCGCAAAAAAAGTCGACGTTGAACGACTTGCCGCTGAACCGCTCCAGCACCGGCACGCAGATCTCCTCTGTCGCACCCGGATAGACGGTCGATTCGTAGACCACGACGGCGCCCGCCGGCATCACGCGCCCGACCGTTTCGCTGGCTTTGACCAGCGGCGTCATGTCGGGGCGGTTGGCCTTGTCCACGGGCGTGGGCACCGTGACGATAAAGACCTGGCAATCCCGGAGATCGTCGACGTTGCAGGTGAACGCGAGTTGCCGCGCTGTCGCGAGCTCCTCGGGGCTGACTTCGAGCGTCCCGTCAGCGCCGGACTGCAACTCAGCGATGCGGGCCGGATTGATGTCGAAGCCCACGACGGGGCGAAGCTTTCCGAATTCGACAGCGAGCGGCAAGCCGACGTAGCCCAAGCCAATGACGGCGATTTTTGCTTGGTTAAGGTTCATGCGCGACGAAAGAGACTATGTTGATAAGCGGTAACTCAATGCCGAGCGATCCAACGATCGTCCCGGCGTTTCGACGAAGTCAGACGAACACTTCTGCCTCGGAAAGCCGCGCCCCCTGCTGATCCTTGGCGGACAACATGACGGGCGTTCCAAGGTCGGGCCATGCTATCCCGATGTCCGGATCGTTCCATACGATGCAGCGTTCGTATTGCGGCGCGTAATAGTCGGTCGTCTTGTACAGGAAATCGGCCGATTCGCTCAATACGACGAACCCATGAGCAAAGCCTGGTGGTACCCAGAGCTGGCGGTGGTTGTCTTCGCTGAGCTCGACGCCCACCCACTTGCCGAACGTGGCTGAGTGCTTGCGAATGTCGACCGCTACGTCGAACACGGTGCCGCGCACGACTCGCACCAGTTTGCCTTGCGGCTGCTGGATCTGGTAGTGCAACCCGCGCAGCACGCCCTTGGCGCTGCGACTGTGGTTGTCCTGCACGAAAGTCACATCGACCCCAGTGCCGTCGACGAATGCCTTCTGATTGAAACTTTCGAAAAAGAAGCCCCGCGCATCCCCGAACACCTTGGGCTCGATGAGCATGACTTCGGGAATCTCAGTGCGTATGACGTTCAAGCTCATTTAATTGCACCCGAAAGGATCTGCTGCAAGTACTTGCCATAACCGTTCTTCGACAGCGGGGCAGCCAGCTTGGCTACCTGCTCGGCACTGATCCACTTGCTCCGGTATGCGATTTCCTCTGGGCACGCCACCATCAGCCCCTGCCGCTTTTGCAGCGTTGCGATGAAGCTTGCCGCTTCGAGCAGCGAATCATGTGTACCCGTGTCGAGCCATGCATGACCACGCCCCATGATTTCGACGTCGAGCTGCCCCATTTGGAGGTAGCGCGCGTTGACGTCGGTGATCTCGAGCTCGCCTCGCGCCGACGGTTTGATATCGGCCGCGATATCGCAAACCTGCCGATCGTAAAAATAGAGTCCTGTGACTGCATAGTTCGAGCGCGGCTGTGCCGGCTTTTCTTCAAGCGAAAGCACGCGCAATTCATCGTCGAACTCGACCACGCCGTATCGCTCGGGATCTTGAACGTGATACGCGAATACCGTAGCGCCATTTTCCCGTGCGGACGCGTTCTCCAACTGCTGCACCAAGTCGTGACCATAGAAAATGTTATCCCCGAGAATAAGCGCCGAGGAATGGTTTGCTATGAAATCGCGACCGATGACGAAGGCTTGCGCCAACCCATCCGGAGAAGGTTGTACGGCGTACTGGAGATTGATGCCCCAATTGCTGCCGTCCCCGAGCATATCCGCAAAGCGCGGTGTGTCTTCAGGCGTGGAAATGACGAGTATGTCGCGGATCCCCGCCAGCATCAGCGTGGACAGCGGATAGTAGATCATCGGCTTGTCGTACACCGGCAATAGCTGTTTCGACACGGCGCGCGTGATCGGATAAAGCCGAGTGCCGGACCCGCCGGCCAGAATGATGCCTTTGCGCATATTGCGAACCGTCAAGAAAGGATCTGGTCGAGCAGCAGATGCATGCCCTCGCGCCAGTCCGGAAGGTAGATGCCAAACGTCTCGCGCAGCTTGCGTGTGTCGAGCCGAGAGTTCGCAGGGCGCGGCGCGGGCAACGGATAAGCGCTCGTGGGGATCGCTTCGATGCTCGCGGGGTCGATCTTGAGTTCGATGCCGCGTGCGGCGGCATTTTTGAGCACTTCGGTGGCATAGCCATGCCAATTCGTCTCGCCGCCGGCGGCCAAATGATAGACGCCTGCGGGAAACGATTCGCGCTGCCCATGGAGCCAGTGGCGCGAAATGATTTGAGCAGTCACGTCAGCGATCAGGGCCGCTGTGGTCGGCGCGCCGAACTGATCGGCAATCACGCGCAGCCCGTCCCTCTCTCGCCCCAGCTTGAGCATCGTTTTCGCGAAATTGCCGCCGTGTGCCCCGGCAACCCAGCACGTGCGCAGCACGAGGGCCATCGCCCCGGCCGCTTCAATGGCCCGCTCGCCGGCCAGCTTGCTCTTGCCGTAAACCGATTGAGGGTTGACCGCGTCGGTTTCGACGTATGGGCCTTGTTTGCAGCCGTCGAATACATAGTCGGTCGAATAGTGAACCAGCAGACTGCCAGCTGCTCGCGCCTCTTCGGCGAGCACCCCCGGCGCCACGGCGTTGACGGCCAGGGCGGTGTCGACGTCGCCTTCGGCCTTGTCTACGGCAGTGTAGGCCGCCGCATTCACGATGACGTTTGGACGCCATTCGCGCAGCACCCCGCGCAGCGCCTCGGGACGCGACAGATCGCAGCCGGCGCGGTCGAGCGCGATTACGCGGCCAAGCGGCGCCAGACTCCGGCGCAACTCGAAGCCGACCTGACCGTTACTTCCCGTCACTAGCAGCGTTGGCACGCCCGGCGAGTTAAGCTGCATAGTGCTGCGCCACCCAATTGCGATATTCGCCGGACATAACGTCTTGCACCCAGTCCTGGTTTTCCAAATACCACTGAATCGTCTTGCGCAGGCCCGATTCAAAGGTTTCGGCCGGCTTCCAGCCGAGTTCGCGCTCCAGCTTGCGCGCGTCGATCGCATAGCGCCGATCGTGGCCGGGACGATCTTTCACAAACGTGATTTGATCGCGATAGGAACCAGATGCTTTGGGACGCAGCGCATCGAGCTGGTCGCACAACGTATGAACCACTTCGAGATTCGTCTTCTCGTTCCAACCGCCGACGTTGTATGTCTCACCCGGTGAGCCATGCGCGAGCACTGTGCGAATCGCGGAGCAATGGTCGCCCACGTAGAGCCAGTCGCGCACGTTCAGGCCATCGCCGTAGACGGGCAGCGGCTTTGCGCCGAGTGCATTGGCGATCATCAGTGGAATCAGCTTTTCGGGAAAGTGATACGGGCCGTAATTGTTCGAGCAATTGGTCGTGAGCGTGGGCAGGCCGTAGGTGTGATGATATGCACGCACGAGGTGATCGGAAGCGGCCTTCGTCGCCGAATAGGGACTATTGGGCGCGTACGGCGTAGTTTCCGAGAACTGCGGGTCCGTGGCCGACAACGAGCCGAACACTTCGTCGGTCGAGACGTGAAGAAACCGGAAACCGGCCTTTGCGCCGTCGTCCAAGCCGCTCCAATGCGCGCGCGCTGCATCGAGCAACGTAAAAGTGCCGACCACGTTCGTCTGGACGAAATCCCCAGGGCTGCAAATCGAACGATCCACGTGGCTCTCCGCCGCAAAATGCACGATCGCCCGCGGCTTATGCTCGGCAAGTAGCGCATCCATGGTGGCGCGATCGCAAATGTCGGCGCGCACGAAGACGTGCTTTGGGTTACCTTCCAACGAGCGCAGTGTGCGCAGATTGCCCGCATACGTCAGCTTGTCGACGTTCACCACGGGCTCGCCGCCACCGCCCAGCCAGTCAAGTACAAAATTGGCGCCGATGAAACCGGCGCCGCCCGTTACCAGGATCATTGGCATTTCCTCGTGGAATTTTATGAACGGTCGAGCAAACCCTTAGGGATCATCCGGCCGCGAACACGGAGCATCACCTAACGAGCCGAGGCAATGGCCCAGAACTCGCCGCTCAGCGTCGACAGGCCCTCGCCCTTCGCTGGGGCGTCTCGCAATTTGCAAAGACCGTAATTATAAGGCGGCGGACAACAAAAACCACGCTCTTCACAACTAGAAACAGCTTGACAGGCACCGCCCTTCGCATTACCGGTGGCCGCACCTCGCCCCGCCAGGCCGTTCTCTCTAGCGGCATTTCGCCACCGGGCGAGCGAAAAACGCAAGCCGGGGTGGGCGGTGCCCCCGTCTTGCGAGTAGGCGAGCGGCCCGCCTATAATAGCGCCCCGCGTCCTCGGCTCCGGTGCAAGGCGCGCGGAGAAAGCCGAGACCCCGTCGGGCACGTGAGTCCGACGATCGCAAGACTCTTATTGAACGTGACGGGTGCCCATAGGCGGTCCGCACTCGCCTGCGGCGAACCTCAGGTGCTCACAATGTCCAACAACGACCTCGCCAAAGGTGCCGGCCGTTCCCCAGTACGACGCTCGCCCGAGGCGCTCCTACCGCCTTTGGGCACGAGCGCGGCGACGCGCGAGCGCCTCGCTACGCGCACGCTAGTGCAACTTATCGCCCTGTCCCTGATCGCCACACTGTCCCTTTTTTTGTGGGAAGGCCGGACCGGCCTGAACATTCCGGACGGCGGCTTCTTCTGGTACGGTGTGCAGCGCATTCTGCACGGCGAAGTGCCAATTCGAGATTTTCAAGCGTACGACCCCGGCCGCTATTACTGGTCCGCCGCATTGCTGGCCTCCACGCAGGGCGCAAGCATCGTTGCCTTGCGTGCGACGGCAGCCGTCTTTAGCTGGATCGGCGTCTTTGCGGGCATCTGGCTCGTTGCTCGCAGCACGACAAAGGCCGACCGCGTCTTGTGGCTTATGGCCACGGTATCGATCTGCGCGTGGATGAACCCTTGGTTCAAGGTTTTTGACAATACCTTGGCCATTCTGCTCATTTGCGGGTTCGCGTACCTGTTGCGACGACCTTCGCCGCGAGGCTACTTCGTCGCGGGGCTTTGCGTGGGATTTGCCGCCGTGTTCGGGCGCAACCACGGTATATACGGGCTTGTGGCGTCGATCGGCGCAGCGGCCTACCTCGCGATCAAATTGCGCCGCCCCTGCACGTTGAAAGAATTCGGCGCAGGTGTTCTGGGCATCGCCGCCGGTTTCAGTCCTTTGCTGGCCATGTTGCTGATCCCGGGCTTCGCCTCAGCATTCTGGGATAGCATCCGACTGATATTTCATGCGGGAGCCACGAATTTCCCCCTCCCAGTGCCGTTTCCGTGGCGTGTTCCATCCGACCAGATGCCGCTCGGCGCATTACTCGGCATCCTATTTCTCTGGATCATTGCGTTCCCGCTAGCGGGCCTCGTGTGCGCCGCGTTCAATTTGCGGGCCAGCGCATCGACGCGGCCAGAGTTCGTTGCGGCCCTGCTCGTCTCGGTTCCATATGCTCATTATGCGTATTCGCGAGCCGACGTGGACCATATGGCCGTGTCTATAACACCGGTGCTCGTGGGCTGCTTCATCGCTCTAGCACGTTCGAGTGCACCGCTTCGCTATGCTATGGCGGCAGCACTGGTCGCGCTCAGCATATTGGTCGTCGGGCCGACTCATCCCGGCTGGGCATGCCAACAGACCTCGTGCACGGTCACGCCTGTCGGGACCGACAAACTGCGAGTCGTGCCCGGAACGGCGAAGGACGTAGCCCTGTTGAACAAACTCGTTCATGACTTCGCGCCCAACGGGAAAGCGTTTTACGTGACACCGTATTGGCCCGGCGCCTATGCGCTCTTCGACCAAAAATCACCGGCATGGGCGATATACGCGCTGTGGCCGCGCACCGAAGCATTCCAGCGACGCGAAAATGAGAGAATTGCGGCGGCGCAGCCAGGGTTCGTCTTAATCAACGATTTACCGTTGGACGGCCGGGAAGGTCAGCGGTTTTCCCAAACCAACTCGCTGACGTACGCCTATGTCAAAACGCACTACCGCCTGCTGACCGGTTACGGCGTGCCGGACGGCTACGAACTCTACGTCCCTCGCTGACCAGAGCCATCATTGGAGCGAACGACGGCGCTGCCCGCGCAGCGCCGAAAACTGCCGTAGCCGCCCCCGCTCGGAGCATACGGCGGGCCTCGCGGCGCCCGGGCGGCGGCCGATGCCGACGCAATACGTTACGTGCCCGTAGACCGTCATGCGCAAGGTCGTCCAGTTTCATCTCGCTTTAAATGCGACGGTGCGCATCAGAACGAACGACAGGAGCGCCATGGGCAGCAAACATAGCGCGCCCGCTTGATACGAGTTGAGTCCGAGCACCAGCAGCAGCTTCAACAAGATGACGTTGATCCCATAGACGACACCGTAGACGAGGACAAAGCGAAATATCAGGCTGTTGTCCCGCGACTTAAAGACGAACATGCCCGTGCTCTTGAAGTTGAAGAGAACACCAAGCACAGTCGCAATCAGCAGCGCAACGGCATAGGGAAGGCCGAAATACAACAACAACGCAAAGCAGGAATACCCGAACGCTGTGTTCAGAACGCCCACAGCAAGAAAACGCGCAAAGAGGGTAGCGTTTCCGTGAGCGGCGGCCCAGGCGCGCAGTCGTCGCATTTAGCGGCGATCCTCGAAATTGACTCGCTCGCGCTCGACTACAAGCGGCAAATTGCGCACATGAGTCAGTATCATTCCAACGTACTCGCCCAAAATCCCGAGAAAAAAGAACTGCATTCCCGCGAAGAAGAACAGCCCGACTAGCAGAGGCGCCATGCCCATGTTGAACGAGTTCCAGAAGAGCAGCTTCAGCACGAGGAACGTCAACGAAGCGAGCAGCGATAGCACACCAAGCGCCAACCCGGCGAAGGTCATGAGTCGCAGGGGCAATTTCGAATGCTTCGTCATTGCCAGCAGTGCCTGATCGAACAGGCCGTAGACGTTGGCTTTCGATACGCCTCGCTTACGCATGGGTTGAAGAAAGCTAATCGTGCAGCGGGAGAACCCCAGATCGCAAACTAAGCCGCGAAAATACGGATAGGGATCGGCCAGCCGCCTAAGCGCGTCAACCACTTTCTTATCGTAAAGACCCGCCCCCGTCGCATTTTCCTCGAGCGGTACCTCGCTGATGGAGTTCAGTAGCTTATAGTAGGTCTTCCGAACCCTCTGCATGATGCGCGACTCTTCGCTGCGTGCCTTCGTCGACATGACGACGTCGAACCCCTCTTCCCATTTTTGGATGTATTCCTTGATGAGTTCCGGAGGGTCCTGCAAGTCGGCTGCGACCAGCACTACGGCATCACCGTAGGCCTCGACGATGCCGTAGTAAGGCGAGCGAACCGGTCCAAAATTGCGGACGTTGACGATGATTTTTAGATTGGGATCCTGGCTAGCGAGCGCCTTGGCGATCTCAACCGTCCTGTCCGTCGACGCATTGTCGATGATGATGTGCTCGTAATCGTAGCGCTCACCGAGCGAAAGCATCGTTTCACGAATGCGAGCGTGCAATTCCTCGACGTTCATCTCTTCGTTGAAACATGGGGTCACCACCGAGATCAGCTTCTTCCCTTCCATGCCTTGCCCCTTTCCCTTCCAATTTTCGTACCGATCGAATGCGCCGCGGCGCCTTCGACGTCAACGTTCAAAAATGACACTAGGTGGCCGCGCCGAAACCGAAGCTGCCTATGACGTGCGCTTGGGTCAGTCCACGTTTGGATATTGCTCGTCCAGCTTCTTTCCAAAAGCGAGCCGCGGTCGGCATTCAGTCGCATAAGGCATGGAGATTTCGACCAAAATCGGCCCGCTCGACTGTGCCACCTCGATGACCGCTTGCTCGAGTTGCGAACTGCCCGACACATGGATGGCCTCGATTCCATATGCGCGAGCCAAGTCGGTGAACGACGGGCAACTGTAGCCTTGCCGTGTCGACTGGTTCCGTCCGTCGAAGTACATGTCCTGGAAGTTTTTCACCATCCCGAGCGACTGATTGTTCAGCACGATGATGGCCAAATCGGAGCCGCGCCGATGCAGCGTATCGAGTTCCTGGACATTGACCTGAATACTGCCGTCGCCGGAAATCACGATCGTCTTGTGCTTCGAAACACTGGCGATGCCTAGTGCTGCCGGCAAGGCGAAACCCATGGCCCCCATGCCGCCGCTGTAATGCACAGCTTGGTTCTTGCCAAGCCGCAAGCCTTGCGCGGCCCACATTTGATGGTTGCCGACGTCACAGACGTAATCCACCGGCTTGCCAGACATGTGGACGTTCAGCAACGCGAACAGATGGCTCGGGCTGATGTCCCAATCCGGGTACTCGTTTCGCGCGACGCGTGCTCGCATACTGGCGAGCGCGTCGACCCACCCGGCGCTTTTGGTCGCAAACGTCCCGTGTCCAATCCGAAAGCACCGAAAGAATGTCTCTGCCTCACTCACGATGGCCAAATCCGACGTGATACGGTTATTCAGTTGCGCAGGGTCCAGGTCAATTTGCACGATTTTGGCCCGGCGTCCAAAATCAGCCGTGTCCGCGCCGGTCTGACGCACGTCGAGACGCGCGCCTACGACGATGAGCAAATCGCAGTTCTGCAGCGCCCAATTCGCTTCGCGATTACCGTAACTGCCGATCATGTTGAAATAGTGGCGCCCGGACACCACGCGCTCGTGTCCCATCAACGTCGACACGTAGGGCACACCGAATGCCTCTAGGGATTCAATCCAGGCGGGCATCGAAGGCGCCCATCGCGCGCCGCCGCCCAGGCATACGAGCGGACGCTCGGAGGCTGCGCAAAGCGCCGACAGTTCGCCGAGCAAAGAGCTTGCCGGCGCCGGCGTGTCGACCGGCTCCAGCGGCTTCGCCAGCCAAGCTTGGACTACGTCGTCTGGAATGTCTTTGCGCTGAACATCGTTCGGAATGTCGATCAGCACTGGGCCTGGTCGCCCACCGCGCGCACTCGATAGCGCCTTATGCAATTCAGGCAACAGCGACGACGGGTCGGTGACCTGAGCGGCGTACTTGGTGATCGACTTCACCATCGGGACGATATCCAGTTCTTGGAAGCCTTGTTGGCGTATCGCCCTGTCGCCCTTCAGCTCGGTCGTATTCACCTGTCCGGTAATGAACAGGCACGGGATCGAGTCGAACCAGCAACTGCCAATGCCTGTGATGAGGTTCGTCGCACCTGGACCGCTCGTGCCCATCGCGACCGCGATCTTCGTCCCCATCGCATGCCGAGCGATCCCTTCGGCCGCAAAGGCAGCCGCCTGCTCATGGTGCATGGACATTATCGTAAAGCGGCCGTCGTGTGCCATGCTGTCGAGCAGATGCGTGATCATCCCCCCGACCAACTCGAAGCAATGATGGATGTCGTGGGCAGCTAGAAACTTGGTTACGGCGTCCGAAGCTTTCATAATCTGGCGCGCAAGTGACAGCGACTGTGAAGCGGAATGATCAGGTATGCGCCGATCCTGATCGTGCTCGTCGGGCGAAGTTGGGAGCACGAGCGGCGCATGCAGCGAAGGATGGCTGACCGGGAAAAGCCATCAGATAGCGTAGAGGCAAAATGGGCGGACGAGAAACAGTCCGCCCTGTGCTATGCGTTAGCGGCAATTACTGCAAGATCTTTTTGAGTACGTTGCACACGTAATCGACTTCCTCGCGCTTTAGACAAACGCCGCTAGGCAAGTTGATCGCGCGCTGGCCAACGCGAAGCGCCACCGGTTGCGGCGTTTGCTTGACCGGCCAAATCGGGTATTGGCTGATCGCAGGAAACACCGGACGGGTATCGACGTTGGCGTCTTTCATGAGCTTTCGAACCTGCTCTCGATCGATATTGACTTCCTCATGGAGAAAGACGCTAGACATCCAGAAGATGCTCCGCGCACCCGGCACCTCTCGGTTGAGCGAGATGCCTCTCACGCCCTCGAGCCCTTCGCGGTACCAGCGCGCGATGCGCCGCTTCATTTCGATCTGCTCGTCGACGCGTTCCAATTGCGCCAGGCCCAAAGCGGCCTGCACGTTGGACATCTTGAACTTGACGCCGTTACCGTCGATCCAGAACACCTTGGAAGGATCACGGCCCTGGTCCCAAATCTTCAGAGCCTTTTCATATAGTGCGTCGTTGTTGGTGACGAGCATACCGCCTTCGCCCGTGACCAGCAGCTTGGCGCCTTGGAAGCTGAACGCCGCAAAATCGCCGAACGACCCGCAACGCTGACCTTCCCACTCAGCACCGACTGCCGGAGCGGCGTCCTCCACGAGCTTGAGGTTGTATTTGCGCGCGATCTCCATGATGCGCGTCATGCGCGCCGGATGCCCGTACAAATGGACTGCAACGATCGCCTTGGTTTTTGGCGTGATGAGCGGCTCGATCGTCGCAGCATCTAGATTCCACGTGTCGAATTCGATATCGGCAAACACCGGCGTTGCGCCGACGTAGCGGACAGCGTTGGCCGTTGCCACCCACGTCATGTCCGGCACGATGACTTCGTCGCCGGGGCCGATGTCGAGCGCCATCAGCGCGATTTGGAGCGCGCCGGTGCAACTCGTCGTGGCGAGAGCATACTTGGCGCCGACGTAGGACGCGAAGCTCTGCTCGAACTTCGTCAGGTAGCGGCTCCAGTTGCTATTCCAGCCTGTCGCGGCCGCATCGAAAGCATAGGCAGCTTCCTTAGCAGAGATGGACGGGCCGGCCGTCGAAATCAAGGTCGTACCGATCTGCGAATCCGCCGTATGCAAGCTCATCCGCAAAAAGCTGGCATCGGGTTGCTCGGCGTTGCCGCACGCCACGTATGAAACGAATCCTTCTTCCCGCACTTTCTTGAGGGGGATGGTTTGATCGACCGCAAAGCCGAGCTTTCGATAGAAATCGATCGCCTTCGCGTTATCGGCGAAAACTCGCAGAAAGAATCCCTCGACGTTGATCGTCTTGCGCGCCCACTCGGTAAGACTTAGGAGCGCATTGGCCATGATGCCTTTCTCGACGCCGTCCACCCCTCTTACGATATTGTCGAGTTCCATCCGTGCTTCGTCGTTGAAGCAAGAGTTGAATCCCATGTGCCCAATGACAGCGCCTTGCCTATCGACGACGAGGAACAGCATGCGGTCCTCAACCGCCAGCAGTCTGTCGTTCAGCCACGCGCGCGTGCTTTCGAGCGTGGCGACGAATTGACTGGGATAGACATGGACAAAACGATTGCGCCAGTCCGTCAAGCGTTGCAGCAAGGGATCGTCTTGGAGATGGACCTGCGCGACCGGGACCAGGAAGCCCTGCTCACCCTTGAGCGGAATCGCGCGCAGGTACAGTTCCTGTACGTTGGTCGCTGCCTTGAGAAACAAGAAATTCTCTCTAACCGATTTCTTATATACGTCCAAGCTTGCCATTATCTTAACCTCATCGTGTCTCGTATTGCGCTTCTCGACTGCAGCCGAATCACCAAACGCCAACGAACAAACGGATACGTTCGATGACGTAGTCGAGCATCTCATCGCTAAGTCCCGGATAAACGCCGATCCAGAACGTGTCGTTCATGATGATGTCCGTGTTGACCAATTCGCCCGACACGCGAAAATTCCTGCCTAGCATGTACGGCTGGCGCGTCAGGTTCCCCGCGAACAGCAAGCGCGTCCCGATCTTGTGCTGGTCCAAGTACTGCACGAGATCTACTCGGTTGACGCCAGCATCGGGCTTGATCGTGATGGGGAAGCCGAACCACGACGGATCGCTGTTCTCAGTGGCTTCGGGAAGCAGCAGGAATTGTTCGCATTCAGCCAACCCGGTCTTTAGCCGTGCGAAGTTGCGTTTTCGCGCCGCGATGAAATCGTCTACCCGGTCCATCTGGGCGAGCGCACAAGCGGCCTGCATGTCGCTGATCTTCAGGTTGTAGCCGAGATGCGAATACGTGTACTTGTGGTCGTACCCAGCGGGCAGATCGCCCAGCTTCCAGCAGAACCGCTTGCCGCACGTATTGTCTTTGCCGGGCGCGCAGTAGCAGTCACGCCCCCAGTCGCGAAACGATTCGATGATCGAACGCAACTCGTCGTTGTTCGTAAACACGGCACCACCCTCACCCATCGTAATGTGGTGCGCCGGATAAAAGCTCAACGTCCCAATGTCGCCGAAGGTGCCCACGAGCTTGCCGGCATAGGTCGAACCGAGCGCGTCGCAGCAGTCCTCGATCAACCATAAGCCGTGCTTTTTCGCCAATGCCGTAATCGTTTCAAGATCGTATGGGTTGCCCAGCGTATGGGCCAGCATGATCGCCTTCGTTCGAGGCGTGATGGCGGCCTCGATTTTTGCCGGGTCGATGTTATAGGTCGGCAGATGCACGTCAACAAACACTGGCACGGCACCAAATTGCAGAATCGGATTGACCGTGGTCGGAAAACCGGCGGCAACGGAAACCACCTCATCACCGGGCTGAATCGCTCGATCGCCGAGCCTGCTGGAAGTCAGCGCCGAGAAGGCGAGCAAATTCGCAGACGAGCCTGAATTCGTGGTGAGTGCATGCTTCACACCCAAAAACTCGCGCAAGCGCTTCTCGAACGCGTCGTTGAAGCGCCCCGTTGTAAGCCACCCGTCGAGCGAAGCCTCCACCATATGCTGCAGTTCTCGCGCGCCGAGGACCTTTCCCGACGGCGGAATTGCGCTCGTGCCCGCATCGAACGGAGCCGGCGCGAAAGCCAACTGGGCATATTGAGCGACGAGTTCGGCTATCTGCTCGCGTAATTGTTCCTTGCGGGTCGTACTCATATCCTTTCTCAAAACATGAACTGATCGATTTGCCCGAGGGTCACGGCATGCATATCCTCTCGGGCGAGGCAGGCTCGCTCCCAAGCGATGATTGCATCGATCGATCGAGCGAGGTCCCATCGCGGTTGCCAGCCCAGTTGCGATCTGGCTTTGGAGCAGTCCAGCTTGAGGTGACGCGCCTCATGGGGATGTTCGGCAGGGTCGAGTTCCCAACTGGCGCCGCCGCCCCATTGCTGGACAAAACGCTCCGCTATCCACGCGACCGACTTGGCATCTTCCTCCGGCGGACCAAAATTCCAGCCGCCCGCGTATTCAACGCCGTCTTCGTACAGTCTCTCCGCCAGCCTCAGATAACCGCTAAGGGGCTCCAGGACGTGCTGCCAGGGGCGGGTTGCATGCGGATTGCGCACGACGATGGGGCAACCCTCGCCGAGCCCACGCATGATGTCCGGGATCAGTCGATCCTGAGCCCAGTCGCCGCCACCGATCACATTGCCCGCGCGAGCGCTGGCAAGGGCGACGCCATGTTCGTCATAGCGCGCCGGATTGAAGTACGAGTTGCGCCAAGCCGCGGTCACGAGTTCGGCGCAGCCCTTGCTACTGCTGTACGGGTCATACCCCCCCATGGGCTCGTTCTCGCGATAGCCCCAGACCCACTCGCGGTTTTCATAACACTTGTCGCTCGTAACATTGACGACCGCGCGCACGGACGGCGTACGGCGCACTGCCTCGAGCAGGTTTACCGTACCCATCACATTCGTCGAATAAGTCTCGATCGGATCGACGTAGGAGCGGCGCACCAGCGATTGCGCCGCCATGTGGATGACGATCGACGGACCGGCGTCATGCATCGCTCGAGCGAGCGCGCTCAGATCGCGGACATCTCCTTCGACGGATCGCATCTGCGAGGCGACGCGCGCGACGTCAAACAGGCTCGGGTTCGTTGGGGGCGGGAGCGCATAACCCGTGACCTCCGCCCCAAGCTGTTGGAGCCACAAGCTCAACCAACTGCCTTTAAACCCGGTATGCCCCGTAAGGAAGACTTTCTTGCCGCGCCAAAAAGAGCCGTTCACGTCCATACCTTCCATGGCGCCCTACCGGAACTCCACAAATTCTCGAGGTGGTTCTTATCGCGCAACGTGTCCATTGGGTGCCAGAAGCCGCGGTGCAGCCATGCCGAAAGCTGGTCGGCGCGAGCAAGCTTGTCGACCGCGTCGCGTTCCCACACGGTGCTATCCCCGTCGATGTAATCAATCGCCTTGGGCGAGAGCACGAAAAACCCGCCGTTGATCCACGCACCGTCGCCCTGAGGCTTCTCCTCGAAGCTGATCACCCGGTCGCCGTCGATGTTGAGTGCACCAAAGCGACCCGGAGGTTGGACGCCCGTGAGCGTGGCCAACTTCTTATGCTTGCGATGAAATTCGATCGTGGCCGTGATGTCCACGTCGCTCACGCCGTCTCCGTACGTGAAGCAAAAGTCGTCGTCGCCGAGGTAATCCTTCACGCGCTTGAGGCGCCCTCCGGTCATAGAATTCTCGCCCGTGTCCACGAGCGTGACTTTCCAGGGCTCCGCGTGATTTTGATGAACATCCATCCGATTGTTCCGCATGTCGAACGTCACGTTCGACATGTGCAGGAAGTAATTGGCGAAGTATTCCTTTATGACGTAGCCCATGTACCCGCAGCAAACGACAAACTCATTGATGCCGTGCGCAGAGTAGATTTTCATGATGTGCCACAAGATCGGCTTGCCGCCGATCTCGATCATGGGCTTCGGTTTGAATATCGTCTCTTCAGAGATGCGAGTACCCAACCCGCCAGCAAGAATTACCGCTTTCATCAACTCAATTCCAAGTGAATTTTTTCGAAACCCACTGCATTAACATAATGCTGTCTCGCGTTGCCGCGACACACGCTGCGGGATAGGCTTGCGCTTGGCGAGCCGTTCCATCGCGTTTCGTCAGTCCGCCCCAGCGCCGCGGCGGCAACCCCGCATTGTCCGTCAAAACAGCCGGGCCTCAAAGCCGTATTGAATCCACCGGGCGCGAGCATGCACCGTGAGCAGCTCCGCTGAGTCAGTGCAGGCGCAGGCTTTGGATCCCCGCAGCCAACGGCGTCCGCCCCACCACAGAGAATAAAATTCCACCAAACCCACGCTTCTAGGTGAATGTTTGCGCTCTTGATCTCCTGTGTGCAACAGGTGAGGCATTTCACGTCATAATGGCAAGATGAATTCCTCATTGCACGCGCCCCCCTTCGCCTTCGGCGACCTCCAAGGCTGCCACGCCCCCTTCCGCCGCCTGCTCGCGACCCTCCCGCTCGAGCCGCATACGCCTCTGTGGTTCGCGGGCGACCTCATCAACCGCGGCCCCGATTCTCTCACCACGCTGCGTGAAGTCGCCGGCTTCGGCACCCGCGCACAAGTGGTCCTCGGCAATCACGATTTGCATCTCTTAGCCGTCGCCGCCGGCATCCGCAAGATGAAGGGCAGCGACACCATCGCCGACATCCTCGCTGCCCCCGACGCGCAGGACCTCCTCGATTGGCTCCGTCACCGCCCATTCGCCCATTTCGAAAACGGCATGCTGATGGTGCATGCAGGCGTCCTACCGCAATGGGACCTGACACTGACGCTCGAGCTTGCCGACGAATTGCAGCGCGCATTACGCGCGCCCGCCTGGAAGCAAACGCTCCAAGACCTCTACGGCAACGAGCCTCGCCGATGGTCCCCCGACCTCAAGCGCAAAGACCGCCTGCGCGTGACGTTCAATGCCATGACCCGCATCCGCTTCTGTATGCCCGACGGCACGATGGAGTTCGCGGCGAATGGCGGCCCCGGTTCCGCGCCGCCCGGCTACATGCCATGGTTCGACGCGCCCGACCGCCGCACCTGCGATGTCACGGTCGTCTTCGGCCACTGGGCCGCGCTCGGCCTGATGCTGCGCGAGAACCTCGTTGCGCTGGATTCAGGCTGCGTGTGGGGCAATCGTCTGTCCGCCGTCAAACTCGCAGCCGATCCGAGCGAGCGAACCGTCACCCAAGTGGAATGCGGGGAATGTAAAGGAAACGGACTAGGTGAATGAGCCGAAGGACCGGTCAGCCATGCGCCGTAGCCACAACAGGGGCCTAGCCGGAATTACCGAACCGGACGCGCATCGCGGCACCGAGCGTTCGGCATAGGGGCGCCGTGCGGCACTCAATGCCGCGGCGTGAACGCACCCTCGATCGCAGGGGCGTCGCCAGGCTCACCCATTTCGCCGCCGCTTTCCACGGCCACCACGGATAGCGCTTCGTCCAGCGCGGGCGCCACGCTCCCCCGCAACTGCGCCAAGCCCGCCGCCACCGCCTCACGCGCCTTCGCCGACAAAGCACGCCGATCGGCCATCGCCGGAATCGCCGCCCCTACATACAAATGCGCCGTGAACGGCCCGCCGCGCAGCACCGCATTGACTGACTGCCCGAGCGATATGTCACCGATATACGCCGGCGCCGTCGCCTGCCTGCCGTGCGCGTCCTCATACATCAAGCAAATAGGCTGCACCGGACATTGCGCCGACACGGCCGCCTGAAACAAATTCGCGTGAAACGGCAGCAGATCGAGCCCATCGGATGTCGTGCCTTCCGGAAACACGCACACCACCCCGCCGCGCTCCAAGCGCGCGGCCATTTCATGCATGGCGCGCTGCGCATCCCTGCGTTTCTCTCGATGAATGAAAATCGTATCGAGCCGATGCGCCAACCAGCCCACGACGGGCCACTGTCGCACTTCGGCCTTCGAGACGAACGGCGTGGGCCGCCATGCGTTGATCACGTAGATGTCGAGCCATGAAACGTGATTGCCGACAACGAGCGCCCCGTGATCGAGCCGGTTCTCGTCGCCATGCACGACCAGACGCATGCCCGCGAGCCGCAGCATTTTGAGCGACCACGCGCGATTGACTTCGCGCTTGCGCGTGTCGGGCCACCGCGAGTAGCGCGTCGCGATGATCCACATGCCATGCAGCAAATGCAGCACGAGGCGCAGTTTGGCGAGGGTCGTCTTCATCGCAATCGATCCGAGGTTCGTTCGGGTTACGCGTTACGTGTTAGGGGTTACGCCTGCTCGTACGCCACGCGCCCCGCGACGATCGTCGCACGCACGCGCGCCGGCAGCTCGTAGCCGAGGAACGGCGTGTTGTGCCCCTGGCTCTTGAGCACACGCGGCTCCACACGCCAATAAGCATGACGATCGAACACGCAGATGTCCGCCGCCGCCCCCGTCTCGATCCGGCCCACCGGCAGCTTCAGCACCTTCGCCGGCTCCACGGTGATGCGGCCGAGCGCCTGCGCGAGCGGCAGGCGCGCCTCGTCGGCCCACTTGATCGTCAGCGACAGCAGCAACTCGAGGCCCGTTGCGCCAGGGGTGGCCTCGGCGAAGGGCAAGAGCTTTTCGTCGTCGTCGACGGGCGTATGCGCCGAACAGATGGCGTCGATCGTCCCATCGGCCAACCCCGCGCGGATCGCCTCCCGGTCGCGCTGCGTGCGCAGCGGCGGATCGAGCCGGAACTGCGAATCGAAATAGCCGATGTCGATGTCGGTCAGATGGATGTGATTCGCGCTGACGTCGCACGAGACGGGCAGCCCCTCGGCCTTGGCCTCGCGCACGAGCGCCACGCCGGCGGCCGACGACAAGTGCGACAGATGCACGCGTGCGCCCGTCGAACGCATCAACTCGAAGATCGTATGCAAGGCGATCGTCTCGGCCGCCACCGGCACGCCGGACAAACCCATGCGCGAAGCCACCGCGCCGCTCGCCGCCACGCCGCCCTTCGCGAGATACGCGTCTTGCGGCCGCAGCCATACCGTGTAGCCGTACGTGCTCGCATACTGCAGCGCGCGCAGCAGCACCTGCGTATCGACGACGGGCACGTCGGCCTGTGTGAAGCCGATGCAGCCCGCCTGCGTCAATTCGACCATCTCGGTGATCACGGCGCCCTTCAAGCCCACCGTCAGCGCGCCGAGCGGGTGCACGTGCGCGCGATTGAGCTTGCTCGCGCGGAACTTGAGCATTTCGACGAGCCCCGGTTCGTCGAGGATGGGATCGGTATCGGGCGGGCACGCCAACGTAGTGACGCCACCGGCGACCGCCGCGGCCATCTCGGAATCGAGCGTCGCCTTGTGCTCATAGCCGGGCTCGCGCAGCCGCGCGGACAAATCGACAAAGCCCGGCGCGACGTAGAGCCCCGCCGCATCGATCGTTTTCTCGGCCTCGAAGCCCGCCGGGGCCGTGCCGATGGCGGCGATCTTGCCGTCGGCGACGAACACGTCCGCCCGCTTTTCCGCACCCGCGGCCGGATCGATGACCGTGCCGCCTTGGATATGAATCTTCATGCGCTGCCTTTCGTTTTCTTTCCGTCGCTCTGCTGTGCGGTTCGCACGTGAGTGCGCCGCCCGCTCACTCGTTGTTGCCGGCGACGATGCTCATCACGGCCATGCGCACCGCGATGCCGAACGTCACCTGATTGAGAATGACCGATTGCGGGCCGTCCGCCACCTGCGAATCGATCTCGACGCCGCGGTTCATCGGGCCCGGATGCATGACGATTGCGTCGGGCTTGGCGCGCGCGAGCCGCTCGGGCGTCAAGCCCCAGCTCTTGAAATACTCCTGCGCCGAGGGCAGTAACGCGCCGCTCATCCGTTCGTTCTGCAGCCGCAGCATGATGACGACGTCGACATCCTTCAACCCTTCGTCCAGGTCGTGATAGACGCGCACCCCAAGCTCCTCCAAACCGCCCGGCAACAGCGTGCGCGGACCGATGGCGCGCACTTCGGGCACGCCGAGCGTAGTGAGTGCGTGGATATCGGAGCGCGCCACGCGCGAGTGAAGAATGTCGCCGACGATCGCCACCCGCAGATTCGTGAAATCGCGTTTGTAATGGCGAATCGTGTACATGTCGAGCAGCCCCTGCGTGGGATGCGCATGGCGCCCGTCCCCGGCGTTGATCACGTGCACGTGCGGCGCGCAGTGCTCGGCGATCAGATACGGCGCGCCGCTCGAGGCGTGACGCACGACGAACATGTCGGCATGCATGGCCGAAAGATTGTTGATCGTGTCGAGCAGCGATTCGCCTTTGCTCGTCGACGACGCGTTGATGTTCAGATTGATGACGTCGGCCGATAAACGCTTGGCCGCGATTTCGAACGTCGTGCGTGTGCGCGTGGAGTTTTCGAAGAAGAGGTTGAAGACCGATTTGCCGCGCAGCAGCGGCACCTTCTTCACCTCGCGATCGGTCACGCTGACGAACTGCTCCGCCGTATCGAGAATATGTGTGACGATGGCGCGCGGCAGCCCTTCGACCGTGAGCAAGTGCTTGAGCTCGCCGTTCTTCGTGAGCTGCGGGTTGCCCCTCAGAAAGCCATAGCGAAAGCGCTCGGGCTGGGCGGGCTCGCCGCCGGCGGCGGGGCTCGGGGTGACGGTGTTCATGGTCGGTCTAGTTCAAACATAAGAATGACGATGCGCCGCGCGGCACGCATGCCGCTCGCGACGCATGACGCACTGGCGTTGCGCCGGGAAGCCATGGCGACAGCAGTAGTGATGGCGATAAGCGCAGTACACGGTTCAAGCGACGCGCGGCTCGATGCGGAACGTGAAGCGCCTATCGGCCCCTTGCTCGAGCACGAGCGTCGTATCGGCATCGAGCTGCGCGTGAGCGCCGACGAACCGCGCTTCGATTGGCATCTCGCGCCCGCTGCGCTCGGCCAGCACCGCGAGCTCGATGGCCGCGGGACGCCCGTAGTCGTAGAGCTCGTTGATGGCTGCGCGCACGGTGCGGCCGGTATGCAAGACATCGTCGACGAGCACGATGCGCCGGTTGTTCACGTCGAACGGCAGCGTGGTGGGGCTCGCTTGGCTATGCAAACCCTTTTTGGCGTAATCGTCGCGGTGCAGCGAGACGTTGACGACCCCGAAAAACTTCGCGCCCACGTCGCCCGCCAAGCGTTCGGCCAACCAGGCGCCGCCGCTGTAGATACCGGCGAGCACGGGGCCGTCGGCCGCGGCGAACGACGCGCCGTAGGCGTCGAGGATCTGCGCGAGCAGCGTCTGGTAGGACGCTTCGGCGTCAATGCAACTCATCGGAAAGTCCGTCCAAGTACTGTTGGAGAATGATGCAAGCCGCCTCGGCATCGCGCATCTGCGCCGCCACGCCTTTCTCGCGCATGTCGAGATCGGCGGCGACCGAGCTGTAGCGTTCGTCCACCCAATCGACCGGCAGATTGAAACGCCCGTTCAACTGATTGCCGAACCGCTTCGCTAGTTGCGTCATTTCGTGAGGCGTGCCATCGGGATGGCACGGCAAACCGACAACCAGCGCGTCGGGCTTCCATTCGCCGATGAGCTTGCCCACCGCCTCGAAGCGAAATTCTCGGCTATGGTTCGGCACGACCACGAGTGCGCGCGCTTGCCGCGTCAGCACATTGCCGATCGCCACCCCGATGCGCTTTTCGCCGTAGTCGAACGCAAGCAGCGTCGCCTCACGCCCGACCGGTTTCATCATGCGTGACCCGCGTCGCCCGACAACATCGACGGCGTGACGCCCAGCAGCGCGAGCGCCGCTTCGAAGCGCCCTTCGGCGGGCACGTCGAAGACGATGTTCGGATCGGCCTCCACCGTCAGCCAACCGTTGCGCGAAATTTCCTCTTCGAGCTGACCCGCTCCCCACCCCGCGTGGCCGAGCGTGAGCAAGAAGCGCTGCGGGCCCTTGCCGCTGGCCACGGCTTCGAGCACGTCTTTCGAAGTGGTCATTTCGAGCCCGCCCGTCACCGCCATGGACGAGGTATAGGCGCTGCCCTCCACGGGCTCGTGCAGCACGAAGCCGCGCTCCGTTTGCACGGGGCCGCCGAAGTAGACGGGGACATGAAGCAAAGGCTCGATTTCGAGTTTCAAATCGATGCGGCTGAAAAGCGATTCCAGATCGATGTCGGTCGGCCGGTTGATGACCAGGCCGAGCGCACCCCGTTCGCTGTGATCGCAAAGGTAGACCACAGTCCCTGAAAAAGTGGGATCGGCCATATTGGGCATGGCGATCAGGAACTGGTTGGTCAGATTGATGCGATCGTTACTCTTAGGCATGGTTCGGATTTTAGCAAAGACGGTGCAGGTTGGCCGCCACGAATGCGTTGCGGCGCGCAGCGCGACGGGCCGCGAGCCAAGACCGGCGCATCGTTCGCGCCCGCCCCGGCAGGCAGTAAGTACGTTTATCGCACTCTATCACGCATGCATGCGCCGACTCCGCGCTTTGGCCGCTCGGACAAGGAGCCCGCTCGGCCCGGCGCGAACGGCTCGGTCGCATAGAAAGAAAGATAGGCGGGGATTTGGTTCGACGGCTAGTGTTTCGCGCAACCGGGCGCGGGGCAACGCACCAGAGCTTGGGCAGCGTTTAAGGAACCGTAGGGATTTGCCCACCGCCGCTTGCCGGCGCCGCACGTTCGATCGCCTGCGTCAGCAGCGCCAGCGGCACCGCGGAATCGGGCGGCGCAACCCCGGCCGCGACACGCAGCAGCATGGCTCGCAGCGCTTCGGCCGCCTGCTCCACCGGACGCCGCGCGGGCGCCGACTGCGGCGATCCTACGCGCGCCGCATACGCCTGCCGACGCCACGCGAGGCCCAACGCCTCGGCAAGCAACGCGACATGGCCCAGGCCCAGCGCTTGCGCCGAGGCGCCAAGCCGATAAGCCGCCAGCGCGACGTGTTCGGCAGCGGCGATATCCAGAGCGGCGCCGGCGAACGCGGCGTCCATGCCGACCGCCAGCGCCGCCATCGAGGCATCGGCCGTCTGCAGGAAATCTTCATACGCAAAGACCGGAACCGATAGAACCCCCAAGTCGCGCGCGATCGCACCGGCAGCCACCGCTTCCGCTTGCGTGGCCCCCTGCTCCCACGCCGTCTCCGACGACTGTGTCGCCGCGACGTGCCAATCGACCGTCAAACCGTAATCGTTCAACAGCGCGACGGCATCGGCATCCTCCGCCGCGGCTCCATACAGCGCGTAATCGCGCCATAGCAGCGCGAGCGTGGCGCGCACGAACGAGCGCGAGGCCAATTGCAAACCGTGCTCTTGTTCCGCCAACAGCAAATTGCAGCGCGCATAGAACCGCTTGGCGTCAGGCTCGCCCGCACGCGCGCGCCCGCTGACGCGCAACGTGCGTGCGCAAGCGCCGGCCAAGCGCCAGACGTCGTAGGTATCGTCCCCGGCGAGCGTAGCGAGGCACGCGTCCAATTCGTCGAGCGCGGCGGGCGCACCGTCGGACCCTTTGAGCACGGGCAGCAGCGCCTGCTCGTAGCGGGCGCGCAATGGCCCGAGCACCGCCGGCGCACTGACCCCCATGGTGGCCGGCGCAATCGGGCGCGCTGCGAGGGCAAGGTCCTCGAAAACGGCGGTATAGCCTTGGGTATGGTTGGCGACGTGCGCATGCAACTCGCGATAGTGCGCGAACAACGTGGGCGAGCAGGACAATTCGCGCAGATTGCGACGCCCGAGCGCCGCATGGAAATCGGCAAGCGCCGCATTGAACCGCGGCAGAAAATCGCCGCTGGCAAACGGAGAAGCGAGCACGAGCGCGTCGGTGTAACGTTGCGCCGCAAGCCAACCGGCTTGGCGCAGCACTCGCGCCGCGCGCAATAGCGGCCCGACGACGGCGATTTGCGCTTCGCTCGCGCGGCGCGCCTCGGCCAGCGCGGCTTCGGCGTCGGGCACCGCGGCGCCGCGCGGGTTGGGCAATGCTTCCAGAGTCGGCAAATCTGCGGAGGTCATAGCGTTGTGGACAGGGAAAGCGGCCAGGCCGCATTCGGCCCCAACCGCCCGGCGCCGATCAGATCAGATCTGAACCATTTCGAAGTCTTCCTTGCGCGCGCCGCATTCGGGACAGGTCCAATTGATCGGAACGTCTTCCCAGCGCGTACCCGGGGCGATGCCTTCTTCAGGCAAACCAGCCTCTTCGTCGTAGATCCAGCCGCAAATCAGGCACATCCAGCTTCTATATTCCATTCTTGTATCGCGTCGAAAGATCCGTGGATCAAAGAGCCATGATGGTACCGTTTTTGGGGCGCGCCTGGCTAGGAATACGCGTGGGCGCGCTCGGGTGGCGGCGCGGCGCTCGGCCTGCGCTCACGCGCTGAGCCCGCGCGACATCCTTGTCAGTGCCATCGGAGCGAATAAAGCCGCATAATGTGAGGCGTCCGCGCAGGCGCGCCGGCCGGCCCGCCGCCCGCGAATTCCATCAGATCGCTCCATTCCATGCACAGTGCCGCTCCCCCCATCGTTTTGACTTTCGGCTTGTCCGACCCCACGGGTGGCTTCGGCCTGCAAGCCGACCTGCTCACGCTCGCGAGCATGGGTTGCCACGGGGTATCGGTTCTCACCGGCTATACAGTGCGCGATTCGGCCACCTGCGATGAAGTCACGGGCCTGGACCCCGACGTCGTCGCCACGCAAGCGCGCATGCTGCTCGAAGATATGCCCGTCGCCGCCTTCAAGGTGGGCGCCGCAACGCGCGCCGAAGTGGTCAGCGCCATCGCCGAAGTCGTGTCCGACTACGACGGCATTCCGCTGATCCTCGCGCCCGACTTCACCGTCGACGACGAACACGTGCTCGCCGCCGACGAGCTGCGCGAATCGATCGCCGATCTACTCGCTCCGCAAACGACGGTCCTGATCGCCGATCAAGCGACGTTGATCACGCTCGCCCAGCCCGATGGCGAAGCCGAAGCGCCCAGCTTGGATGCGGCGATCGCCCACCTGCTCTCGCAAGGCGCGGAGTACGTGCTGTCGACGCAAACGGGCGCGCATCGCCTGGTCTATACGCTGTTCAGCGAAGAGGGACAGGTGCGGCAGGACATGTGGGACCAGCCGCAATATCGTGTCATGGGTATCACCGACACGCTCGGCGCGGCCGTCGCGGCGCTGCTCGCGAACGGGCAAGAGCCTGCGGAGGCAGTGCGCGAAGCCCAGGAATATCTCTATCAAGCGACACGTCAGGCGTTCCGCCCCGGCATGGGCGCCTATATGCCCGATCGCTTCTTCTGGGCGCGCGACGACGAAGGCACGCCGACGATCGGCGAGCAAACGCCTCGTCATAAATCGACGCGCGCATAGCGCGCATCGACGCAATCGCGCGTTTCGCACGGACGTAAAAAAACCCGCAACGCTGATGAACGATGTGGGTTTTTCGTCAACGGGACGCGCCTTGCGGCGCGCCCCCATGTCGTTTCGGCAAATGGCCTGAATCGGCCCGCCGAAATTACATGTCCATGCCCATGCCGCCCATGCCGCCGGGCATACCGCCAGGCATCGGAGCATCCTTCTTCGGCAGTTCGGCAACCGCTGCGTCCGTCGTCAGCAGCAGGCCTGCCACCGAAGCGGCGTTTTGCAGCGCCGTACGCGTGACCTTCGTCGGGTCGACAACGCCGGCTTCCACGAGATCGCCGTACTCTTCCGTTGCCGCGTTGAAGCCGTAGTTGCCCTTGCCGTCCGCAACCGCGGCGACGACGACACCCGCTTCCATGCCGCCGTTGATCACGATCTGACGCAGCGGCTCTTCCATCGCGCGCAGCACGATCTTGATGCCGGCGTCTTGATCGGCGTTCGAGCCCTTCAGGTCGGCGATGGCCGTGCGAGCACGGATCAGCGCCACACCGCCGCCAGGAACGATGCCTTCTTCAACGGCCGCGCGCGTGGCGTGCAGCGCGTCTTCGACACGTGCCTTCTTTTCCTTCATTTCGACTTCCGTCGCGGCGCCAACCTTGATGACGGCCACGCCGCCGGCCAGCTTCGCGACACGCTCTTGCAGCTTTTCGCGGTCGTAGTCGGACGTCGCTTCTTCGATTTGCGTGCGAATTTGCTTCACGCGCGCTTCGATGTTCTTGCCTTCGCCTGCGCCGTCGATGATCGTCGTGTTTTCCTTGCCCACTTCGATTCGCTTGGCCGAACCCAGCTCTTGCAGCGTCGCCTTCTCGAGCGTGAGGCCCGTTTCCTCGGCGATCACTTGGCCGCCCGTGAGGATCGCGATGTCTTCGAGCATCGCCTTGCGACGATCGCCGAAGCCAGGCGCCTTGACCGCAACGGTCTTCAGGATGCCGCGGATGTTGTTGACGACGAGCGTTGCGAGCGCTTCGCCTTCGACGTCTTCAGCGATGATGAGCAGCGGACGGCCAGCCTTGGCCACTTGCTCGAGCACCGGCAGCAGATCGCGGATGTTCGAAACCTTCTTGTCGTGCAGCAGCACGAACGGGTTTTCGAGCACGGCGACTTGCTTGTCGGGGTTGTTGATGAAGTACGGGGATAGGTAGCCGCGGTCGAATTGCATGCCTTCGACGACTTCGAGCTCGTCGGCCAGCGACTTGCCGTCTTCGACCGTGATCACGCCTTCCTTGCCGACCTTGTCCATGGCTTCAGCGATGCGATCGCCGATGGACGAATCGCTGTTCGCCGAGATCGAGCCCACTTGCGCGATTTCCTTGCTCGTCGTGCAGGGCTTGCTGATCTTGCGCAGCTCTTCCACGGCGGCGTGCACGGCCTTGTCGATGCCGCGCTTCAGGTCCATCGGGTTCATGCCCGATGCGACGTACTTCATGCCTTCGCGCACGATCGACTGAGCCAGCACCGTGGCCGTCGTCGTACCGTCGCCGGCGTTGTCGCTCGTCTTGGACGCAACTTCCTTGACCATCTGCGCGCCCATGTTCTGGAGCTTGTCTTCGAGTTCGATCTCTTTCGCGACCGAAACGCCATCCTTCGTGACCGTCGGGCCGCCGAAGCTGCGCTCGAGGACGACGTTGCGGCCCTTCGGACCCAACGTGACCTTCACTGCGTTTGCAAGGATATTCACGCCTTCGACCATCTTGGCGCGAGCGCTGTCGCCGAATACGACGTCTTTAGCTGCCATCTTTTAACTCCTTGAAATCTTTGTGGAATATCGGCCTGAACAGAAATTACTTCTGAACCACGGCCATGATGTCTTCTTCGCGCATCACCAACAGTTCGTTGCCGTCGACTTTGACGGTTTGGCCGGCGTACTTGCCGAACAGGACGCGATCGCCGACTTTGACGTCGAGCGCCATTTGATCGCCCTTGTCGTTGCGCTTGCCCGGCCCGATCGCGAGCACTTCGCCTTGATCCGGCTTCTCGGCCGCGGCGTCAGGGATCACGATGCCCGAGGCGGTCTTGGTTTCCTGATCCAAACGCTTGACGATGACGCGATCGTGCAAAGGACGAAGGTTCATACATACTCCTCTCTGGTTTGAGACTGAAGAACGCTGAAGTTAAGTGAAGGCCGCGTGGCGCGGCCCGGATGAAACTTGTTAGCACTCATGTGCAGCGAGTGCTAATTATATGGACCGACCTTGGCAATTTCAAGAAGGAGGAGGAAGAGAAAGTGGCGGGAGGCACGGGCGCGCGACGCCAAGGGCAAATGGTATGACGAAAGGCCGAGCTTCACGGCCGCAAGAGGTCGCTCGCCCGCAGGCGTGCCGCGCGACTTCGCACTTTCCCGTTGACGTCGTGTGATGCTATCCTTGCATCGCGTTTGCAATGCAAGGAGCAATTGCGTACATGAAAACCGCTACGATGCCGCCGCTGCGCGTCGATCCTGAATTGCGACAGGCCGCGGAAGGCGTGTTACGCAAGGATGAATCGCTGTCGGCGTTCATGGAAGCCGCGCTGCGCGAAAGCATCGCACGCCGCCGGACGCAGCGCGAGTTCGTGGCGCGTGGGCTCGACGCGCGCGATCAGGCGCGTCGCGACAATGAGTATTTCGACGCGGACACGGTGCATGCCGAACTCGAGGGCATGCTACATGCCGCGCAAATGAAACGATGAGCTTTCGCGTTCGCTACACTCGCGGGGCTCGGGACGATCTCAAAAGACTCTACGCTTTCTGGCTCGAACGTGACGTCGAAGTGGCGCAGCGAGCGCTCGAGTCGATCCGCAAGGCCGCGGATATGCTGCGCACTTTTCCATTTACGTGCCGTAAAGTGGACAATGCCGACCCCTTCTTACGGGAGTTGGTCATCTCCTCCGGCGAATCAGGGTACGTAGCGCTGTTCGAAATCGAAGGCGCCGGCGACGCCGCGCAAGCTGGCGCGGAGAATCGCTACGTTACGATCCTCGCCGTTCGCCATCAGCGCGAAGACGATTACTACTAGCAAGGCCGACACGGCACGCCCGCCTGTTAGCGATCGCCCACGTCATTCACTCGGGCCGCATCACGTCGAGCCCGCCCAGCGCCACCACACCGCTCAAGACGATCAGCGCCACGCTGTGGCGGCCGAAATAAAGCACTGCCGCGGCCAGCCAACTTGCGGCGAAAAAAGCGCCGATCCGCAATGCCGTCATCCGTCCGCCGCCGGGCGCGGCTGGCCCGCCCTCGCGCCGCGCACGCCTAGCCGCCGGCTGCATCGTCCAGCCCGCTCGCGCCACCGAAGCGCCGTTACCGTTCCTTGCCCTTCCCTCCAAATGGGTATCAGACATTCTCCGCTCCTTTCATCATATCATTAGCTATGCAACTATTTGTTTCAAAAAAAATCCTTCGTCATTCCAAGGCCGAGCGCACCACTCGGATCTTTTGGACTGTCTCAGCAAACGTCGAGCCGCCCATTCGATCCTTCAGCCGCGACGTGACTTCGCCGCTCGCTTCGTTCAGCGCCCGCTTGATCGCTTGCGCCTGCGCCGTCGGGAAAATCGCCACTTCGCGGCCGTCGCCTTCCACGCGCCGCCGCTCGATGTAACCGCGTTCCTCCAAGCCGTCCAATGCTCGCGTAGCCGTGGGGCGCGCGATCGACAACACCTCCGACAACTCGCGCTGCAACATGCCCGGACGATCGAGGATGGCCCGCAACATGAACCCCTGCGGCGGCGTCACGCCGAACGGCTCGAACGCCTCGGCCCACTCGCGCTCGAGACGCCGCGCGAGGGCCGACGTATTGAAGTAAAGGCATTGATCGAACATGAGCCACATTGTATCGGCACATCGTTAGCTATGCAACTACCCCACCCGAAAGCGCGGCGGCATCAGCGAAAGAACACGAAGGAACGAGCAGTACACCCGTCGCGCGCAGGGCCTTTGCCGCGCCGCCAGCGGCGATCTCGGCCGTTTGGCACAATGCCCTCTTCGCTCTATCGACCGCCCGTCGAGGTTCGGTGCGCCGGTCCTCCACGTTTCTCGATCGCCTCTTCGCTGCAACTCGAAACGATGATTCCTTTTTCGGTACTCGATTTGTGCCCCGTGCCGCTCGGTCACACGCCGGCCGACGCCTTCGCCCACTCGCTCGATCTCGCGCAGCATGTCGAACGCTGGGGGTACAAGCGCTTCTGGCTGGCGGAGCACCACAACATGCCCGGCATCGCGAGCGCCGCGACCGCAGTCGTGATCGGCCATATCGCGGGCGGCACCAAGACGATTCGCGTCGGCTCGGGCGGCGTCATGTTGCCGAACCACGCTCCGCTCGTCATTGCCGAGCAGTTCGGCACGCTCGCCTCGCTCTATCCCGATCGCATCGATCTGGGCCTCGGCCGCGCGCCCGGCACCGATCAAACCACCATGCGCGCACTGCGGCGCGACCACTCGAGCGACAGCGGGGATCGGTTCCCGGAAGACGTTGCCGAACTGCAGCGCTACTTCGCCGAGCCGGTAGCGGGCCAGCGCGTGCGCGCCGTGCCCGGTGCAGGGCTTGACGTGCCGATCTGGCTGCTCGGGTCGTCGTTGTTTTCCGCGCAACTGGCCGCGAGCCTGGGCCTGCCGTTCGCGTTTGCGTCGCATTTCGCGCCCGATCTCCTGCTCAGGGCGCTCACCGTCTATCGCTCGCAGTTTCGGCCATCCGCCGCCCTGGCCAAGCCGTATGCGATGGTGGGCGTCAATCTGTTCGCTGCCGATACGGACGCCGAAGGCCAGAAGCTGTTCACCTCGCTGCAACAGCAATTCATCCTGCGGCGGCGCGGCACGCCCGGACAATTGCGGCCGCCCGTGGATCGTCTCGATGCCGCCGACTTCGAGTTGGCGGACGTGCAACATTCGCTCGCCTGTTCGGCGGTGGGCGGCCCCGACACCGTGCGCGCCGCGCTCGAATCGATCATCGCGCAAACGCAAGCCGACGAGCTCATCCTCACGGCTCAGATCTACGATCACGAGGCGCGGCTGCGGTCGTTCGAAATCGGTGCGCAACTGCGCGAAGCAATGCAGGGCTCGCCCCAGCCGTGAAGGATCGCGCCACCGCATTCGTCGGCGTGTGACCTTCAGGTTTCGGAGGCGCTGCGTTGCAGCGGCGCTCGTTGCGCCCAGCGCCAGAACCCCACGGTCGACAGACCCAGCGCGGCAGCCGCCAAGGAAAGCTGCCCCATGCTTGCGAGCGCGGTGAGCGTCGAGCCCGGCGCAAAGAGCGGATACAGCAATGACGCCAGCAACTGCTTCTTGAGCGCAAGAATCAAGATGACGAACGACACGGTGCGAAGCAGCGCACGCTCGGGCAGATACCGCCAAACGAGCGCGATGCAAGCGAAGCTGGCCAGCGCCGGCTCGACCGAGGTCAGATAAGCCGGAATCATGACGTCCATGCCGTAGGGCAGCTTGCACCACCCCACGCTGGGCAGCAGATGGGACAACCGCCCGTAGGCCGCGTGCTCCATGAGCGACAAACCCGGCGATACGGCGGCAACCAACAGCAAGGCCAGCCCCGCACCGGCCGCGAGCCGCACCCCTTCGCGCCGAAATTGGCCCACTCCGGCCGTCAAGGCCGCCGCAACGGCGAAATAGACGATCGGGCGCACGCTCGATAGCGCGCCGAAGATCCACCGGAGCGGGGTCGTCGTCGAACAGTAGCCCGTCATGAACGCGTTTCTCACAGTCGCGTTCAGGCAGGCGAGCAGGACGAACAAGACGAAGATGCGCAGAGCCGCTGATCGTCCCGCGTATTGCGCGCGCAGGCAGCGATCGAGCCACATCGCCGCATACACCATCACCATCGCATTGAGCAGTTCGGGCAACGGCGAATGAAAGTCCGGATTCGACACCTTCAGCCATTGCACCATCACCACGTGGATGCTCAGCGCGAGGCCGCCCGTGAGACACACGCCTATCATCAGGCGCGACCATCGCACCCCTGCAAATATCGTTGTTGCATCGTTCATATCCGTGCACTTCCCGTTCGGCAAAATTTCGATGTGCGAATATCGGACGCAAGCCGTAGGCGGCGCTACGCGAATCGTCTACTTCTGCCGGGGGCGGCCCAGGCCTCGGCATTGCTGCGAATCGAAGCAAGCGCAATGTGCGGGATGACCGCCGAGGAGTCAGTCGATGAATGCATTCGATCGAACATTGCCGCGCGCCATCATGGCTGCGGCGCTAGCTTGCGCATGCGCAGGCGGCGCGACCGGCGCGCGGGCGCAGCAACCGCAAACCCCGGTGGGCGCCTCGATGGTGCAGCCGCCACAGTCGCCCGCAAGCGGTGTAAGCGCTCACAACCCCGACAACATGCCGATCAAACGGCCGCAAAGGCCCCCGCGCGATCCCATCGCACGCCGCCCCCCGGCCAGCGCCACGCACGCGAAGTAGCGCAAAGCACCGCAAAGTAGTGCGACGTAGTGCGAAGCAGTTGGGCGAAGTAGCTGTGCGGCGTAGCAGTGCGACGAAGCCGTGCGTCGCTGTGCAACGAGGTCGTGCGGCGCAGTAGTGCGGGCGGCGATCGACGCCCCAAGGGAATATCCACGAAAGCTCTCCGGTAATGCATCTCGAGGACCGCGCCAAGACGTACGGCGGCGGCCTGCGCCTGCGAAGCACGGCGCAACCGATCATTCCCAAGGAGAGCGAGATGGACCACGATGACGAGCGCAGCGAGCACGGCGCGACAGACCGCCGCCGTTTTCTCAAATGCATGGCATGGGCCGGCGCCGGCACACTTTGGACCATGCATGCCGGTGTGTTGCAAGCACGCACGCTAGGCGCGCCGGGGCAAGACGACGCGCGAACGGCCGGCGACGCGCTAAAGGACGCAACCTTCAGCTTCGTGCAGATCAGCGATTCGCATATCGGCTTTACCAAAGCGCCCAACCCCGACGTGACGGGCACGTTCAAAGCGGCGCTCGCGCGCATCGACGCGCAACCGGTGCAGCCCGACTTCATCGTCCACACGGGAGACCTCACCCACCTGTCTCGCCCCGACGAGTTCGACACGGTCCAACAACTGATGCGCGGCTCGCGCACCCAGCGCGCGTTCTTCGTGCCCGGCGAACACGATGTGATCGGCGACAACGGCCGCGAATTCTTTCATCGCTTCGGCGAAGGCCAAACCGAAGGCGGCTGGTATAGCTTCGATCACCGCGGCGTTCACTTCGTCGCGCTCGTGAACGTGTTGAACCTCAAAGGCGGCGGGCTCGGCTGGCTCGGTCCCGATCAACTCGCTTGGCTCAAGCAAGACTTGGCGGCGCGCTCGTCCGAAACGCCGATCGTCGTGTTCGCGCACATGCCGCTGTGGTCCCTCTACCCAGCGTGGGGCTGGGGCACCGACGACGCAGGCGAAGCGATGACGATGCTGCGCCGCTTCGGCTCCGTCACCGTGCTCAACGGCCACATCCACCAAATTCAACAAAAAGTCGAAGGACAGATCACGTTCCATACGGCGCGCTCGACGGCCTACCCGCAACCCGCGCCAGGCGTCGGACCCGGCCCCGGTCCGCTCAAGGAAGTCGCGCCCGGCCAGCTCGCGAGCTATCTCGGTGTGCGCGAAGTGCGCCACGTGCAAGCGAGCAGCACGCTCGCCCTGACGGACGAGGCCCTTTCATGAAAACCTTCGCTCCCACGCGCCGCACCCTGCTCGCCGCGCTCGCGGTCACGCCGCTGCTATTTATCGGCGCGACGCGGCGCGGTTTCGCCGCGACGAACGACACGGGCGACACGGCCGCTTCCCCGAAAGGCGCACCCTCCTACCGGATCGACATTCACAATTTCGCGTTCGCACCGAACGAACTCACGGTGCCCGCCGGCGCGCGCATCGTCTGGACCAACCGCGACGACGAACCGCATACGATCGTCAGCGCCGCCGGGGCGTTCAAGCCCTCGCAGGCGCTCGACACGGACGATTCGTTCGCGACCATACTGGACAAGCCCGGAACGTACGCCTATTTTTGCGGCATCCATCCGATGATGGTCGGCAAGATCGTCGTCCGCTAACCACGAGGCCATCGTGCTCGATCAAGCCGGGATGGAGGCTCGCCGCTCGAGGGTGCGGCTCGCGGCGGTGCGCACGGTCGCCGCGCACGAGCCGCACGAGCCGCACGAGCCGCACGAGCCGCACGAGACTAGTGGGAATAAACTGGGCGCATCTTCGGTATCGCAGCGGTCAACCCAGGAGGCGCCCCCGGTGGCCGAAACCGACAAGCATGCGAGCGACGCGCCCAGCCCACGTTCCGAGTCCGAGCGCAGCCGCCGCTTTCAGCAAGTGGCGCTGCCGCATCTGGACGCCGCCTACAACCTCGCCCGTTGGCTGAGCGGCAACGCGGGCGACGCCGAGGACATCGTTCAGGAAGCGTTCATGCGCGCATTTCGCTTCTTCGATTCCTTCCGTGGCGAAAACGCGCGGCCCTGGCTGCTCGCGATCGTGCGCCGCACTTGGTACACCGAATGGCAGCGGCGCGCGAATTCGCGGGAAGTCGCACCGCTGGACGACGATCTCGATCAAACCAGCGTCTTCGAGCCCACCTGCGAGGCCTTCGCCGATCCGCAAGCGTTGCTGCTGCGTGGGGAGCATGCGCGACTCGTGCACGAAGCGCTCGCGAGCCTGCCCGTCGAATTTCGCGAAGTCTTGATCCTGCGCGAGTTGGAGGATATGGCCTATCGCGATATCGCCGCCGTCACCGATCTGCCGATGGGCACGGTCATGTCGCGCCTCGCGCGCGGCCGGCGCAAACTCGCGGCGTTGCTCGCGCCGCTCGTCGACGAAGGCCGCGCAAGCGCACCGGCGTTTCGGCAAGGAGAGCCCTGATGGACTGCAATGAAGCCCGCCCGCTGCTCGACGCCGCGACGGACCGCGAGCTCTCGGCCGCCGAATCGCGGCGCCTCGAACAGCATTTGGCGACCTGCGCATCGTGCCGGCGCGAGGCCCAAGCGCTGCAAGCCGTCAGCCAAGCCACGCGCGCGGCACAGTACTTCCCTGCGCCGGACGCGTTGCGCGCTCGCCTCGTCGCGGCGCTGCCGGCCGTCGATGCGGCAAGCGCGCATGAAGGACATGAGGCGCATCAAGTGCATGAAGCGGCGGCCGCGGACTCGCCCCCCGCGTCACCCTCGCCGCAACCGCGTAGGGTCGAGACGCCAGCGGCAGACACCGTGCCGAAGCAGCCCCGCGAGAAGGCGTTCGGCAAGTTCGGCAAGTTCCGCGCGTTTTGGCTGGGATGGGGTGGGACGCACGGCGCGCCCGCAGGAGCGGGCGCCCCGGCGGCGCCGCTTGGCAGGCCCGTCGCGATCGTCGGGGCCGCCTTGGCCGCGTTGGCCGTGACGGCGAGCCTCGCCTTGCTCGTGCCGCGCCCCAATACCGCGGGCTCGTCGCTCGTCGATGACCTCGTCGCCAGTCACGTCCGCGCGCAATTGTCCGGGCGCGACATCGACGTGGTCTCGTCCGATCAACATACGGTCAAGCCATGGTTCAACGGCCGGCTCGACTACGCGCCGCCCGTCGAAGACCTCGCCGCGAGCGGCTTCGCGTTGACCGGCGGCCGGCTCGACTACATCGATCATCGCCGTGTAGCCGTGCTCGTCTATCGGTACCGAAAGCATGTCATCGACGTCTACGTCATGCCGGAGCAAGGCAGCGGCGCGGCGGCGGCCCCGAGCCCGTCGACGCGCGACGGCTACGCGTTGGCGAGCTGGCGCGCGGACGGCATGACCTGGTGGGCGGTCAGCGATGCGGAACCGGCCGTGCTCGCGCAGTTGCATGCCGCGCTGACAGAACGCTTGGACGGGACATCCGCCGGGCGCGCGCAATAAGCGCAAGCCGCGCGCAGTTAGATCTGCGGATCGAGGTCGATCACGCGCGGCGGCAATGCTTCGATGAGCCGCAGCAATTGCGACGGATCGAGCGGCTTGACGTAGTGATGGTCGAAACCCGCCTCGCGGCTGCGATGGCGGTCGGCCTCCTGGCCGTACCCCGTCAGGGCGACGAAGACGCAGCCGTGGGTCGTTTGCTCGGCGCGCAGGCGGCCCACGAGCTGGTAGCCGTCCATGACCGGCAGCCCGATGTCGATGACGGCGAGCTCAGGCACGAAGCGCCGCGCGAGCTGCAGCGCGGCCGACGGATCGGACGCGGCTTCGACGTGATGGCCGCACTCCTTCAGCAGTTCGGCAAGCGCTTCCAGGCCATCGACGTTGTCGTCGACGAGCAGCACGCGCCTCGCATCCACGAGTTCGAGTGCGCCTGCGCGCAGGGTCGTCTCGGCACGCGCACCGCCCGCGGGCGGATGCTTGGATGCCGCCGCGGCGCCGTGGGCCATCGAGGCCGTGCGCGGCAATGGCTCGGCGGCGTGCCGCGCTATGCGCTCGCCGGGAATGCGCAGTGCGAACGTGCTGCCGCGTCCCACGCCCGCGCTCGTCGCACTGACGCTTCCGCCATGCATTTCGACGAGGCTCTTCACCAGCGCCAAGCCGATCCCAAGGCCGCCTTCCGCACGATCGAGATTGCGCTGGCCCTGAAAGAACAGCTCGAACACGCGCGACAGTACGTCGGGCGCGAGGCCGATGCCATTGTCGCGCACGCTGATCGCGATCATGCCCCCCGGCTCGCGCTGCGCCGTCAATTCGATGTGCCCGCCCACCGCCGTGTAGCGTGCGGCATTCGTCAGCAGGTTCGAGACGACTTGCGCGAGGCGCGTGGCATCGACGCGCCAAACGAGGTCCGGGTCGACGTCGATCGTCAGCGTGTGCTCACGGTGCTCCAATAGAAAATTCGCCATCTCGACGGCATTGGCCAACACGTCGGCGACCCGTACCGTTTCCTTCTTCAGCTCGATCTTGCCGCGCGTGATGCGCGAGATGTCGAGCAGATCGTCGACGAGTCGAACCAAATGGTCGACCTGCCGCGCGATGATGCTCTGCTCGCGCAGCGTGTCGCCTTCGGTGCGCATGCGCATCAGTCGCAGCGCCGTGACGATCGGCGCGAGCGGATTGCGCAGCTCGTGCCCGAGCATTGCAAGGAACTCGTCCTTGGCGCGGCTCGCCTGTCGCAGCTCGGCGACGAGACGTTCGCGCTCCGCATGCGATTTCTCGAAGCGGCCGCGGGCGCGCACCTGTTCGGTCACCTCGACGGCCACCGCGATCACGCCGTCCACCGTCTGTTCGACGAGGCGCAGCGGTTCGAAGTGAAACGTGAAGTAACGCGGCTCGAATGCGCCGTCGGGCCGCGTCATGTCGATGCGTACGTCCGCGCCCACGGTGGGCTCGCCCTGTTCGAACGCGCGTGTCAACAACGCGCCGATCTGCGCGCCGTGATCCGCTTCGGCGAAGACCTCCGCATAGCGGCGGCCCGCGAGCGGCGCACCGCCCGCGAGCTCCCGAAACCGCTTATTGGCCAATTCGAAAACGTGCTGGGGCCCGCACAGCAATGCGGCGGCAACCGGCGCGTTCATGAAAAGGGCATCGCGCTGGCGCTGCGCCGTGCGCACCGTGGCCTCCGCGCGATTGCGACGCTCCACCTCGCGTTCGAGCGCCATCGCCTTTTGCTGCCAGAGCGCGATGAGCCGATGCGCCTGCGCATCGTCCTTGCTCGTCAGCAACTCGCTCGGCAGCACATGAGTGTGCGCGGCGCAAATGTGCTCGAACACGGGGCTGTGTTCCGCGTTGGAGAAGAGGGCCTGAGGGTAGGCGCAAAACAAGGTGAAACGGTGCCGGCGCGCAAGCTCGTTCCACAGCGCTTCCAACCGCACCGCGGCCTCGTGCAACCCTTGCTCGCACAGCAGGCTGACCATTTCGCCGAATGCATGCAACGGGCCGCCGCCGGGTACGTCCGCGGACGCGACGAGGGCGCCCACCGATGCGGAAAACAACGCTTCGTCCGGCGCGCCGTCGACCATGAAGCGCGCCAGCGTGGCCTCGGCATCGAGCGCCACGAAGCGGCCGTCGTCATGCGCTCGGCCGCCGTCGTCACGCTGGAGCTCGTCCAAGCGCGCGCCGATCGCAAGCAAATGCGCCTGCGTGGCGATGACGATCGCCCTGCCTCCGGCGTGCATCGCCCGCGAAGCGAACCGCGCGACTTCGGCGACGAGCAGTGAATCGGCTTGATAGAACCGAACGAAATGCCCTGGCTCATCCTGATGCGAATTGAAACCCGGTGCGGCAACTGCCATAGCGCAATACCTTGGGGCTCGGTCACCCCTTCGTTGGGAACGGTTGATTGATCGAGCGGAGCAGGTCGCATCCGATCTCAAGACGATAACGCTGCCCCGCTTATCGCCGATAGCAAGCCTCGGACCTACGGCAACGCTAGCGGGGCCGGATCCCGTTTATCGAACGCGCCCCAGTTCCAGTGCGCGCCTCAGGGTTGCTGCGCCAGGGAGAGCGCGATTCGATCCGCCAGTTGCCCGATGATGCGGCTCAAGGCATCGGCGATCGCCGCCGAATCGTCCGAGGACATCGGCTCGCTCAACGCCACGTCCTGCATCAACAAGGCTTTGGCCGGCTGCCCGGCCGTCAGCGTCCAACTGCCTTCGAGCGTCAAGCGACCGTCTTTGTTGGCGCGCAGATCGAGCACCGTCACGACGATGCCTCGGGTTCCGTCGGGCGCAGGCGCCTCGGGCAGCACGAACGCGCCGGGCGGCAACCGCGCGAGCAGGTCTTGCGCCAGCGCGTGCCGCACAAGCTGCTCCAGCGGCGCCCCCCAATGATCGTTCTCGCGCACCGAAAGCCGATGCGACGCATCCTGGGCGACGACTTCCGGCCGATCGAGCGCGGCCGGAACGCGCACCGCGCCCAATTGCACGGTCGGCATCGCGCGGAGCGCCGCCCCCTTCGTCGCGAGCGGTGCGCTAGAGGGAACCGCGTCGAGGGAGAAGTAGCGCGTCGGCGGGCTGTGCCCGCATGCGGTAAGCAGCAGCGCCGCGGCCAATAGCGACGTCGTCTTCCGTGTCATTGCCCACTCCCTTGCTTGCCGCGCACGAGCGCTTCCGGATGGCGGTCGAGATAATCGGCGAGCGAGCGCACCGAGCGCGCCATTTCGGTCAACTGGCGCAGCGCTTCGGGCAAATCGTTCTGGCGCATCGGATCGCCGCCGATCGTGCGATTGGCGGCCGCCACGGCGCTATCGGCCTCGTGCGCCGTTTGGCGTAGTTGCGCGACGAGCGGCCCGAGTTGCGGCGACACCTCGCGCAGCGTGCGGTCGACCTGTGCGATCGAGTGGTCCAGGTGGTCCAAGCTATCGGCGATCTGCGGCGACGCGGACAAGGTGCGAATGCGCGCCGCGATGCGGCGAATGTCCTCGCCGGTCTGCTCGATCGGCAGTGCATCGATTTTCGTCATCACGTGGTCGGCCTTCGTCATGACGTCGTCCGCTTTGGCCATGATCGCGTCGACATCGCCCGAAGGCGCGCTCGGGATGTCGGTTTCGCCCGCCCTCGCCGCCAACTCGGCGCTGGGCGCGCCGGCGACGAAGTCGAGCTTGACCTCGCGCGCGCCGATGATCGGCGGATCTTGCGATAGGCGTGCACGCAACCCCGCCGCGATCAGGCGCCGGAGCATATCGTCGACGACCGGCCGCCAATTGCCGTCGGCCGGCTTGACGCCATCGGCCAGGCCGAGCGTGCTCGAATCGATCGCCACCTCGACCGGCGAATCGAGCGTACCCGTGGCCGCATCGTATCGGAGGCCGACATGCGCGACTTCGCCGATGCGAAAGCCGCGCAGCCGCACCGGTGCGCCCGCGTCCAGTTGCCCGACCGCGCCCGGAAAGCGAATCACGTATTTCACGACCGGGCCGCGAGGCGCATAAGCGCCCTCGCCTCCGACGAAGCGCCGCGTCTGAGCACCGGGTCCCGGCTCCATGACGATCTCCGGGCCGCCGAGCATCGCCTTGGCCGTGGAGGGATCGCTCAAATCGATCTGAGCGCCCTTCACCCAAAAACGTGTGCCTTTGCGCAGATAGCGCTTGGCACTGCGATCGATCTCGGCTTGCACATCGACATGGCGGCCGTCGTCGTCGAGCGAGACGTCCCGCACTTGGCCGATGCTCACGCCGCGCAGCGTCACCGAGGTATCGTCGGCCTTCATCCCATAGGCGTTGTCGAACACGATCGTGACCGTCTCGCCGCCATGCACGAGTGCGCGAATGCCGAGCCAGGCCGCCACGCCGCACGCGGCGATCGGCACGGCCCAAATCCAGCCCGGCCAACGCGTGCGGCGCAAGTCGGCGGCCTCGGTGCGGGGCTCGTTCAGATCGTTCACGCGCGCCTCCGCTGGGCGGCGTCCCACATCAGACGCGGATCGAATGCGCGCGAGGCCGCCATCGTCAAGAAGACGACGAGCGCGAACGCGGTCGCGCCGTCATCGGGACGCGAACTCGCCAAGCCGCCGAACTGGATCAACGGCGCGAACGCCGCGATCGTGAACACGTCCACGTTCGACCAGCGCCCCAGTTCGTCGATGAGCCGGTAGACGAGGGTCTTCGTGCGCAGGTGGCGTGTCGAGCGACGCAGGGTCGAGACGATGAACCACGCCATGCCGAACAGTTTCGCGAACGGAATCGCGATGCTCGTGCCCACGATCAGAATGCCGAGCGGCCACAACCCGGCTTTGAACAACTCGGTGACACCATCGATGATGCGATGCGTGACGGGATGCCCGAGCTGCATCGAAGTCGTCATCGGATACAGATTGGCGGGGAACGCCAACACGAACGCAGCCACACTGAGCGCGGCGGCGCGGGCGATCGCATCAGGCTTGCGCTTGCGCAGCTTCAACCCGCAACGCGGGCAGGCACGCCCCTCGTGCTGCACCGGGGCGATGAGGTCGCACGCCGTGCACGAGAGCACGCGCTCGCCGGGCGCGACCTCGCGCTCGGGCGCAATCGCGCGCCAAACGGTGCGGCGATCGAGCGTGGCGCGCGTCACCATCGACATGAACGCGGCCGCGACGAAGCAATAGCCGCCGGCGTCGATCGAACCGGTCAAGTCTTGCGTGACGCGCGAATAGCCGACGAAGCAACCGAGCAAGAAGACATCGGGCATCGCCCAGGCGTCGAGCCAAATCGTCCAGCGGTAGCAGCGTCCGAGCCAACGCGGGCGCCAGCGCAGCAGCACCGCCGCGAGCACCATCGAGAGCGCGGAAAAGCGCACGAGCGGCAGCACGATGCCCGCCAATCCGAGCAGCACCGCCAACAGTTCGAAACGTTCGCGCCACATCAGCACGATCCCCGATGCCAGCACCGACGAGCGCTCGCCTCCGAGCAGATGAACGGTCATCAGCGGCGAGAAATTGCCGGGCAGCAGAAGAACGAACGTCGTCAACGAACACGCGAGCGCGGCCGCCACCGAGCGGCCGCTCGCGCGTTCGAGCGGATAGCGGCAAACGCGGCAGCGCGCGAGCATCCGCCCGGCCAGCGCGGACGTGTGCGCGAGCGCACCGCATTCGGGGCAACCGATCGTCATGCCGCCTCGCGCGCCGATCGCAGCCGCGCCCGATGCCGCGCGGCGGAGGCCACGGGCAGCGCGACGAGAAAACCAGAACAGCGAAACATCGGGGCAACCTCCTGACGCTCGGGGATTCCGTAAACGGGGACAAAGGCGAGAACCGTACGAGCATGGAGCGTTCCCGCTCGAAGCGATGAACTGTCATCCACAAGACAACTTGCCGGCGCGACGCGCCCTACACTGCGTCGCAATCGGCTCGCGCGGCGCAGTCCCCTTCGCGCGCGGCGGCGGCTCGTGTTGCACGAACCACGGAGAGAGGGCGATGCGCTACGTAAATAAAGTCAAATCGATCGAGGCGGCGCTGGCCCCCTTGCTGCCGGGCATGCGGCTGATGCTGGGCGAATTCGTCGGCGCGGGCGAGGCGGCTTGCTGCATCGAAGCCTTGCTCGCCAGCGGGATCGGCAACCTGACGCTGATCGCCAATACCCCTGGGCTGCGCGGCGGATTTTTGAAGGCGCGACTTTTCACGTCGGGGCAGCTTGCCGAGTTCATCGGCACGCACGTCGGCACGACGGACGAGTCGACCTGGGCCTACCTGACCGGCGCCGTGCGCGTGACCGAATTCTTCCCGATGGGAACCTGGGCCGAGAAAGTGCGGGCGGGCGCGATGGGCTTGGGGGGCGTGCTGATCCCCGTCGGCATCGGCATCCTCGATCAGCCGGGCATGTTCCCCACGCGCGACGCCCCGAAGGACAAGCTCACGCTCGACGGTCGCGAGTTCTTCGTCGAGCGGCCGCTCACGGCCGATGTCTCGATCATCAAGGGCTGGCGCGCCGATACGTTCGGCAACGTCGAATTTCGTGGCACGTCGCTGCAAAATCAGCGCGATATCGCCATGGCCGGCCGCTATACCGTGGTCGAAGTCAACGAGATCGTCGAGGTGGGCGCCATTGAGCCGGAACGCGTCGGCTGCCCGGGCGTGTTCGTCGATGCTGTCGTACAAGGGCTCACCCTGCCCGCCCAGCACGCGCTTTACCGCAACCAGTGGGCCAAGCTGGGCCGTCTGCCGCAAGAAACCGCCGCCAGCGCGTGAAGGCCCAGCGCAAAACCGACCGCTGCATGCGAGGAGACCACGATGCTGACCCGTACCTACCTGACCGATCCGAAACAGCGCATCGCGGCGCGTTGCGCGCAGGAGCTGGCAGCCGGCGAAGTCGTCAATCTCGGCCTGGGCATCCCGACGCTGACGGCGAACTACCTCGATGCCGGAGCGGGCATCGTTTTCCATACGGAAAACGGCGCGTTCGGATTCGGCGGGCGGCCCGCGCTCGCGGACATCGATAGCGACTTCACGAATGCGGGCACCGAGCCGATCACTCTGCCGCCCGGTGCGGCGCTGATGGACTTGGCGACCTCGCTCGGCGCAATGCGCAACGGCTATCTCGACGTGACGATCCTCGGCGCGCTGCAAGTGGATGCCTTGGGCAACCTGGCCAACTGGGCGTGCGAGCGCGACGGCAAATGGTGGCCGGGCATCGGCGGCGCGATGGATCTGTGCTACGGCACGCCGAAAGTGATCGCGGCGCTCGCGCATACCGACAAGCATGGGCGCTCGAAGATCCTGCCGCGCTGCACGCTGCCGTTGACGGGCCGCGGCTGCGTCAAGGTGATCGTCACGGAGCATGCGGTGTTCGACGTCACCGAGACGGGCTTGTCGCTGCGCGAAATCATTTCGCATGCGACACTCGCCGACGTGCGTGCCATGACCGATGCGCCGTTCGCGCTTTCGCCCGCATGGCGGCAGCTCGCGCCCTGAGCCGGAAAGCCGCTCCGTTGCCGGGGCGCATACCGCACGCGCGATAGACGGCGGCGCCCGACGAGACGCCGTCGATGTCCACTTGCCAACCCTAACCGGGAGAACTCATACGATGTCCAGCTCCACGACCGGCCATACGGCCGAATGGTTCTTCGATTTCGTCTCTCCGTTCGCCTACCTGCAGTTGGAGCAGTTCGACAAGCTACCCGCCACGCTGACGGTCCAAGCGCGGCCGATCGCGTTCGGCGCCATCCTGACGCAGGTGGGGCAACGCGGCCCGGCCGAGATTCCGGCCAAGCGCGTCTTCACCTACCGTCATGCGCTCTACCGCGCGCAAAAGCTCGGCATCGCCTACCGCATGCCGCCCGCGCACCCGTTCAATTCGCTCAAGGCGCTACGGCTCGCGATCGCGATGGGGAACTCGCTCGACGTGATCCGGCGCATCTTTCGGCATATCTGGCGCGACGGCCACGACGTCGCCTCGCCCGAAGGCTTCGCGGCGCTCTGTGCGGCCATGGATTACCCGCAAGGCGTGGAAGCAGTGGAAGCGCAAAGCGCCAAGGACGCGCTCAAAGCCAACACCGATCGAGCCATGGCGCTGGGCCTGTTCGGTGTGCCCACGTTCGTGCTCGACGGCGAGCTGTTCTGGGGCGAAGACGCCACCGAGATGTTCGTCGACTGCATCGGTTCGCGCGCCTGGCTCGATTCGCCGGAAGTGCGCCGCGTGAGCGCATTGCCGGTCGGCGTTCAGCGCCGCATGCCCGGTGCGGCAGCGGCCGAGCCCGCCGCGAACCCATGACGGCGCCGCCGCGCCCCGATGCCGAAGCCGGCCGGCCCGGCGTGGGGCGGGCGCGGCTCGCCCACATCGCAGCCTGGTCGCTCGAACTGCCCGAAGAGGAAGCCGAGCGTGCAGGCGCCGGCATCGTCGAAAAGAACTTTCCGCGCGGCGCCTGCATCTGCCCGAAACACACCGTGCTCGAAAGCTGGACCGGCGTCGTCTCGGGGCTCGTGAAAGTCGGCGCAGTCTCGAAAGACGGCCGCAGCGTCACGTTCACGGGGGTGCCGGCAGGCGGCTGGTTCGGCGAGGGCTCCGTGCTCAAGAACGAACCGCGCCGCTATGACATCGTCGCGCTGCGCAACACGCGCATGGCGTTCATGGACCGCGCGACCTTCATGTGGCTCGTCGAGCACAGCGTCGCGTTCAATCGGTTCCTCGTGCGCCAGCTCAACGAGCGGCTCAGCCATTTCATGGCGCTGCTCGAATACGACCGCATGCTCGATGCGACGCCGCGCCTCGCGCGATGCATCGCCTCGCTGTTCAACCCCGTGCTCTATCCGGGCGGCGGGGACCACCTCGAGATCACGCAGGAAGAGCTAGGCTTGCTCTCGGGCATCACGCGCCAAGTCGCCAATCAAGCGCTCAAAGCGCTGCACCAGGATGGCGTCGTCAGGCTCGAGTACGGCGGCGTCACCGTCGTCGATCTCGAGCGGCTGCGCAACTACGGCGCGTGAATCCCGCGGCTGCGCGGCCGGTCGCGACCGATTCGCGGATCGGATCAGTCGAGGGCCCAGTGGCCACGAACCCAATCCCAATGATTGCCGACCCACACGTAGTGCCCCTTCACCCAGTGATACTCGGGCGCGGGCCGTGCGGGCACGACTTCGACCAGCGGCGCGGGCCGCGGCGGCCGTGCCGGCTCGACCACGCAGGCGGACAGCGCGAGCGCGGCAGCCGACAGCAACAACGCCTGCGCGGCGCGTGAGCGAATAGGTGAAAAAGGTGAAAAACGAATCGACATCTAACTGCCTCCCTGGGTTGAATTGCCCCGTCACTCGTCACCGGTGAGCCCGGCGCGAGGCGGTGTGTGGGTGCCGCATTGCGGGCGATCGCGAGCGCGGCGTGACAGGGTTGCGCCATTGCCCGCCACCCTGCCCACCTGCGCTCGCGCTCGGTCAGACGGTAACGAGCCCCGTCAAGGGCTTGGCCTTCGTCGTCTGGGGAAAGAGCGACGCCATCGTGCGATGGGGATCGAGGCCGAAGGTCTCGCTCGCCGCGCCGGCGATCATCGCGTCGAGCGATGTGGTCGGGCGCAGATCGCGCCCCTCGTAGAGATCGGTCGCGCGCAAACCGGGCCAATCGGCCAGCACGCGTCCGCCCCGGATCGCTCCGCCCAACATCATCGCCGCGGTGCCGGTGCCGTGATCGGTTCCCTCGGTGCCGTTGACGGCCGCCGTGCGCCCGAACTCGGTCGCCACCACGACCGTCGTCTTGTCCCACACGGGGCCGAGGCCCTCGCGCAATGCACCGAGCATCGCGTCGAGCGACTTGAGCTGCGCCGCAAGGCGCGCGCTCTGCCCGCTGTGGGTATCCCAACCGCCGGTTTCGATCATGGCGATGCGGGGACCGTCCGCTCGCGCAAGAAAACTTGCGGCGACTTTTCCGAGACCGGCGGCATCGCCGCGCGCGCGGGCGCCGCCGGCCATCTCGCGAGCGGCCATGGCCGAGCGCCAAAGCGGCCCGAGTTGCGCATCGTCCTCGTAGAGCGCGCCCACGCGCAGCAGCAAATCATCGGGCGCGCTCGGCAAGCCCGAGGGCGCGTAGGAAGCGACGTCGATCTTGCCGCGCAGCGCCGCCGGCACGGTAGGCGCGAAGGCGATCGCTTCGGCCCGGCTCGGCCCGACGAGCGCGACCAAGCGGTTCAGCCAGCCGTCGCGCACGCTGTACGGGGCGCCGCCGCCGGTTTCGAGCACGTTCTGCCCGTCGAAGTGCGAGCGGTCGCGGTACGGCGTGGCCACTGCGTGCACGAACAGCGCCTGCCCTTGCGCGTAGAGTTGCGCCGTTTGCTGCAACGCGGGATGCAACGCAAAGGTGCCGTCGAGCCGTGTCGCAGCCGACGCATCGACGGCGATCGGGCCACGCAGCGTCGCGTACGCCGGCTCGGCATAGGGCACGACGATGTGCAGCCCATCGGCTGCCCCGCGCTGGATGATGAAGACGAAACGGCGCTCCGATTGCACGCTCGCGAACGCCATCCGCGGAGCGACGAGCATCGCGCCTGCGCCTGCGGCCGTGAACCTCAAGAAATTGCGGCGAGAGAGCATGGCTCACCTCCGTTGAAAGTCGGGGGACACGAGCAGGAGCGCGAGCGCCGTTTGCGCGCTTTCCGCGCGCGCGACGGCAAGCGCCGTCGCGGCACTGAGGGAGCCGGCCGTCAAGACGGGCCCGAGGGTGCGCGCATCGACGCGATCGCCCACGCGCGCCGCGATGCGCTGCGCAAGCTCGACCCGGCGCAGCAGCGCGTCGGGCGCGGCCCAGCTCGCGGCTAGGTCGTCGTAGCCGGCCGGGGAGCCCGGTCGCCAAACCGGCTGCCCCAATTGCACGAGCAGCGGCGCGGCTTTGACGCCGTCCAATTCGCGCGCGCCCAGCCCCCGCAGCGCTGAAATCGTCCAATCCCAAGGGGTTTTGAACTTGACCGGCGCGCTCGCCCACGGCTCCGGCGAAGCGACGAGCGCACGGTAGACGGTGGGCAAATCGCCGCCGCTCGTCTGAAACGCTCGGGCCAGCCGAGCAACGAGGGCGGGGCTCGGATCGTCGCCGGCGAAATGGCGGGCAAGCTTGGTGGCAATGTGATGCGCAGTAGCGGGCGCGGCGCCGAGATCGTGCAGGACGGCCAGGGCTTGAGCCTCGTCCGCCTGCCCGTAGCGCCGGCCCATCACCGTGCGCTCGCCGGGCTCGTGCAGACGAGGGCGGAACACGAAACTGCCGGGCGCGCCGCCATCGCCCTTCGGCCCGACGATGCTCCAACCCGTCAGCGCGCGTGCAAATTCGGTTACGTCTTCCTGCGTATAACCCGTGCGCACCCCGAGCGTGTGCAGTTCCATGATCTCGCGGGCCAAGTTCTCGTTCAGGCCGCGCTTGTGCTGGGGATCGCGCAGGTCCGCGCGCATTGCCGCGACGCTGTCGGGGCCGACCGAGCGCACCTGGTCGAGAAACACCTGCATGGCGGGGTGCCGTTCCACGGCGAGCAGCATGTCGTCGAAGCGCCCCAGCACGTAGGGACGAATCGCCTCGGCCTCGAACGCGCCCGCCAGCGCGGCCACCTGCGGCTTCTCGGTCGAAATCGCGAAGTGGTTGCTCCAGAAATGCACGAGGCGCTCGACGAACGGCGCGCGGCTCGTCAGCGCGCTCTGCACGCGGGCGTCCACGGCTTCGCGGTAAGCATCGCGCACCTCGGTCCTGACCATCTGCCGCGCCGCGAGCTTGGCCGCTTCGTCCGCGCCGCTCGCGGCCTTCTGGCGTGCGGCCGCGAGCGAGCCCGCCAGCGACTGCGCGTCGGGCATCGGCGCCCAGGCGGCCGGTTTCGGCTCGTAGCGATCGAATTGCGCGAGCAGCCAGGCTTTCGGATCGGCGGGCGGCGGCTCGTCGTCGCGCGCGCCCAGTCCGAAGCGGTTCAGCGCGATGGCCGCTGCGGTCAGTTGCGGTGAATCGGTCATGCTGGCCTCGCTCCTTGTTCGGCGTTGCGTCGGTAAGCCTTAAACGCGGCGGGCACTCGCAACCCGTCGCGAGTAGTTCATATTTTTCGTCGCTGCGAGGGCAGACTGCCAGCGGCGAGACTAGCGCTTCGAGGCGAAGCCGCTTCGAAGACACTGGCGCTACCCAGCAAACGGCCTATCCTAAGAGTGCGCCGCCCTCGCGCTTGGCGATCGCGGTCGTCTCCGCCCTTTCCCTCCTACGGAGGTCCGCCATGACGATGAGTGCCACCCTCGAAGCATGCCTGCACGACAAGGGCTGCCAATACGACGTCCTTCACCATCCGTACAGCCACTCGAGCATCGAAACCGCCGCCGCGGCCCATGTGCCCGGCGAATGCTTGGCCAAGACGGTCCTGCTCGAAGACGAGCAAGGCTACGTGGCGGCCGTCCTGCCGTCGACGCACGCGGTGCGCCTCTCGGAGATCTGGGAGATGACGGGCCGGCATCTGACGCTCGCGAGCGAAACCGACATGCGCGAACTGTTCAAGGATTGCGCGCCCGGGGCGCTACCGCCCGTCTGCACCGAATACGGCATGATGACCTTCCTCGACGAAAGTCTCGCCCAGCAACCCGAGATCTACTTCGAGGCGGGCGATCACGAAGAATTGGTGCATATGCGATCCGATCAGTTTCTGGCGTTGATGGACGGCGCCGAACGCGCGCGCTTCGCGCATCGGATGCAGGGCGTCTCGTTCTGACTCGGGCGCGCGAACGCGCCGCTTAGCGCGCGTTCGCATCCGAGGCGGGGTTCGGGTTCGACGCATTCGCTTGGCTAGCCGGCGGCTGCCGCCACTGCCCGCGCAGCGTCAGGCCTTGCGCGAAGACCGTGCGCTCGGCGGGCGTGAGCGTCGCGACGAACTCCGCCACGGCCGCCTCGACACGCTCGCGCACCGCGCGATCGGCAGCGCGCGTATTGGCGAGCGCGGCGTCGAGCGCCGCGCGATCGAACTGCGCGGCGGCAACGAGACGCAGCACGTCGCGCCGCCCTGCGCGCGCCTCCTGTACGAGGGGCCGAGCCTCCCGCCGAGCGTGCTGCAGGGCCTCCTGGAACTGACGTTGTCGTTCCGGCGAAAGACCCTGCGCGGCGAAGCGCAGCGCCGTGGGCGCCGCGACCCGCGCGCCGGCGGTGGCCTCGGCCGGGTGCCGAGCCGCGAACCAGCGATAGGCCCCACCCGCGATCGCACCCAACAGAAAAAGATTGAGCGCCACCGAGCCGATGCAAAGCGCCTTGATCGCACGTGTCGTCATTGCCCGCTCCCCTCGCCGCCGGAGCCATCGAATCCCGTCGATAAGTACGAAGGCTCGTGGTAGCCCACCGAATGCTCGTTCGCCGCCATCAGCAGCGACATCGCCATCGCCCCGGCGGCGAGACCGGCCACGCCCGCGCCGGCCAACGCGGCGCCCGACAGCCACCAGCGCGCGGGCCGCGCCTGTGCCGTGCGCGCTCGGCTCGGCGCCTGCGCCGACGCAACGATGCGGCGCTGCAGCGCACGATTGGGCGTCTCGACCACATCGGCGGCCAGCCCCGCGTCGAGCGCAGCCGCGGCCGCCAGCCATTGCTGCGCTTCGCGCGGGTTCGCTTGGGCATACGCTCGCGCCGCCGCGCGCTCGCCGTCGGGCCAGCGGCGCGGGTCGGCGCCATAGGCCTCTACGATCCGCGCAAATCGTTCGGGGGTCATCGTCGTCATGATCGATCCTTCAAGTCGTCACCGTTTGCGCGTAGAGGGCGACAGCTCGCCCTCCGCGGCTCGGTTCAAATGCGTCAAATGTGCCCGCACGCCACGGCGCGCGCGCACGAGCAGGCTTTCGAGCGCCTCGACGGTGAGGCCCATGAGGCCGGCCGTTTCCGCATTCGACAGCTCTTGGTAGTAGGTGAGCACGAGCGCCTCGCGCTGGCGCGGCGGCAGCGCCGCGAGCGCTTGCCGCACATGCTCGCCATGCTGGCGTGCTTCGAGCGCGGCCTCGGGGCCGCCCGGCATCGGCGCTTCTTGCTCGCATCGAGCATCCTGCACCGTCTCGTCGGGCAGTTCGCGCCGCGCGCGCAGCCGGTCATAGCACAAGTTCATGGCGACGCGATGCAGCCAGGTATCGAACCGCGCCTCGCCTTCGCGCCAATGCGGGGCTTGTTTCCAGATCCGCACGAACGCCTCCTGGGCGACGTCCTCGGCTTCCATCCGATCGCCGAGCATGCGCGTCGCCAGCGCCAGCAGACGCGGCAGCTTGTGCGCGACCAGCCGGCGCACGGCCGACGCGTCGCCGCGCGCCACGCGGGCGAGAAGTTCGGCATCGAGATCGCGTTCGCTCAACGCGCGCCGCTCCGGCTTTGAATGCACTGCATCATGAAAATGGTCCGATCGTCGCTCTTCGCTCTATGGGCTCGTGGGAGCCGTCCTCTCGTTAAACGCACGCCGCCGCCAAACCCGTCGCGAAGCGACGCAAATCGGAGCCTATCGCAGTTGGCGCAAGCCCCAGCGCGGATATTTTTGAAAACCTTTACGCCGTGAGCGGAACAGGCATAGAGTCCAAGCGCTACGCCGTACTTCGCACTACCGTCGTCCATCCGCACCACCCTTGGCCTCGAGGAGTGATTTTCATGGTTCTTCGGTTACTCGCCGCGTTGCCGTTCATCGGCATCTTGCTCGGCGTCCCGTTCGTCAATCGCGTCGAGCCGCTCGTTCTGGGCATGCCGCTCGTGCTTGCGTGGATCGTGTTTTGGGTCGTCATGAGCGCGGTCATCATGGCGCTCGTTTATCGGCTCGACCCGGTCAATCGCGCCGGCGCCGCAACCACCGAGGAGGCCGGCTCATGAGCAGCGCGCTTCTCATCATCGCCGCCATCACGCTCGTCGCGTTAGGGCTTGGCGTGCGGGCCCGCCGCGGCCACGACATGAATCTGGAGCAGTGGTCGGTCGGCGGACGCAGCTTCGGCACGGCTTTCGTCTTCCTGCTGATGGCGGGCGAAATCTATACGACGTTCACCTTCCTCGGCGGGAGCGGCTTCGCCTACGGTAAAGGCGCCGCGGCCTACTACATCCTCTCGTACGCCACGCTCGCCTATATCATTTCGTACTGGCTGCTGCCGCCAATCTGGCGTTATGCGAAGTCGCACCGCCTCGTGTCGCAACCACATTTTCTGTCCAGCAAATACGCGAGTCCGTCGCTCGGCGTGCTGGTGGCGATCGTCGACGTGGTCGCGCTCGTGCCGTATCTCGTGCTGCAGTTCAAGGGCCTCGGCATCATCGTGGCGACCGCCTCCTACGGAGTAATCTCGCCCACTGCCGCGGTATGGATCGGCGCGATCGTCGTCACCGCCTATGTGACGATCTCGGGGGTGCGCGGCTCGGCCTGGAACTCCGTGGTCAAAGACCTGATGATCCTCGCGATCGTCATCTTCCTCGGCGTGTATTTGCCGATCCACTTCTACGGCGGCTTCGCGCCGATGTTCCATGCGATCGATACGGCCAAGCCGGGGTTCCTGACCTTCCCCGCCAAAGGCTCGAGCGTGGCGTGGTTCCAGTCGACCGTGCTCTTGACCTCGCTCGGCTTTTTCATGTGGCCGCATACGTTCGGCTCGATCTTCACGGCGCGCGACGAGCGCATCTTCAGGCGCAACGCGGCCGTGCTGCCGCTGTATCAATTGATCCTGCTGTTCGTGTTCTTCGTCGGCTTCGCGGCGTCGCTGAAGGTGCCGGGACTGAAGGGAAGCGACATCGATTTGTCGCTGTTTCACCTGTCGCTGCAAGCCTTCGATCCGTGGTTCGTCGGCGTGATCGGCGCGGCGGGCGTGCTGACCGCGCTCGTGCCGGGATCGATGATCCTGAACGCGGCGGCGACGCTGCTCGCAAACGACGTCTACCGAGGCGCAGTCAATCGCCAAGCTTCCGACGCAACGGTCACGCGGCTCGCGCGCTTGCTGGTGCCCGCAATCGCGCTCATCGCCGTCTTCTTCACGCTGCGCGGCGGCGAAACGATCGTCGCGCTGCTGTTGATGGGGTACAGCTTCGTCACGCAGTTGTTCCCCGCGGTGGTGACGAGCCTGGCCGCGCGCAACTGGGTGACCAAGCAAGGCGCGTTCGCCGGCATCGTGGCAGGCGTGGCTGTCGTCGCCTATACGACGCTCGCGCACGCGAGCATCGGTCAATGGTTCCCGTTCTTGCCCGACAAGCTCAAGGATCTCAACATCGGGCTCGTCGCGCTCGCGTTGAATATCGTCGTGCTCGTGATCGTCAGTGCCGCGACCCAGCCGCGCACTGCGGGACAATCGCAGGCCCGAACCCTCTGATCGTCCGCCAAGCGACGTGCGCCGCGCGAAAGCGCAGTGCACGTCGTTTTGTCGCAGCGGGCGCCTCCCAGCCGGTGTGACGTTGGTCGCGCTTCTTCCGCTTCTTCCGCTTCTTCCGCTTCTTCCGCTTCTCCCGCTTCTCCCGCTTCTCCCGCTCCTATCGGGCCGCACGTACCGCGATCGACCGATTCGCGCAGCGTCCCCCTCGCATCGCTGCACGCCTGACCTCGCCACCAACGCCAACAGCTAGCGCGGCCAGCGCCGCGCGTGTGCCGCTCCCGCCATTTTCCCGAAGATCACGGCTAGTTATCGCCTCTTGTTCTAACGATATGGCCTTTTGTTCTAAGGAATCGTGCGGCCTCAGCTTACAATCGCAGCCTTACCTTGCAAGGGCCAAGCCCCTCTGGATCGCAGATGCCGCTGCCTCACATCAACCTCATGTACTCCGCGTCCGGCCTCGGCGTCGGCTTTCTCGTCGGCTTGACGGGTGTAGGGGGCGGATCGTTGATGACGCCGCTGCTCGTGTTGATCTTCGGTGTGCATCCGGCCACGGCCGTCGGCACGGACTTGCTGTATGCGGCCGTGACGAAGGCCACCGGCACGCTCGTGCATGGGCTCAAGGGCTCGATCGATTGGCGCATCACGGGCCGGCTCGCGTGCGGCAGCGTGCCGGCGGCCGCCGTCACGCTATGGCTGCTGCAGCGCCACGGCATGCATTCGCAAGCGGCTACGTCGCTGATTCAACATGTGCTAGGCACTGCGCTCCTGATTACCTCGGTGGCGCTCGTCTTTCGCCCGCAACTGGCCGCATTCGCCGCCCGTGCGCCGCGCAGCGCCAACCCGGTGCGCACGGCGCTGTTCACGGCGTTGACGGGCGCAGTGCTGGGGGCGCTCGTCTCGCTCACCTCGGTCGGCGCGGGCGCCATCGGCGTCACCGTGCTGCTGCTGCTGTATCCCGCCCTCTCGACTTCCCGCATCGTCGGCTCGGACATCGCCCATGCGGTGCCGCTCACGCTCGTCGCGGGCATGGGCCATTGGATACTGGGCTCCGTCGATGGCGCGTTGCTGATTTCGCTGCTGATCGGCTCCGTGCCCGGCATCGCGCTCGGCAGCCATCTTTCATCGCGCTCGCCCGAAGCGCTGCTGCGCAACTTACTCGCCGCCGTGCTCGTGCTCGTCGGCGTGCGGCTGGTGTGGGCGTAACCGCGCAAGCTGCGTGACGTGACAGGGGCGAAGGAACGGTCGCGCCCTCGCCGCGGCGTGCTCCTCACCACTGCATCGAGTATTCCCTGCGTCGCATTCCTTGCGCTCGGCGCCGCCGGCGGCAAGCGCAGCCCTGGAATTGGCGTGTGCGGCCCCTATGCCACGACCCTCGCCGCAATCTCCAGGTAGCGGCGCGCCGTATCTTCCAGCGTCAGTCCATCGAGCGGGCGTGTCGACCGCGGCTGCGTCAGCGCCTCGGTCAACGCGCGGGCGTATCGTTCGATATCCGTCGTATCGACCAAGCTCACGCCCGGGTAGCCGCGCGCGAAGCCGAACGCCGCAATCTCGTTGGCGACGATCGGAATGCCCGATGCGAGCGCTTCGAGAAAGCCGATGCTATGCGCTTCGAAGCGAGACGGCATCGCAAAGACGTCGGCGCGCGCAAGCACGTCCGGCACGTCCGAGCGCGGCCCTTGCACGCGCACATGCGCCGCAATGCCCAGTGCTTGAACGAGCGCAACGATCCGCGCATGGTAGTCGCGGTCTTCGATCACGCCGCACAACTGCAGCCGGGCGTCGGGCTCGCGCGCAAGCACCTCGCTAAAAGCGCGCACCGTATCGAGCTGATTCTTCTCTGGCATGTAGCGTCCGATCTGGACGATCAGCTTCCCGCGCGGCGCTTCGTCCTCCGTGTGACGGAAGCGCGCTAGATCGACGCCGTTGGGCACGACGAACAACAGCGGATGCGGCCCGATCGTCGCCACGTATTGATCGAGGTTGCGCTGGGCCACGCCGATGACGGCGCTGGCGCGCCGCGACAACGCGCGCTCGGCCCGCAGCAGCCACCGGTTCTCGGTGAAATCGTTCATCCCGGAGTGCATGACGCAGACGATCGGCACCGTGAGCGGCAGCGCGCGCGCATAGAGCGCGGGAATCGTCGTATGGGCGAAGATGATGTCGGGTGCGAAGCGCCGGACCACGCGGTAGAGAAACAGCAGCCGGGCCAGATGTTCGTAGCGGCGCGACGGAAACACGCAGGCTACGTCGTGCGCGGCAAGTTCGTCGGCCGCTTCGGCGAAATCGCCCTCGAGCGGGAGCAGCGAGGCGACGCAAACGGTATGGCCGCTCGCCCGATGCCCGATCGCAATGCCCTTGACGAGCACTTCCGCGCCCGAGAGCCGCGGCGCGAGGACCAACTGGAGGATGCGCATGGTGTCGTTGCGAAGGCCTGATCGATTCCGCTTTCCGGGCAGCGCGCCGCCGGGGCGGGACCGGCACGCGTCATCGGAACCGTACCGCACGCCCGCCTGCCCGCGTACGCCATCTTCTAGTTCTCTTCGGCCGAGACTGAGCGCGAACCCGCGTCGAGCGCGTTGCATCTTGCGCGGCAGTCCGGTGCAACACGCGCCGGCCGAACGCATAGTGCCGTCAGTTAGATCGGCACGCTCGCAAGCGTGAGCGCAGCCCGAACGCACGGCGCGAGCGCATCGCCGTTTCGAATCAATTCGAATCAGCGCGGCTTCACGGTGCGGTAGAACATCCAAAGCCCGGCTGTGGCGAGACCGGCCGTCATACCCCACGCGATGCCCAGGACGCCCCATTGACGCAGCGCGACGGGCACCACGGCAAAGAGCACGACGACCTGCATCGCCGATGCCTGCGCCGCCGTGCGCGCATCGCCCCGCGCACGCAGGTAGGCGACGAGCACCGCAATCAGCGCGCCGAGCGCCATGTTCACGACGAAGACACGAAACAGCGGCACGGCCGGCATCCACTGCGGCCCCAGCACGAGCGCAAACAACCATGAAGCGATCGCACGCAGCACGAGGACGATGAGTACGACCGCGCAGGCTCCGATCGCGAGATAGCGCTTAAAAAGCGTCGCGGCCCGCTTGGCATCCTCGCGATGATGTGCGGCGAACGTCGGAAACAGATACTGCGACAGCGCGATGGCCGCATCGGCGAGCAGCATTTGCGCGAGCCGAGACGACATTTGATAGGCCCCGAGTTGCGCGGGCCCGAGCATCTTGCCCACGACGACCTTGTCGAACTGATTGAGGACGAGATTGACGACGCTGCCGGCCCAAATCCATCGGGAGAAGCCGAGGTAGTGACCGATGCCGGACCAGCGCCGCGCGAGCGGCGGCCGTGGCGTCAATGCAGCCCAGGTCACCGTCGTCTTCAGCGCTTCGCCCACCAGCATGCCGATGAGCACCGAGTAAGCCCCGGCGCCCGACAACGCAAACGCGAGCCCCACGCAGCAATCGGCCAACGCGGCGCCGATTTCGATCGCCGCGATGCGCGAGAAGCGGCGTTCGCGCTGGGCCACGTAGTAGCTCGGCGAAGCGATCCCGCGCACGAACGGAAGCGCCGCGGCCATCTGCAGCAGCAGCAACGATCCGACGAGGTGAAACTGGCTCGCCATGAACGGCGCCAGGGCGGCGAGGATGAGGGCCACGCCCACCCCGCGGGTGACCAGCGTCGTGAACACCGCGCCGAGTTCGTCGCGCGTGGGCGCGTCCCTGCCTTGCACGACCGCCTGCGCGAGCCCCGTGTCGGACAGCGATTCGGCGATCGCGACGGCGAGCAGCGCGACGCTGACGCTGCCGATCGCCGCGGGCCCGAGGATGCGGCCGATCGCTAGAAACTTGATCGCGACGAGGCCGCGCACGGCCACTTGCTGCGCCAGCACCCAAGTTGCTGCGCTCGGCGCGAGCCCCGCGCGCAGCGACGCCGCCGCAAAGCGCATCGAGCCGGCTCTCTTTTCCCGCAAAGTGTTCACGTTGGACGGAAACCGCATCGGTGCGCGTGCATCGTTGGATGAAAAAGCGACGGCGCGCTGCGCCATGCCGCCCGCCGGCATCGCAAGCGCGACGCGAGGAACAAAGTAACGCTTGGACGCCGTCGCAAGACGCCATCTCCTAGCGCCGAACCGCCATCGCCCGCCGTGCGCGGCAAACATGCGCAAAAGTGCGCAAACAGCCGACAGATTGGCGACCGGCGCCTAGCCTGCGATGCTACTGTCGCTCGATCGAGCCAGAGCGCCCCCTTAACGGTTCCATCGACGATGCTGCAAGCGCCCCCTTCTTCGAACGTGCTCATCATCGAGCCCAACTTCACCGGGCATCGCTGGCGCTACGCCCAATGGGCCGCCCAGGCGTACACCGAGGCGGGCCTGCGTTGCACGATCGCAACCGCGCCGTGCAACGCGCATCATCCCCTCGCGCGCAGCATCGACGATGCGCACCGCCCCAACCTCGAGATCGCCTACGTCGACGATGCGCCGACGCGCCGCGGCATAGCCGCCCGTGCCGAGCGCATAGCGTACGTGCGCTATCACCGCTACTTCGCACACGCCTACGACTTCGTGCGCGAGCGCGAACCGATCGCGCTGGTGGTCGTGCCCTACGTCGACTACTTTCTCTACGCGGTGCCGTTCCTGGGTTCTCCGTTCGGCGACACGCCCTGGATCGGCATCACGATGCGATCGACGTTTCATCACCGGCACGTCGGCGTCAAAGCGCCCGAGCGCCCGCTGCTCGACGCAGTGAAAGCAGGCTTGTTCCGGCGCGCGGTGCGCGCGCGCGGGCTGCGCACACTGCTGTCGATCGATCCGACGCTGCCCGAATGGTGCGCGCGCGCGATGCCGGCGACACGCGCCGCCATCGCCTATCTTGCCGACCCCTTCCCCGACGCGACCCCCGACGACCCGGCCGCGGCACGCGCTCGCTTGAACTTCGGCGCGGGAGCGCATCTGCTCGTTTATGGATCGATCAGCGAGCGCAAGGGGATTCGCCAACTCGTCCATGCGCTCGAGCGAATGGAAAGCGCGCCGACGCTCGTCGTGGCCGGCGAGCAGGATGCCGACACGCGCGCGTTTCTCGAAGCGCACGCGCGCGGCCTGCGGCCCGCGCCGATCATCATCGATCGATTCATCCCGCACGAACTCGAGTTCGACCTGTTTTCCGCATGCGATGCGGTGTGGCTCGGGTACACAGGGCACTACGGCATGAGCGGCGTGCTCGTGCAGGCCTATCGATTCGGTAAGCGCGTCATCGCGACGTCGGAGGGATTGATCGGATGGTTCTGCAGCGGCGGTGCGCTCGGCCCCGTGCTCGAAGACCTCTCGCCGCCGGCCATCGAACGCGCGATCGGCGAAGCGCTCGGCGAAGCTCGCCGTCCCGCCAATCCGTCGCCTGCCAGCGATCGCAAAGCATTGCTCGCATGCAATACGCTCGATGCATTCAAACGCACGCTGCGCGATGCCTCGAAGATCGCAACCGCATCCGGTGCGGGCTTCGTCACAGCGTGACTATCGCTTTATGTTGCAAAGCCGTATGCGGAGCAACGAGGAACGAGGAGACGCGACGCAAAGCCGCGCAAAACGCGAACACCCTGAATGCCCTGAATACCCCGCCTACCCGGCCAACCCCGACTACCCCCCCGATACTTGCCCGCCGACGTTCGGCGGCACCTCGTCGACGCTGCCCACTGCGATGACGGCGCTTGCAACGGCGGGCGCTTGCTGCGGCGCGCGTGCGACGCCGCGCGCCGGCATGCGCTTCTCACGCGATGCGGGATACAACGCATTGCGCAGGCGCAAAAACGGAAACTCGACGGCGCGCGTCGTCACGTATCCGACGCCAATGGCGATGCCCGACTGCAGCGCGAGCGCCGCGCCCCAAACCAGCAGGCGCGGCATACCCGCCGCCGTCGCCTTGGCGATGAAAGCATCGCCCGGTGCGAGGGCAATGGAGTGCCAGAGATAGATGCCGTACGAGTAAACGCCAACCCATGCAATGGCGCGGAACCACCGGGCGCGTCGAATCGCAGCGGCGTGCTCGAGCATGAGCACGATCAGAGCAACGAAGCCGATCGATTGGACGGTATAACCGATGCTTTCGTCGATTGCATAGTGCGGCGTCGCAAACACCAGCCATGCGATCAAGCCGGCCACCAGCGCGACGAGCAGCCACGTCTTGCGCGCGAAACGGCGGTACACGCCTGGCGCCATCCAATAGACGACGGCCAGCATCACGCCCGCAAGCAAGCTGTCGATGCGGTATTGCGTATAGGCAAAGGCCGCATCGAGGCGGCCGTGCGCAACGGCAACGGAGCGCATCGCGAGCACGCCCAAGCACACGAGGCCCAGCACGGTGAAGATCGCACGCGCGCCCAGGCGCCACCGCGCGAACAAGAGCAGCAAGGCAGGCAGAAACAAGTAGAAGTGCTCCTCGACGGCTAGGCTCCAAGTCTGCGAAATCGAGGTGCCGAAGTAGTTCTGCAAGTGCGTGAGGTTCTGCACGAGAAAACTGTCGAGCGGGTGGCGGCGCACGATCGCATGGAACAAGATCAGCACGTAGTACGCGGGCCAGATCTTGAACATCCGGCGCACGATGAAGCGGCGCGCATCGATCGCCCCGCGCTCGGCGTACTGCTTCAGCAGCAAGCCGCCGACGAGAAAACCGCTCAGCGTGAAAAACAGATTGACGCCTTCTCGCCCGAAATGCGTGAACGGGTACTGCGCAATCGAGACGACCACCAACCCGGGATCGACCGAACGAAAGTGATACCCCATTACGGCCAGAATGGCGATCCCGCGCAAGAAGTCGAGCTCGATCGCTCGATCGCTCATGATCGTCTTCGCGCCCCCGAATGGATTCCTGATCATTGTCGGTACCTTATCCGGCTGTGCTGCCGCTTGTGATTCGGCCCTTCGATCTTCGGCCGCGCGATGCGCACGTATCGGCCAATATCGCGGCGAAAGCGGACAAGCGTCTCGACCCAAGCGAATCGCCGCGCCGCCGCAGCGCTTGCCGAAAACCCATCCGTCCATCCCCGCCGAACGCTAGTCATGCGCCGCCAACGGCGCGTGGCAACGCCGGTGCGAGCGTTATAGTCGGCACGTAAATCGGGCCTGGGACCGGCATCGGGCCGCGCCCGCGAACGCACAGGAACCCCTTCGACATGTCACAGGCGCGATACCGCTTCGCATCGGGCGCTGCGCAAGCGGCGCGCAATCCCTACGCACAGCTGTGGATCTGGCTGTTCGTATTCCCGCTCGCCATGGACTACAAGGCAGCGGCTACGGCCGACAGCCATCTCGCGCAGGTCCTGCTGGCGATCCCGGTGCTCCTGGCAGGCGCGATCCTCGCGCTGATCGGGCCGCGCTTTCGCGATCGCTCGCCGCTGCGCGCATGGTTGACGGTATCGCTGATACTGGCCGTGCCCGCCAGCCTCTTCACGCAGTGGCTGCAAGAGAACAGCATCGGCCAGTACCTGCGCGTGCTGCTGCCCTTCGCATTGTTTCAACTGGGCTTCATCGTCGCTTGCCGTCCGTGGCAGGAAGCGCGCATCGAGCAATTCGAGAAAGCGCTTTTCTGGGCAAATGCAGTCAGCCTCGGCTTCACTTTTCTCTACGGTCTGACGATTGCGGGGCCGCTCGCCGATGTGCGCTACCGGATCGTCTCCGTGACCTTCCTCGGTCTGCAAGGCGTGCTGCTGCACGAATTCGTCGTCGCCAAGCGCTTCACCACGCTCACACTCGGTCTGTTCATGGCGACCATCGTGATCGAGCTGCTGAGCGTCACGCGCTCGTTGCTCGTCGGGACTGCACTGCTGCTTGCGCTCGCCGTGTGGATGAGCGCCCCCGGTCTGAGCCATTTCGCACACGCGGCGATGCGCGCGGCCGTGGCCGCGATCGTGCTCGGCGCGGTAGCCGCGGGCGCCGCATGGTACTTCCCCGACGTGGCCGAGCACTGGGTGCAGCGCATCGAATTCGCGAAGGACGAGACGCGGACCGGCAAGGACCCGACCACGATCACGCGCCTGGCGGAGATGCGCGATCAAGTCGATCAGGTTCTCTCGTCGCCGCTCTCGCTGCTGATCGGCAAGGGCTATGGCCATGACTATCGCTATTCCCCCGTGTATCTGCCGGATCTTGCGGGGCAAATCAGCAAGAAGGATTTCTATGCTCAGCGCGACTGGACCGCGGGGCACAACTTCTGGGTCTATCAGTTCTTCGCGGGCGGCCTGCTGTTCGGGCTCGCCCTGCCGCTTACGCTGCTTTACGCGCTCGTGCGCTGCGTGCTCACCTACCGCCGCTGGCGCGCCAAAGCGCCCGATACGCCGCAACTGCCGGTGCTCGGCCGCGCCATCTTGCTCACCGCGGCACTGCCGGCCACGTCCATAGGCGGAAATCCGCTCGGCCCGCGCTTCTCCGCTCTCGTGTTCGGCGTCGCGCTCGGGCTGATGGTGGCCATGCATGCCCAATTGGCGCGCAGCGGGCGCAGCACGGCGCTCGCGCCGCCCTTGCGGCGCTCGCTGCATGCTCCCCTGAGCGCAGCGGACGCACCGTCATGAAGCTATTGAACGTCCTGCCGACGCTCGACCCCGCGGCCGGCGGGCCGGTAGAGAACGTGCGCCAATGCGCGCTCGCGCTGGCGACGCTCGGTCATCATGTCGAAGCGGCCACTCTGGATGCGCCCGATACGCCGTTCCTCGCCCATGCGCCGCTGCCCGTCGCGGCGCTGGGCCCGGGGCGCGGCAAATACGCCTATGCCCCACGCGCCGCGGCTTGGCTGCGCGAGCACGCGCCGCGCTTCGACGCCGTCATCGTTCACGGCCTTTGGCAATATCCCGGGTTGGCGACGCATCGGGCCCTGCGCGGGCTCGACGTGCCTTATTACGTTTTTGCGCACGGCATGCTCGATCCATGGTTCAAGCGCGAGTATCCGCTCAAGCACGCCAAGAAATGGCTCTATTGGCCGTGGGGCGAATACCGCGTGTTGCGCGATGCACGCGCGGTGCTCTTTACGGCCGAAGAAGAGCGCGCTCTGGCACGGCAGTCGTTTTGGTTGTATCGCGCCCGCGAGCGCGTCGTTTCGCTTGGCGCGTCGTGCCCGACCGGCGATCCGGCGCAGCTGCGCGCGGCTTTCTTGTCGGCGTATCCCGCGCTCGCGGGGCAGCGGCTCGTGCTCTTTCTTGGGCGCCTGCATCCGAAGAAAGGATGCGATATTTTGCTGCACGCGTTCGCGCAGGTCGCGGCCGCCGAGCCGCGTTTGCACCTAGTATTCGCCGGCACCGGCGATGCCGATATGATGTCGCAGCTACGCACGCTCGCACGCGAGCTGCGTATCGACGAACGGGTGACGTGGACGGGGCTCTTGCAAGGCGATCTCAAGTGGGGCGCATTCGCGGCCAGCGATGCATTCGCATTGCCATCGCATCAAGAAAACTTCGGCATCGCCGTCGTCGAGGCGCTCGCAAGCGGAACACCCGTTCTCATTTCCGACAAGATCAATATTTGGCGCGAGATCGAAGCGGACCGCGCCGGCTTGGTCGCGCCGGACACCGTCGAGGGCGCGACGGCCAATCTGCGCCGATGGCTCGCGCTCGATGCGCCGTCGCGCGCGCAGATGCGTGCCATGGCGCGCACGACGTTCATCGAGCGCTTTACGGTCGATGCTCACGTGCGCACCCTGCTGCAGGTGCTCGAACACGATAGCCCCTGCGCGAAGCGATCGGAACGCCCCTACGCCCCGCGAATCGCTTCGAAGTCCGAGCTCTAGTCGGCCCTACCGCTTTTCCCGGCCAATCTTCCCTCCGCTCACGGTTTGATGCCGCGCGGGAGCGCCGTGGCGAGCGGCAGCGCTGCGGCGAACGGCGCCGCAGCGTCGGCGCCGGCCTCGCAGGGCGCATTCGAAACGCTCGACGCCTCGGGGGCGCGCAGCGACAGAGCGAGGTGATCGGCAAGACGCAGCGCAAGCGCGGCGATCGTGATCGTCGGGAAGTTCGCGCCCACACTCGGAAACACCGAACTGCCGGCAACGAAAAGATTGTCGATGCCAAATACCTTGCAGTTGCGGTCGACCACGCCTTCGCGCGGCGAATCGTGCATGCGCGTCGTGCCCATGTGGTGCCACGTGCCTTCGAGCGCCGTGGGCCAAGGCCGCCCTTCGAGCGGTGCGTCGAGTTCGACTTGCGCGACGCCGCTCGCACGCAGTTCCTCGCCCAGCAAAGCAAAGGTGCGATCGAACGTGCGCTGCACGAGTTCGGTCAAGCGCCATGCGACCTTGACGCGCGGCATGCCGAGCCGGTCGCGCTGCTCGCTCAACGTCACGCGGCTGTCTCGAACCGGCTGCGCCTCGACGATCGCTTGCAGCTTGACGTCGCGAATCAGTGCCCGAGGCTGCAACAACCGCGTCACGCCGAAACCCGCGGCATCGATCGGATGCCTGAGCATCGTCGCGATGTCGCTGCTCAAACGCCAATCCGGCTGGTCCTTGCGCAACAAGGCCTGCTTGCAGCGAATCAGCGCTTCGGCGCCCTCGCTGCCCTCACCGTAAAACAGCGAATAAAACCAGACCCGCGAATTGAGCAGACGCTCGCGGCGCAATACTTCCGGCGTCAAGGCGAACTGCGACGAGATCGGCGTGCCGTGCGCCGAGACGGCCGCGTTTTGGTAGTGATATTTGATGTCGTAGAGCTTGTTGCGCGACCAAGCTTTCGAGAAGCGCACGCTCGCCGACATGATGCGCGGATGATCCATGAAGTACCGGCCCACGTTATCGTAGGCATTGCCCAGACCGTCCGCCTGCACGCGATTGGACGCGAGCAGCAAGCGCGCGTTTTCGATGCCGCCGGTGGCGAGGATGAAACGCTTGGCTGTCACGCACATGCGGCGGCCGGTCAAGGTCGAGACTTGCACCCTGGTGACGTGAGACGCGTCGGCATGGGTATCGATGTGCACGACGTTCGCATGCAAGAACACGCGAATATGCTGCGAACGTTCGAGATCGCGGCGATAGAGCCTGCCGAACCGCGCGGGCGGGCTGAACTGGGCAATCGTGTCGCGCACACGCCCCGTGCTGAACGGAATTCGTTTCACGTCGGCACGGTCGATCGATCGTTCCCAAAACTGCGGATCGAAATTGTTCGGCCCGAGCTTGAGCAAAGGATGCGTGCGCACGTAATACGGCGCGAGCTCGTCGAGCCCGAACGGCCAGCCGCTGCCGGGCACCCAATCGCGCGCCTCGAAATCCCATGGGTCCAGGGGCCTGCACCAGCCGCCCCAGCAATTGCTGCTGCCGCCGAGGTAGCGGCTGCGGCTGCCGTCGGCGAACGTGTACGGCAAGCCTACGTTCTCGCCGCGATAAAGATCGCGCGTGTCGTCGTCGGGCCGATAGCCCCCGCTTTCAAGCAGGCATACGTCGATGCCGCACCGGTCCAATTCGAGCGCGAGCGTGATGCCGGCTACGCCCGCGCCGACGATGCAAATCGTCGTTTCGATCTCTTGTCCTTCGTCGATTCCCCGCGTGTCGATGAACATGGCCTCTCCTTTTTCTCGTATCTTCATGCGCCTGGAACGCATCTATCCGACAACGTCCCGGCAATGAGCGCCAACAAAAGGCGAGGCCGCTTAGCATGGGCGGTGAAACACGCAGGATTGTGACGCGCGGCACATAGCCAAAATGAACTGCATTGGCGAAGCCCCTGAAGATCGAGTCGAAGGATCGATCATGGTGTCTGCGTTATCGTTAGCCGGATCCATTCGGGTTCAAGCGCCCGACACTTACAAACTGAAACCTGCTATATGCGCGCCTTCGGCAACATGGTATTTGCGTGAGCCCGGGGGTTTAAGTCCGAAGCCGCTGCTATCCCCTTTTTCTATTTTCCGCGCGGAGCACTCATCGGTGTTTTAGTTCTCGCAAGATATTGCGTTGCCTGCGCTCGAGACGTTCGTTCCGTCGTTCGGATGTCGTAGGGAAAACGTCCGGGGCCGGACATGGTGCGTTGCGCGCTTGGCGAGGCTGTCCGCTGGGGCAAGGCAGAAAGGGCGTAGGGTGGCGAATCCTGTGAGCGCACGACGACGCTGCACGGCACGTCCCGTGTGCGCGGCGGTTGCATTAACTGGGCGACGGCCGGTCACGAAACTTGGGCGCCGATCGCCATTGCTCTTGCGCCCTGAAACGATTGAAGCGCTTGTTAGGTTTGCTCGTGAGCGCGCTTACGCCCAGCGGTCATCCTCCAATCGACGTTACTGAACCGGTGACTTCGTGGTGGGCGTCGCCAGCGTGTTGTTGGTCCCGTAAGCCGGGGCGCCGGGCGTCGCGCTTTCGCCCATATTGCTCTGCATACCCGAGTTCGACTCGGCGCCCATGCCGCTGTCGGAGCGGGTGGCCCCGGGCATGCCGTAGCCGCTCGTTGCAGCGGCCGGCGACTTCGTGGTCGGGGTCGCCAACGTGTTGTTGGCTTGGGCATATGCGCCGCCCGACACTGCAAGCGCGGCGACGGCCGCGATCAGTGAGCTGATTGCCTTGTTCACGATTCGTTCCTCCAAGATTGGGCTGGAATATCGACGCAGCCGATCGCCGCCTGCTTGACCCTGAATCGAGCGATCGCCTTCGTCAGTGCCCTTTCCTGGACTGAAACGATGCGTGTCACGGAAAGCGCCGCGGTTGAATCGACCGAAATCGCAATAACCGGGCAACTACGGCAACATGACTGCTCGATACCAAGGGCAAATGGAAAACTTCTACCGACCCGATTTCACGAAGCGATTTTAAAAGTATAGGTGAAGCAGCGAGTGCGTGCTCTCGGCGCCGTTGGATTGAAGATCATCTCGCGCGGCTCCGCACTACCGCCCCAACGGGTGACGAGGTTAGCGTGAGTTATCCAAACCGCTTTTAACCGGCAGCGGCCCAATGTGATTTGACCCGCTGCTTCGCGTAAAAATGTGGACGGCGATAGGCAATAAACGCGCGGAAAGCCTCCGACCATTCCGTCGCACATCAGATAAGCGAACGAGAAACGAGAAATCAGGCGTTCGATCCTGCGTGCCGTACGCACGAATATCGGTGGACGTCGGCTCCGATCCGCCAGCCCCGACGCCCCCAGCTTCATGACGGGCTCTGTGCGAGCCCTGCGCGACGCAGCGCTTCCTCAGCGGCCTCATGGTCTTGAACCGATGTTCCGCCAGAAATGCCGATACCGCCTATCAGACGCCCTTCGTGAAAGATCGGCATGCCGCCGCCAACCGGCATGAGCCGCGGATGGTTTGCCAGCGGGGCGACGGCAGGCTCGGCCATGTACTGGTTCCATTGATGCGTGGCCATGCCGAACGACGCGGCGGTCCATGCCTTGTCGATCGCTACGTCGACGGTCAGGAACGGGACCGAATCCGAGCGCTCGAACGCCCGCAGGTGGCCGCCTGCATCGGTAATGGCGATCGTCGCGGCGAACCCGCGGTCGGCGCACGCTTGACGTGCTTCTGCCAGCAATGCTTGCGCGGCTTCGAGGCTAATCGTGGCCGTGCTGACGATTGGCGATTTCATCTTGATGCTCCTTTTCGAACGGGTTCAGGGGTTAGCCACGACAACCTTGCCGATCATGTCGCCGGCCTCGACCAGCGCGTGCGCTTCGATGAGACTTGCGGCATTGATGCCTTCGATGCGTCGGGTCGCGGTGTGCTCGAGGCGGCCCTGGTCCACCAGTTCCGCCGCGCGGCGCAACAAGGCGTGCTGCCGTGCCATGGTCTCGGTGTCGAACATGGCGCGCGTGAACATCAGCTCCCAATGAATCGAAATAGATTTGCCCTTGAATGGGCCGATGTCCAGTCCCACCGGGTCGTCGATCAGCGCAAATTGACCTTCAGGGCGCAGCACGGCGGCGATTTGAGGCACATAGGCGGCGCTATTGTTCAATCCGGCAACGTGGGTGACGTGCTCGATACCGAGCGCGGCTAACTGGGGCGCCCATGGTTGCCGGTGGTCGAGGACGTGATGCGCGCCATGAGCCAGCGTCCATTCGCGGGTTTCCGGCCGCGAGGCCGTGCCGATGACGGTCATGCCGGTCAGCTCGCGTGCCAGTTGGGTGAGGATCGAGCCGACGCCGCCCGCCGCTCCGATCACGAGCAGCACGTTATTGTCGGCCGGGTCCGCTGCCTGAACACGCAGGCGGTCGAACAGCAGTTCCCACGCAGTGATCGTCGTCAGCGGCAACGACGCGGCTTGCGCGAAGTCCAGCGAGGTGGGCATGGGGCCGACGATACGTTCGTCCACGGCGTGCAGTTCGCTGTTGCTGCCGGGCCGCGTGATGTCGCCCGCGTACCAGACCCGATCGCCTGGCTTGAAACGCGAGGCCAACGCACCGGTTGCGCGGACGATTCCCGCCGCGTCCCAACCGGCGATACGCGCCGTCCCTTCCGGAATGTCGCCGCCGCGCCGGATTTTGGTGTCGACGGGGTTGACCGACACCGCTTTCACTTCCACCAGCAGATCGTGGTCACGCAATTGCGGCGTGGGCAGCTCGATATCGCGCAGTGCCTCCGGGTGGCCGATGGGATGGTTCTGATAGAAACCGATGGCTTTCATAGCTGTTCTCCAAGTGAGGTTCAAGGTCATGTTATCTTTCGTCGAAACACGGATAAATATCCGTCGACCTCAAACACTTTCGGTGTTTTGACGAAAATGATTCGACTCGACGACGTTCAGATCTTCGTGCACACGGTGGATCACGGGAGCTTCTCGGAGGCGGCGCGTCAGCTCAATATCGCACCCGCACATGCGAGTGCGTCGGTGCAGCGGCTCGAACGGGCCCTGAACACGCGTCTGTTCACCCGGTCGACGCGAAGCATGCAACTGTCGGAAGCCGGCGAGCGTTATCTGCCGCACGCGCGCGCCATGCTCGGCGCGCTCGTGCAAGGCGAGCAGGCCCTGGCGAGCGGCCGGGGGGCGCTGTCCGGGCCGCTGCGGCTGTCGGCTCCGTCCGACTTCGGGCGAAACCTGCTGTTGCCGTGGCTGGATGAATTTCAGCACCGGCACCCGGGCTTGTCGCTGCACCTCAAAATGAGCGACCGCGCGGCCGACCTCATCCGCCAGCCGCTGGATGCCGTCGTGCGCTACGGGGCGCTACCCGATTCGTCTCTGCTCGCCCTGAAGCTGGTCGAGAACAACCGCCGGGCCTTGTGCGCCGCGCCGTCATACGTCCGACGACACGGCGCGCCGTCCAAAGTGGAGGACTTGCGGCGACACAATTGTCTTCGCTATGTCTGGAGCGAGCAGATACACGAACGCTGGCGCTTCACGCAGCCGGGCGGCGAACGCACCGTGGCGGTCACGGGCAATCGCATCAGCGACGACGCCGATGCGGTTCGGCGCTGGGCGATCGCCGGGGAAGGCATCGTCTATAAATCGCGGCTGGATCTCATCGACGATCTGAAAGCCGGACGTCTGGTGGAATTATTTCCGCCGGAGCATTGCGAGCCTGCGCCGCTGCACTTGATTTGCGCTCACCGTGCGCAATTGACACCGGCGATCGTCGAGTTGCATGCCTTCCTGAGCGAGCGCTGCGCGGCGTTGCTCGCCAGCCATCCCCCGGCAAGCGCGCGTCCGGCGTAACGAACGCCGCCGTCTTGCTGCGCGGATCTGCCGCTCGCCGGTCATCGCGAGCGTGCGGCGTTTTTCGTCGAATGATGACGATTTATCGTCGAAACGCCGCTCATCGCTTAAGTATGGATTTCGCTCGCCGATAAACGAGCTATTCGACTCCGGCGAATTCCGTATTCAGCTTCTTATGCCGCCCCATTATCCGCGCCGACAGACCAAGCGCGAGAATCCATCGACCCGCCATACCCGCTCGGCAATCGCGCTCGCCTGTTCGCTAGCTTGGTGTGCATCGGCCTTTCCGGCGCCGTCCGGCGGAACGGTCACGACCGGCCGGGGCAGCATCAGCCAAGTCGGCTCCACCACCACCGTCACGCAGGACTCGGGCAAGCTCGCCATCGACTGGTCGAAGTTCGACGTGCAGTCCGGCGAAACCGTCAATTTCGTGCAACCGGGCCGCGGGGCGATCGTGCTCAATCGCGTCACCGGCACGCAATCCAGCGCGATTTACGGCAACCTCAACGCCAATGGCACCGTCTTTATCCTCAATCCGAACGGCGTGTTGTTCGGCTCCGGTGCGCAAGTGAATGTCGGCGGGCTCGTCGCGAGCACGCTCGGCCTGAGCGACGACGATTTCATCGCCGGCCGGTACGTCTTTCGCGGCAACAGTGCCGCCAGCGTCGTCAATCAAGGCAGCATCGCCGTACCCGAAGGCGGCAAAGTCGCGTTGATCGCGGCGACCGTGAACAACGCCGGCGCCATCCATGCGCCGCAAGGCGGCGTGCTGCTTGCCGGCGCAAGCGAGCTCACCCTCACGCTCGTGGACGGCAGCCCCATCGGTTATACGATCAGCCAAGGCGCGGCCCGCGCGCTGGCCGCCAACGGCGGTCTGATCGAGGCCGATGGCGGTCGCGTCGTGCTAACCGCCAAAGGCCTCGACGCACTGAGCGAGGCAGTCGTCAACTCGAGCGGCGTCGTGCGCGCGCGCACCGTGGCGAACAAGCAAGGCTCCATCGAACTCGTCGGCGACGCCGAGTCCGGCGTCACGACGGTCAGCGCAGCGCTCGATGCGAGCGCACAAGAAGCCGGCGGCACCGGCGGTGCCGTGAGCGTGCTGGGCGCGAAAGTGGGCCTATTCGACGGGGCGCGGGTCGACGTCAGCGGAGCAGCCGGCGGCGGAGTCGCGCTGATCGGTGGAAACCCGCGCGGTGCAGGTCCCCAGCCCAATGCGTCGGCGACCTACGTGGCGCCCGGCGCGACGATCGACGCCGATGCGCTTCAGAACGGCGACGGCGGCAAGGTGGTGGTCTGGGGCACCGACAGCGCGAACGTGCATGGCACGCTCAGCGCCAATGGAGGCGTGTCGGGCGGCGCCGGAGGCAGCGTCGAGACGTCCGGACATGTTCTGGATACAGAAGGGATTTCGGTAAGCGTCGCGGCGCGAACCACGGGCGCAGCAGGCGGATCGTGGCTGCTCGACCCATACAACGTCACGATCTCGACGGGGACGCAGACGGGGGGCTCGTTTTCGAGCGGCGTCTGGACGCCTAGTGCGACAGGCTCGCTCGTGAATGTCTCGAGTATCGAAAGCATCCTGAACAGCGGCGGCAGCGTCACGATTACGACGGCCGGCGCCGGTGCGCAGGAAGGCAATATCGCGGTCAACGGCAGCCTCGCCAAGACGGCCGGCGGCGATGCGGCGCTGACGCTGATCGCCGACGGGCGCATCACGACCAACGCCAGCCAGGGCGGGCACAGATCGATTACGAGCACGAGCGGCGCGCTCTCGGTGTCGATGACGGCAAATGCGACATCGAGCGCTGCGAGCACCAGCGGCATCAAGCTCAGCTATTTCGATATTTCCGCCAATGGCGGCGACATTCATGCGGTGGCCGCGGGCGCTCAGTCGGGAACCGCTGCCGCGCTCGATCTCGAGAGCAGCACCTGGGCCACCTCGGGCAGCGGCGCGATCAGCTTGTCGGGAACGATGCCCGGCAACGGCAATAGCCAAGGCGTCTATCTGAAATCCACGACGCTGAGCACGGCCTCCGGGGCCATTTCGATTGCGGGCGCCAGCGGCGGCCTTGCCACGGTAACGGGCCACAACGGCAACGGCGCGCCGCTGTTCTCCACGAACGACATCGGCGTCGATTTGGCCGGCGGCAATACGGTGCGTAGCACGAGCGGCGGCGCGATCACGCTGACAGGCACCGCAACCGGCGCGACCGACACCTGGGCGGGCAGCGGCGTGGCCATCGGCGCGCTCGATAGTCTCTCGACATCGGGAGCGCTCACGGTGAGCGGCACCGCCAGCAACCCTACCTCGACGACTTACCGCAATCAGCTATCCACCGTGGACATTGCCGGAACGTCGTCGAACGCAGCCAGCCTGACTGGCGGCACGGTCACGATCACGGGCACGAATCAGGTGGTGGGCGGCGCCGCCAGCACGAGCAACGGCAACGCGGCCGTGAAGATTCGCGGCAAGGTGAACGTGACGTCGACGAGCGGCGCGATCTCGCTTGCCGGCGTCAATGCCGGCGGCGACGGCGTATGGGGGTCCGGAACCGGCGCCGTGACGATGAGCGCACCAGCCTCGTCGTCGATCGGCATCACCGCGCAGTCGCTCGATGCGGTGAGCGGGTACAGCGGTTTTTATATCGGCGGCAGCGGCGCGACGCTGACGTTCTCGACGGCGGCGCCCGTCGACATAACTGCACTCAGCGCAGTGGCCACGCGCAATGCAGTGTGGAACAAGGGCGGCTTGATCTCCCCCGGCAGCGTGAGCATCGTCTCGACCGGGGGGGCCATTGCCGACGACACGACCTACGGCGGCTATTTCAACATCGCGGGCGCGACGACGATCACGAGCAGCGGCCCGGGCAATGCCATCAGCTTGACCAACAGCGGTAACGCATTGAACGGCGCCCTTTCGCTGAGCGCAGCCCGCGCCACATTGTTCAACGGCACGGCGTTGACGCTGGGCGCATCGACGATAACCGGCGACTTGGCGCTGACCGCCCCGGGCATCGCGCAGACGGGTGCGGTGGCCGTCGGCGGCGCAACGACGCTCGATGCAGGCAGCCACGCCGTCACGCTCGACGATGCCGGCAATGCTTCGCCGGTCCGGTCGCGTTGACGGCCGGAAACGCGACGCTGACCAACAGCGGCGCGCTGAGCATGGCGGCTTCGACGCTGAGCGGCGCGCTGAATCTGAGTGCGGCCGGTATCTCTCAAACGGGTGCGCTGAGCGTAGGCGGCACGACCACGCTCAGCGCCGGTGGCGGCGCGATTTCGCTGACGAACGGCAACAACGATTTCAATCTGATGTCGGTCGGCAGTGCCGCCGGCGCGACGATTGCCGCCGCACACGGCTTTACCGTGACAGGCATCGACGCCACGGGGAGCGTTCGCCTGACGACGCTGGCCGGCGACTTGAACGCGACCGGCAACTGGTCCATTTCGAACGGCGATCTGACGCTGTCCGCGGGCGCGGCTTCCGCGCGCGGCGTGGCCGCCGGCGGCGACGTGAACAGCGCCGCCGCGTTCGCGATGGACGCGGGCAGAATCCTCACGGTCTACACCGGCTCGACCGGATCGACGGTGCTCGGCGGCTCGCTCGCGCAGCGCGCGACTTCCGGCTCGGGAAACTTCCGTTACGACCGCCAGGACGGGGATGCGCCCGGCGCCGCGAATGTCGGCGACGGCACGACCTACGTGATGTACCGCGACCGACCGAGCGTCACCGTCACGCCGACCGACGCCAACAACATCAAGGTCTACAACGGCGCGGGCGCCGACCCGCCGCTCGCGTACGGCATCGACGGACAATTGCACGGCGATACGGCCGCGCAGATCTTCACGGGGTCGCTTGGGCGCGCGCCGGGACAAAACGTCGGCAGCTACGCCATGACGTCCGGCACGCTCGCCGATCAGCTCGGCTATCAGGTCGTGTTCGCTCCCGGGCATACCTTCGGCATCACGCCCGCGCCGCTGCTCATCACCGTCAACGATTCGAATCGTTACGTCGGCCAGCAAAACCCATCGTTCGGCGTTTCGTATCGCGGCTTCGTAGGCGGCGAAACCATGCAAAGCGCGGGGCTGCAAGGCCAGTTGGCGTTCTTCACGACCGCCACCTCCATGTCCGCACCCGGCAGCTACGCCGTTTCGGCGAGCGGCCTGACGAGCGGAAATTACAGCATCGGCTACGCCGCCGGCACACTGAGCGTGCGGCCCGCGAGCCTTGCCACCGTGATGCTGAACTCCGCCTCCATGGACCCTTCGTACAGCAATGCCGTCGCGAACATGGAAGCGAAGGCGCGTGCGGCCGGCTTGCTCGATGCCCCCACGCCCGCCCAGGCATTCGAGCAGGGATGGCGCGCCCCGTCTGCGACGTTCCAAGCCGGCGACACCCGCTCAGACGAGCCGCCGGACCGGTCTTCCGCCATGCTGCGATGAGTACCGTCACGCACTCTCCCACGCGACGGCGCTTCGCCGGATTCGTCCGCACCGTCCTGTGCGCCGCTATTCAAGGGGCACTGCTGGCGCTCGCCGGTCACCCCGCGCTGGCGCAATTGCGCGCGCCCGACGCCGGTGGCGTCGCCCGAGACGTAGCGCCCGTCGATGCGCTGCCCGCGCCCTCTTCGGATAGCTCCCTGGCCACACCGAACAATATCGACGACGCCCGCGATGTGCCGAGGGACAAGACGCCGATTGCCGTGCGCCATGTGCGTGTCACGGGCGCGCGGCTCTATCCGGCGACGGTGCTCGAGGCACTCGTGGCCGGCTCGAACAACGGCGAACGCACGCTGGCCGATCTCTCGCAGGGCGCGGCGCGCATTACACGCTTTTATCGCACACACGGGTGGACGCTGGCGCACGCGTATCTGCCGGCTCAGTCGATCAAGGATGGCGAAGTCGAGATTCGCGTCGTCGAAGGCGTGCTCTCGGATGTACAGGTGAGCACCGATACGCACAGCCGCTTGCGCGCGAGCGTCATCGACGCCTATCTGGCGCCGGTGAAGCGCGGCGCGCCCCTGAACCAGGATCAAGCCGACCGCGCCCTTCTCCTGCTCTCCGATTTGAGCGGCGCGCGCCTGAGCGCGAACCTGACCGCCGGCGCGGGCCCCGGGGAAACGTCGCTCGTCGTGCACAATGCGGCGACGCCGCTGCTGAGCGGCGGGTTGACGATGGACAACTACGGTTCGCGCTACACCGGCCAAGCGCGCGCCGGCGGTCTAGTGAATCTGAACAGTCCGTTCGGCTATGGCGAACGACTCACCGCGCGCGTGCTTGCAAGCGATAAAAGCCTCTACTACGGGCAGCTCACCGGACAAGTGCCGTTGGGCTTGCCGGGGTCGAACACCGGCTTGAGCGTGACGCACACGCAATATCTGCTCGGATCGGATTTTGCCGCCCTCGACGCGCGCGGACGCGCGGACGTCGTCCAATGGAGTGTCGCCTACGCGCTGCTTCGCAGTGTGCCGGTCAACGTCATTGGGCAGTTCACCTCCGAGTACCGCGACCTGTTCGACGAAGTCGGTGCGACTTCGAGCGACACGCACAAGCGAGCCCTGCATCAAAGCTTCAATCTGCTCTTTAGCGGCAGAGACGATCTGATCGGCCTGGGTAACGCGGATACGCAAGCGGCGCTGCGCTTGGGCGAGGGTACGCTCACGATCCGCTCGCAGCCTGCCGCAGCGATCGATGCCGCGGGCGCACGCTCCGCAGGGCACTACGAAACCTTCAATCTCGATTTGCAGCGCAATCAGCAGCTCGGCGAACGATGGACCCTGCTTCTGAGCGCTCACGCGCAGCTTGCCTCGCGCAACCTCGATTCCTATCAGAAGTTCGTGCTCGGCGGCCCGGGCGGCGTGCGCGCGTATCCTGCCGGCGAAGGCAGCGGCGACGAGGGCTGGCTGACCTCAGCCGAGTTGTCCTACAAGGTGAACGCCATGCTGATCCCGAGCGTGTTCTACGATCTCGGCGGCGTGGCGATCAACAAGCATCCCTATCTCGACGGCGCGAATTCACGTGTATTGCGCGATTATGGCCTCGGGGTGCGCGGCAGCCGCGGCCGTTTCGCCTGGAGCGTCGCGCTCGCATTTCGCGGCGCGCAACATGCACAGGCGGAACCCGATAGCCCGATGCGCGGCTGGGCGCAGCTCGGGTGGACGTTTTAGCGGAACTATGCCGTTGAAACCGGGCGCGGCCGTCCCTGAGCAGGAAAGCGAGGACGAAGGAAGCGGCACGGATTGCCGCCGTAGACACCTCCCGGCGCGAGCGACCGATGCACGACCGAGAGCGGCGTAACGAGGGCCGAGCGCCCGATGCGCACGCCCATTTGCACGACACACTTCGAGGTGATCCAAACGCCGTCTTCGATGACGATCGGCGCGACGCGCAGATCCATCGTCGTGCCCGCGTCGTGCGAGCCCGTCGTGAGGAACGTCCCCTGCGAAATGCACACGTGCGAGCCGATGCGAATCGGGGCTTGATTGTAGAGCCAGACATCGACCCCGAACCAGCAGTGGTCGCCCACTTCGAGATTCCACGGTGCTTTGACGCGCAGCGGATGCGGAAACCGGCAGCCTTCTCCGATCTTGGCGCCGAACAGTCGCAGCGCGGCGACGCGCACGGCCGAGCTCGGGTTCAGTTTGTTGTTGATGAGACATGCCTCGACTACGAACCAGAGCGCTTGCACGGGCAGGCCGCGCTTGGCGACGTAGTTGCCTTTTCCGGCTCGGCTTAGATCGATGACGGCGGGTTCGAGCGGGCGGTCCATTTGGTGTGAGCGGCACGGCGTTGCACGAGACTATGTCGACGATTATCGTTCGCCCCGCTCGCGCTTGCGTACGACGATCGACGCGTATGGCCGAGAGCGCCGGTGTTTTGGCGGGGCGTGCGCCCCCGCGCGCGCGAGCATGAACAGCGTGGCGATGTACGCCAAGGAGACCGATGTGGATGCTGCGGCTGCGGTGATGCGTTCGATACTGCTCGGTGCGGTGCTCGGCCTCGCCTGCATGGCCGATGCGCAAGCGCAGCGGAACATGGCCGGCCGCGCGGACGACGAGACTGCGGCGCAACGGATCGCCCCCGAGGATCGCGATGCCGCGGCGCGAGGCGCGGCGGATCGTCTGCAAGGGTTGCACGGCAATCCCGAGGCGCTACTGGGTGCGCCGGCCGACTTCGACGATCCGTATCGCTCGGCCTACGATGCCGCGGGCCAGGCGCAGGATGCCCTGACCAACACGCAGCGGGTGCCGCGCGGCGCGCTGGCGGGCGGGCGATATGGGCCGCAACCGGATGCGCAAGAACAAGGGAAAGGAGGCAAAGGCGCGCCTCTTCGCGGTATCGCGGGTCAAGACGATGCGCGCGCGCCGAAGGTCAACCCGGCCGATCCGGGAACGCAAACGCCCATGGGCGCCGCGATGTCGCTATATCGCGGGCCGGGAGATGTCGGGAAAGAGGTGGCGCGAGTTTATAAAATGCCTTGGTGAAGGCGTCTCGCCCGCCCCCTCGTCAAGGCTGACGAAACATGGGCGCGGCGGTTTCATGCAGCGGTGCGGTTTGATCCATGACCGGGCCGCTCAAGCCCTGCGGCGGCGCCGAGATACCCTGCGTCCATACGAGCGGCTGAGCCTCGCTCGCGCCCTCGTCGCACGCCTCGATCTGTTGCACCTCGCCAGCTACGGCGCTCGCGCCGATCCCGTTCCGGCACGCAAAGAGGCGTTGCTCCAATCGCTCCATCACCACGCGGGGCGACAACGCGCGCACCGCATAGTCCCTCGCTGCGGCGCCGAGCCGCGCACGCGCGCTCGCATCGTCCGCCAGCGCCTCGATCGCCGCCGCCAGCGCGCCTCCATCCTCGGGCGCGACGATCGCGCCGCGCCCCGTCACCACGTCGTGCAGCTCGGTCCCCTCGCGCGCCATCGCGACGATCGCGCGTCCGCTCGCCATCATGCCGGTCAGCTTCGACGGCATCACGAGATCGGCCGCGCCGTCTCGCTGCGGCAACACATGCACGTCGGCGATATTGAGCAGCTCGTTGAGCCGCTCCGCCGGCTGCAACCCGATCAACTTGCAATTGGGAAGGTGCGCGCATCGGCGCGCCAATTCCTCACGCAACAGTCCGTCGCCGCAAAACACGAAACGGATATCCGTGCGCCGGGTGAGCAAAGTCGCCGCCGTCACCAAATGCTCGAGCCCTTGCTTCGCCCCCATGTTGCCCGCATACAGCACGACCTTCTCGTCTTCTCCGATCGACAATGCCTGCCGATATGCGCTCGGCCGGTCGAGATGATGAATCGCATCGACATCGACCCAATTGGGCAAGCACATCGCCCGCGGGGCCTCGACACCCAGCGTCGACAACTTCTCGACCATCCGCTCCGAAATCGAAGATACGACGTCGAAGCGGCGCAGCACGGCGCGCTCGAAAGCGTGCGCGGCGCGCGCCCCACGCGACCGACGCAGCAGCCCGAGTTCGAAGGCGGCATCGACCTCGAAATCCTGCACGTGCAGCCAGCTTTTCGCGCCCGTCGCGCGCGCAAGCGCCAACGCAGCCGGCGCGCACAAGAGCGTCGGTGCGATCGTCATCACCACGTCCGGCCGCCAGCGCCACTGCCCGAGCAGCGGCAACAGCGATGTCGCCGCGAACGATGCCAAGTGCGCCACGCGCGTCGCCCCGCTCGGATGCGACGGCACCCACAGCGGCGCGCGCCGCACCTGAACGCCCCCGCGCAGTTCGCGCCCATAGCGCCAAGCCGACCAGCCCTGCGTCACATGCCATGCCGGATAGTACGGCGGCGCGCAGACGACTCGAATCTCATGCCCCCGCAACGCCAGCGCCTCGGCCATCTCGGCCGTGTACTTACCCGTGCCCGTCAGTTCGGGCGCGTAATTCAGACCGTAGACGAGCAGTTTCATGGGCGCACGCCTCCGCTATGAGCGGCCACTCCGCCACCGGTGAACTTACGCAGCATCGTCGCGCAGCCGCGCTCGATGTTGACCGCCGCCGCCCGCGGGTCGAATTGCGCAATGCGCGCGATGCAAGCGCGCGCCGTATGCTCGACGTCGCGAAAGCGCCATGCGGCATCGAGCAGCGTCACCGCCAAGGCTTGCACGTCGCCGGCAGGAAACGAGGATCCCGTCTCGCCCTCGACGATGAGTTCGGGCACGCAGCCGCAGCGATCGCTGACGACCGCCGGGCATCCATGGCTCAACGCTTCATTGACGACGAGCCCCCACGGCTCGCTATGGCTCGGCAGCACGAGGCAAGTCGCGCCGAAGTACTCGCGCGAGAGCGGCGCGTCTTGCAAGCTGCCGAGAAAATGCACCGCGCCGTCGAGCCCGAGCGATCGCACGCGGGCGCGCAATGCCCCATCCAACGCGCCGGTTCCGACGATGCGCAAGGTGGCGGCCGGCCGCGTTTCATGAACGCGCGCGAACGCATCGAGCAGCGTGTCGATCCCTTTCTCTTCAGATAGCCGGCCGACGTACAAGAACACCGGGCCGCCATCGCGGCGCGCCGCCAAACGCTCGGAGAGCGCTCGCTCGGGCAAGAACGAGCGCGGCAATGCCGCGGCTTGGCACGGCACGAAAATGCGCTCGTGCTTGGCGCCGAGCGACATCAAGTACTGCCGGCTGCGCTCTCCGAAACCGAAATAGCCGTCGCAGAGCGAGAAGAAGATGCGCTTCGGGATCGATGTCAGGAGCCGGCGCGGCCGATCGAACGCGGTCGAATCGCAAAACACGGCGCGCCGCTTGCGCGTCACGATGCATGCGGCGAGCATCGCCCAATACTCGGGCCGGTGATAGCCGGGCAGCACGACGAGTTCCGACTTCGCCTTCAACACTTCGGTCGTGAGCCGAACCACCATCTTCCATGTCGGCACGTCCTCGTAGCAGCCGTCGAACAGTTTTCGCATCGGATAACGATGAAACGAATAGTCGACGTCGGAAAACCCGATCCGATCCGTTTCCGTATCGGCGATTTGCACCATGCAATAGCGTATCGTCCCCACGTCCGACAAAGTATGGAGCGCGGAAAACACGGCCCCCTTGTGGCGCGACCAGACGACGTTGTGAAAGATCGTCACTGTGGCTGTCATGCTCTCTTATCCGTTGGAAGCCGCATCGTGCTCGCGATGCTGCGCGGTATAGCGCGCGTAAGTGTCGCGGACGCCGTCGGTAAGACCGATCGTCGCCCGCCACCCCATCTCGGCCAGCCTCGAGACGTCGAGCAGCTTGCGCGGCGTGCCGTCGGGCTTGGACCGGTCGAACACGAGTTCGCCCTCGAAGCCGACCACGCCCGCGATGCACTGCGCGAGCTCGCGTATCGTCAAATCCTCTCCGGCGCCGACGTTGAACACGCCTTCGCCCACGTCCTGCTCCAGCACGAATCGCGTCGCCGCAGCCAAGTCGTCGACATGCAGAAACTCGCGCCGCGGCTCGCCCGTCCCCCACACCGTCAGCGTCGCCTCCCCCGCGAGCTTCGCCTCGTGCGCTTTGCGTATCAGCGCCGGCAGCACGTGGCTGCCGGCAAGATCGTAGTTGTCGTTCGGACCGTAAAGGTTGGTCGGCATCAGCGCCACGTAGCGCGTGCCGTATTGGCGGTTATAGGCCTCGCACAGCTTCACGCCGGCAATCTTCGCTATCGCGTAGGGCTCGTTGGTGGGCTCCAAGGGGGCGCTCAGCAAATACGATTCGCGGATCGGCTGCGGGCACAGCTTCGGATAGATGCAAGAAGAACCGAAGAACACGAGGCGTTTCACACCGGCGCGATAAGCCGCATCGATCACGTTCGTCTCGATCGCGAGGTTTTCGTAGAGGAACGTCGCGGGCCGCGTCGAATTGGCGAGGATGCCGCCGACGCGCGCGGCCGCAAGCAGCACGACGTCGATCCGCTCATTGGAAAAGAACGCGCGCACGGCATGCTGATCGAGCAAGTCGAGCGCATCGTGCGTGCGGGTGACGAGATTGCGGTAACCGTGCACCGTGAGTTCGCGCACGAGCGCGGAACCCACCATGCCACGGTGGCCGGCAACGAAAATGCGTGCTTGCGGATCCATCGTCTCTCACTCATTCGTGATGCTCTAGCGCTTTGAAGCCGGCCATCGTCACGAGCGCATCGCGTCGCGCGATCTGATAGTCCGCCAGCGCCATCTCGCGCACGAGCGCGGGGAAAGGCGTGCTGGGGGTCCAGCCGAGTTTCTCGCGCGCCTTCGTGCTATCGCCGAGCAGCGATTGGACTTCCGTCGGGCGGAAATAGCGCGGATCGACGCGCACGATGACATCGCCCGGCGACACGCGCGTCTCGCGGCTCGCCACGTGATCGACGATGCCCACCTCCTCGACCCCGCTGCCCTCGAAGCGCACGGAGATACCCAGCTCTTGCGCCGCGCGCTGGACGAACTCGCGCACGCTGTATTGCTCGCCCGTCGCGATGACGAAATCCTCCGGTGCATCTTGCTGCAGCATCAGCCACTGCATTTCGACGTAGTCGCGCGCATGCCCCCAATCGCGCAGCGCCGACAAGTTGCCGAGGTAGAGCTCGCGTTGCAGCCCAACGGCAATGCGTGCGAGACCGCGCGTGATCTTGCGCGTCACGAAGGTCTCGCCGCGAACGGGAGATTCGTGATTGAACAGAATGCCGTTGCAGGCGTAGATGCCGTAAGCCTCGCGGTAATTGACGGTAGTCCAATAGGCGAACAACTTGGCCACGGCATACGGGCTGCGCGGGTAGAACGGCGTGGTTTCGCGCTGCGGCGTCTCCTGCACGAGGCCGAATAGCTCCGAGGTCGACGCTTGATAAAAGCGCGTGCGCTCGATCCTGCCCAGCATATGAATCGCCTCGAGGATGCGCAGCGCACCGAGCCCGTCCGCATTGGCGGTGTACTCGGGCTCCTCGAACGATACGGCCACGTGGCTCTGCGCCGCGAGGTTGTAGATCTCGTCGGGCTCGACGCTTTGAATGATGCGCACGAGGCTCGTCGAATCCGTGAGGTCGCCGTGGTGCAAGTGCAATTGGCTGTCGGCATCCTCGACTTCGTGCGGATCGCGATAAAGGTGATCGATGCGATCGGTATTGAACAGCGAAGTGCGGCGTTTCACGCCATGCACTTCGTACCCCTTGCCGAGCAGCAACTCGGCAAGGTAAGCCCCATCCTGTCCCGTCACGCCCGTAATCAATGCGACCTTGCGCTTCATCGTCGTTTCCTTTTCGTTGTTCAACGGTGTCGGTAGCCGGCCGCTCGGCCCATGCTGCTCGTGCGGCTCCGTGGTTCGTCTGGTTCGTGCGCCTCTCGGGCTCGTGTCAGTCGGCAACGCTGTCGTAACCGTAGTACCCGCCCTTGTACGAGCCGCCGAACAGCGGCATGGCCGGCGGCACGTCGGTCAGCAGCACGCCCTTCACGTTCACCCCGCCCGTCTCGAGCCGCTTCGCCGTTTCGCTGATCTCGCCGATCGGATGCCGTCCATAGCGCACGACGAGCAGCGTCGTGCCCGCATACTTGCCGATGACCGTCGAATCGGTCACGGCAAGCACCGGCGGCGTGTCGATGATCACGAGCTCGTAGCGGCGCGACAGCGTTTCGAGCAGTTCGCGAAAGCGCTCGCTCATCAATAATTCCGACGGATGCATCGGCATCGACCCCTTGCTCAGCAGATCGAGCCCCGGCAGCACCTCGCGCCGGATCACGGCATCGACATCGGCGCCGCTCAGCACATCGGACAACCCGGGCTGGTGCCGCACCCCGAAATGGGAATGGACTTGGCCGCGCCGCATATCGCCGTCGATCACGAGCACGCGCTTGCCGGCCGAGGCGACGAGCGCCGCGAGATTGACCGACAGGAACGATTTGCCCGCATCGGGACGCGAGCCCGTGAGCATGACGATGTTGTTGCGCGCCTGGTCGAGCGAGAGCTGCAGCGACGTGCGCAAGCTGCGCACGCCTTCGACGGCGATGTCCTGAGGCGATTGCGCGGCAAGCACGTGCAACCCTTGGCGACGCATCGTCACCTCTTGCTGCAACCGCAGTTGCAAGCCGCTGCGCGGAACGATGGCGAACACGGGCACGCCCAGCGTGCTTTCGATCTCCTCGGCGCGCTCGACCCCGCCGTACAGCGACTTCCTCACGAAGGCCGCGACGATGCCGATGAAAAGGCCGCCGCCGAAGGCGATCAGAATCACGACGAAGCGCTTGGGCCATACGGGCTTGTCCGGGATCTGGGCGAAGTCCACCACGCGCACGTTGCCGATTTGCCCCGCCTTCGCCACGCGCAATTGCTGCGCGCTATTGAGCATGTTCGTATAGAGCTCGGTGTCCACGCGCACGTCTCGCAGCAAACGCAGCGCGGTCTGCTCGGTGTCGGGCAGCACGGCGATGTCTTTGGACATCACCGACTGCGCGGCCTGCAATTGCGCGATTTGAGCGTCGAGCGCCGCGACGGCCGGATGGTGCGCGGTGAAGCGCTGCGAGAGATCGGCGCGCTGCCGCAGCAGATCGGCGAGCTTCGTCTTGTTGTCGACGATCTGCTGCAAGAGCAGCTTGCTTTCCTCGCTGAGATCGACCGTGCCGTGATTGTTGCGGAAGGTGTTGTAGCGCTGCTCGGCCGCATCGAGTTCGTGTCGCAGCTGCGGTAACTGCTGGTCGAGGAACGCGAGCGTATGCTCTGCCTCGGCCGAGCGCCGGTCGACGTCCTGCTGGATGAACTGACGCGCAATGCCATTGACGACATCGGCCGTGAGCGCCGGGTTCGCGCCTTGCAAGGTGAGCGCGATGACGCCCGATTGCAACGCCGTTTCTTTGACGCTCAGTTGCTTCTGCAAGCGTTCGAGCGCATCGAGCGTAGACGAGCGCGTCAGATCGAAGCGCGTGCCGCTGCGGCCCGTGAGCCGATCGACGCGCACCAGCACGGGACCCGCCGCGGTCGTGCCCGTGACGTCTTCGCCCACCCGGCCGCTCGCGATCGCGATGCCGTCCGGGTCGCTCAGCGTGAAAGTGCCGTCGGGGCCCGCCGTCAGCGAGAACGATTTGTCGTAGAGGGCGCTCGGCGTCTCCATGCGCGACACTTCGATCGTTTCGTTGCCCCAGGCGAAGCCGGGAAGATCCGCGAAGGGCGCGATCTTGAAGCCGAGCTTGCCCGTCGTCAGGGCCGTGAGCAGATTACCGACCACGGGCAAGGTATGAGGTTGCGCGGCAATGTCGAGATGCAAATTGCGCACGGCCGCCTCCGTCACGAGCCGCGACTTGAGCAACTCGATCTGCGCGGCCGTCGTCGCTTTGGTTTCGAACATGCGCGACAGCGGTTCGATCTGCCGTTGCGGGTTGGCCCCGCCGTTATCGGCGTTCGCCGCCTCCTCCACTTGGATGATCGCGTCCGCCTTATAGACGGGCGTTGCAAGAAACGCGTAGGCCGAGCCGAGCGCGGTCACCGCTAACGTCACCATTGCGATCAAGCGCCAATTGATCACGATCGACTGCAGATAGTCGGACAGCCGCAACTCGTCGCCGGGCGTGAAATCGGTGTAGCGACGCTCGAAGTTCATAGCCATGTTTGTTGCTCGCATCGAATGCGCGCCGCCGCGATGCGCGGGCGGGCGCGCCGGTTGGGTCACTTCGTCACGATCGCGGCCGTCAAGCCTGCGTTGATCGCGGGCAAGAACAGGTTCAGCACGCGATTGAATTTCACGAGTGCACCGTTATCGACGTAGACGACGTCCTTCGGCTGCAGCTCGAACTGGTTGGCGAGCACCATCGAAACCGGCGAGGTCGCATCCAGGTGAAAGATTTGCGGGTTGCTGCCCGTCGAGTCGCGAATCACGAACAATTGCTTCGCGTTGGACGTTCCCGGATTGAGGCTGCCCGCCTGCGACAGCGCCTCGGCCAGCGAGAGCCGGCCGCTGCGCATCGGCATGATGGTCGCGGGCTTGTTCACCTCGCCCATGACGTAGACGCCGTTCTCCTCGCGCGAGCCGATGCGCACCATGTCGCCGGGCTTGAGCACGATGTCCGACGGATTGCGCCCCGCCTTGAGCAGATGGGAGAAACTGATCGGATAGCTGTTGCCTTCGCGCACCAGCGTCACGCGGCTTTGATCGGCAGCCGCGGTGAAGCCGCCCGCGCGCCCGATCGCTTCGGTCAGCGTCATCGGTATGTCGGTGATCTGCACGGCGCCGGGCTTGCCCACCTCGCCGTCGACGTAAATGTCTTGAGCGCGGAACGAGGCGATACGCACGGTGACTTCCGGGCTCTTGAACACCTTGCTGATGCGCGAGACGATCTTGCGCCGGATCTGCTCGACGCTGTCGCCGGCCACGTGCACGACGCCCGCGTAGGGGAATTGCACGTTGCCGCCTTCATCGACGACGAAGCCCGGCGCCGCGTCTTCCGTGCGGTTGGTGGGCGCCGGCTGCCCCAGCGCGGCGGCGAGCTCGGGGTGATCCCAGACGGTGATCTGAAGCACGTCGCCGGGGCCGACGCGGTAGGGACCGGGCTTGCCGAACAAGCTCTGGGTTCGATCGGCGATAGGATGCTGCGCCGTCTGTTCGTTCATCTGCCGAATCAGCTTCAGGTTGATGTCGGTAATCGGCACCTTCACCTCTTGCCTCGGCTCCGTGCTGTACTCGCCGCCCGCCTCGTCGACGGTAGGCGGCGTCACCATGCGTTGACCCGGCACGATCGAGCATGCGGACAGTGCGAAAGCGAAAGTAAGGAGTGCTAACGATAAGGCGCTGCGACTGCGCGCGCTCGAGTCGGACATGATGTGGCCTCCGTGCCGGTTATTCGTGACATTCGTGACGTGCGCCGCGCGGGCTCGATCGCCGATCGAGCCGGTGCGCGACGCACATCGGTTGCAGGCGTTCTTCGCGGCGCGTGCCGCGATGAGCGCGTGCGCTAATAGGCATTGCTATGCATGAACCCTTTCACGATCGTCGCCGCTATGATCCGCATATCGAGGGCGAACGACCAATTGCCGAGGTAATAGAGGTCGTGCGCCACGCGCCGCTCCATCTTTTCGATGCGGTCGGTTTCGCCGCGATAGCCGTTGATCTGCGCCCACCCCGTGATCCCGGGCTTGATCCGATAACGATGGATATAGCCCGTGACGACCTTCTGATAGAGATCGTCGTGCTCGAGCGCGTGCGGACGCGGCCCGACCACGGACATATCGCCGCGCAACACGTTGAAAAATTGCGGCAACTCGTCCAGGCTCGTGCGCCGCAGGAATGCGCCGAGCTTGGTCACGCGCGGGTCGCGGCGCACCGCCTGGTGCAAGACGCCCGCCTCCTGGACATGCAAGCGCATCGAGCGAAACTTGTAAATGGTGAAGACGCGGCCGTCCGCTCCCTTGCGCTTTTGCTTGAACAGCACAGGGCCCGGCGAAGAAAGCTTCACGGCCACCGCGATCGCGATGAGCAGCGGCGCGAGGCCGATCAGCGCACAAGCGGCGAAAATGCGATCGAAGATCTCCTTGGCGAGCAGCCCCCCCGGCGACAACGGCGAGGCGACGAGATTGATGGCGGGCACGCCGAGCAAGTCGATCACACCGCCGCTTTCGAACAGCGCCAGCGAGCGCACGTCCGGCATGAATCGAATATTGACCAGATCGTCGCGGAACATCGCAACGACGCGCAAAATCGTGCGGTCTTCCGAAAGCGGCAGCGCAAGCCAAACTTCGTGCAGATCGGTGCGGCGCACATAGCGCGCGAATGCGTTCAGATCGTAGAAGCGCGGCAGCGTTGCGGCGCCCGGGGGCAGCGTCGCTCGCTGTTTCTGCGCTTGCGGCACGTAGACGGCCGCCACCCGAAAACCCGTCGCCGGTGCGGCTTCGATCCGGCGCAAGATCGCATCGCAATGCGGCCCCGCCCCGACGATCGCGACGCGATGCAGATTGATGCCGGCATGACGCAGGCGCGCGAGCACGGCATGCGCCGCGAGCCGGTAGCCGATCAGCAGCGCACCGGACATCGCACTCCAGTAGACGAACCACAAACGCGAGACGTAGTCGATCTCGCGCAACGAGAACATGGCCGTCAACGCGCAGCCTTGCGCGACGAGCCAGGCAAGCGCGACCTGTCCGGACAGCATGCGCTTGGAGCGGCCCCGCCATGAATCGTAGACGCCGAAGGCGGGGAACAGCACGAGCACGCATGCCGCGGTCAGCATGACGAACGGCGCGACGAAATCGTGCCGCCCCCAATCGGCAAAGCGCATCTTCGACGCGAGCGCTGCCGACGCGATCACGAGCGCGACGTCGAACACCCGGGTCAGTAAGCCTTGAATCTCACGCATCTTCGTTCTCCGCACCGAAAAGAACCGCCCGCCGCTTGCGTCACGGCCCCGCAGGGTGACTCGGACATCGACCGTAGTTGTCTTCGAAGCGAACGATGTCGTCCTCGCCTAGATAAGCGCCCGACTGCACTTCGATGATTTCGAGCGGGACCTTGCCCGGATTGGCGAGCCGGTGCCGAACGCCGAGCGGAATGAAGGTCGATTCGTTTTCGCTCAACAAGAACTCCTCGTCGCCGCGCGTGACGATCGCCGTCCCGCGCACGACCACCCAATGCTCGGCGCGGTGGTGATGCATCTGCAGCGACAAACGCGCGCCCGGCGCGACCACGATACGTTTGACCTGGAAGCGATCGCCGTGATCGATCGAGTCGTAAAAGCCCCATGGACGACGCACTTTCCGGTGCGCCTCGGCCTCGGGCGCGTGCTCCGCCTTGATGCGCGCGACGAGCCCTTTCACGCGCTGCACGTTCGCGCGGTCGGCCACGAGCACGGCGTCGGGCGTCTCCACGACGACCAGGTTCGTCGTGCCGACGCAGGCGACCAAGCGGCTCTCGGCATGCACGAATGTCGAGCTCGCGCCCTCGAGCACCACGCGCCCGCGCACAACGTTGCCGTCGCAGTCTTTGCTCAACGCATCCCAGACGGCATCCCACGAGCCCAAATCCGACCAGCCGGCCTCGAGCGGCACGACGATGCCCGCGCACGGCGCATCCGGGCCGCCCAGGCATTCCATCACCGCATAGTCGATCGAATCCGCCGGGGATCGCTCGAACGCGCTCGCCGCCGGATCGAAGCGCTCACCGTGCGCCGCACCCTGAGCGACGGCCGCCAAACAGGTGGCGAGCATCTCGGGGCGCAATTGCCGCAAGGCGTCGAGCCAAACCGTCGCTCGCATCACGAAGATGCCGCTGTTCCACCAATAGGCGCCGTCGGCGAGGTATTGCGCGGCCAGCTCGGCCGGCGGCTTTTCGACGAAGCGCTCGATGCGGTGCGCGCCGTCGCCAAGCGGCTCGCCGATGCGCACATAGCCGAATCCCGTATCGGGACGCGTAGGCGGCACGCCCAGCGTCGCGATCGCGCCCTGCTGCGCATGGCGTGCGGCCAATTCGATCGCGCGTTGCAGCGCCTTCACGTCGGCAATGGCATGGTCGGCGGGCATGACCACGAGAATCGCGTCCTCGCCGTTCGCGCTCGCAAGCGCCGCGGCGAGCGTCAGTGCGGGCGCCGTGTCGCGCCGAGCGGGCTCGACGATCAGGCGTGGCGTCACGCCGTTGGCGCGCAATTGGTCGTCGATGATGAAGCCGTGCTCGGCGCCGCACACGACGAGCGGCGCATCGGCCACATCCCAGCCTTCGGCAAATCCATCCATGCGGCGCACGGTAGCCTGCAACAGCGTGTCGGAACCGATCACGTCGATGAGCTGCTTCGGATAGTGCTCGCGCGACATCGGCCACAGGCGCGTGCCCGAGCCGCCCGCCAGCACGACGGCAATCAATCGCCGGCACGGCTCCGGTGCGAGCGCCGCACTCGGTTCGAACGCGGCGGCGCTCTTGCTTTGCGCCGGGGGTGGGACATACTCCTGCGGCTCGCCGCCTTCGTCCGAGCGCGCCTGCTCTGGCAACGCGGCGCCGAGCGGTGGCGCGCCGCGTCCCGGCTGCGCGCGCTCGTATCCTCGCAAATCGAACCTCATGTCGGTGCTCCTCCGGTCAGCCGCCTGTCGCACGACGGCGTTGCATCCGGTATTCGGTCGGCGAAATCATCATCCGTTTGCGGAAGATCTTCGCGAGACGATCGCCGTTGCCCATACCGCTTCGCCGCGCAATCTTGTCGACGGGAAGCTCGGAATCGACCAGCAAACTGCAGGTAATCGCCAGGCGGGCCTGGAGCAAATAGTCGGACGGCGTCATGCGCAGCTCGAGCTTGAAGCGCCGCAGGAAATTGCGCTCGCTCATCGCGGCCACTTGCGCGGCGTCGGCAATCGAAATCGGTCGCTCGCAGTTCTCCTGCAGCCAACGCGCAGCTGCACGAATCTTGTCGCCGGCGCTGATCACGCCGCCGTCGCTCAACAGCGGCCCGAAGCGTGCGCTCGACCCCGGGGCCAGGCGCTCCGCGATGGCGCGCGCCACGTCGAGCCCGAGGTCGCGCTTGACCATCGACAGCGCGAGCTTCATCGGCTCGAACCGTTCGTCGGTTTGGGCGGACACGTCATCGCCACCGTCTTGGCGCAAGCACGATCCGAACTGGTAGATCTTCTCGACGGCGCCGATGCCCGCCGCGTCGAGCAGCAGCCGGCCTTCTCCGATCGAGCGAATGTTGATCGTCTTCGTCTGCACGCGCCGCAGCCAACCGATCAGACGCTCGTCGCTTGCGGCGGCGCGCGCGCCCTTGCCTCCGGCGACGAACAGCGCATCGAAGCCCGTGTAGTGACGCGCGTCGAGGCCGTCGGTCCACACACGTACCATCGAGGCGCAGCGTACGTTGCCGCCGTCGGCGGACAAGAACGAAATGTCGTACGTTTGTGCGCGATCGGCGCCCGGAGATGCAAGTTCGTTGGCCAGGTTGAAGACCTCGGCGACGAGACCCGCCCCGAGCAACGAAAAGCCCTCGTACAGCACGATTGCGATCCGGCGCGTGGCACTCGGTGCGTTTTGCGCCCGAGCTCGCCACCATCCCATGAGTGCGGGTTCGGTACTCGCGTAAGGCATGGCATTACCCTCGATAGTCATTGCCGGCGTGGGACGATTCCGTTCGTATTGCACTGCATCGTAGGCAGCGCCAATATGCGGCGCGTGTGTCGTGACGTAATTCGGCGAGATCTTGTCGGAAAGCTTCCAACAGATATCGCCTGATGCGTCGACCGATGCGGACGGCCCCTTTCCCATGACTAGGCAAATCGGACAAAGCTTCGTGAAAGCCGTGACTTTCACCCATCGTTTAGCGAATTAGCGCCACGGCGCTCTGGCAAAAGGCATGCCGAGCGCTAAAGGACGCCGCCGTGCGAAAATTCCCCGGAGCGACTCGGTGCAGCTAATGTGGTGCGGTGCTTGCAGTCGCCTTCGATCGAACCGATCGGGACAACCGTTCATTGGTGTGCGGCGGCATCGCCGCGGACCCCGGCGGCGCTTGGCCGTCGTAGTCGGCTGCCAAAGCCCGAACGCACAATGCGCACGATAGACGCTGCGCCGATGTCGTTGTGTTGTTAAACCCACGTTGAAGCAAAACAAAGACAGGCGCGTTGGCGGATTAGAGCAACACCTTTTTCCCGATTTCGTCTTTCTTATCATAAAAAATCGAACGGAAAAGATTGCACGATGTTTCATTCGTGATTCATTTTCGGCTCATCGAAATCATCGATCTCCCCCTATAAGTTCCATTAAAGAACGGCAATCCCATTTCTAATCCGGTAGTCATCGGAAAGGGCCCCGATGGACCCTCGTCAGGCCGCTCTCGCCTCTCGCGGCGACGCAACATCCAAGCGCCGCACGATCCAGCCCCGCTAGTCCTACCCCCACTACAGCGGAAAAATCCGCCACGCAGCGTGCGCAAATCGACTAAATCGAACGCTGCAAAAAAGTCCGCAAAGCTTGTAACCTTTCGCCCTGCGATTCGTATGAAATCAGGGTTTCGTCAGATGTGACGCACTGGCGAGCAATCCTATTCTTCATTCGATTCTTCGACCGTTCGTCGCGGCAATTGAACGCCGCGCGGGCATCTCGCGGCTCACCCCTTCCCGGCATGCACTCGTATCGCGGCTGGGGGCGCGCCTTCTTGGTTCATGTCGCTTCGGCGGCCCCACGCGCATCGCTTCGCCGATGCGCGGCGCCCTTCCTTTGCCTTTTCAAAGCGCCGGCGCACTGAATACGACCACGATCGATGACCTATCACTTGCTTCTACACGCTCGCCGCATGCGCTTGCCGCACACTGCGGCCGTTGCGATTCTCTCGCTGTTGGCCGCCTGTGGCGGCGGCTCGAACGGCAGCGGCTCGAGCTCGGCCACCGGCGCCAATGCGAACTTTCGAGGCGCTGCGCCCGCAGGGCAAACGGCCTCGTCTGCGCCGGTCGCCGCAGCGGGCGGCCAAGCGCTGACCTGCGGCCAGCCGTCTGCGCCGGCCAGCGCCGCCGGCACGGGCGCGCCGATCGAAGCCGATACGCCGGACAGCGACGGCACGCGGACATTCGCACTGGGCAGCACATTCAATCTCGCCGTCACCACCCGCGCGGCCCAGGACGATACCGTCTCGTGGCAGGTACGCGACGACTGGGATACCGTGCGCGCGAGCGGCCACTTCGCCGTGAAGGCAGGCCCCCAAACGGTGACGCTCAGTTGTTCGTCCACGCTCGCCGGCTACTTTTCCGTATCGGCCTCGCTCTCCGCATCGGGCACTGCGCTGGCCTCGCTCGGCACGCGCCCTGCCGGCATCGCGACATTCGGCGTGCGCCCCGACGTTTCGAACGTGCTGCCGCCCGCCACCTACGCGCACGAAGATCAGCATCGTTTCGGCGGCCAGGGCACCGACTACCTGAAGCCGGGCCAAACCTGCTGCAGCGGCGACGGCTATCGTCCGCTCGATACCGACCTCGGCTTGTCGTGGGCCAACGATACACGCAGCTGGTACGTGGAAGAGCCCAACGGGCCGAACACGTTCGCCCCCGGCACGAGCACGCTGGCGCCGTACCTGAAGCAAGGCGACATCATGCGGCTGATCCAGCTCGACGGCATTCCGGCTTGGGCCAGTCCCACCGGCGGGCAGACCGAAGGCTACGCGCCGGCATCGGAGGCGGCCTTCCAGGACTATGCGAGCCGCGTCGGCACCGACTCGGCGCAGATCCGCGCCGCCTACTTCCCCACGCAATCGAGCAACTACTACCAGATCACCTGGGAGCCCGACGGCGGCGGCCCGACCCAATGGTCCGACACGGACGCGAACTTCGTGGCCATGTATCAGGCCGCATACAAGGGCTTGCATTCGACGGATCCGAACGCCGTCGTGATGGGCGTCACCGCCGCGATGGTGCGCACGAATACGGCGTGGCTCAAGCGGCTCGCGCCGCTGGGCATCGGGCAATATCTCGATGGTCTGACGATTCACGGCTACTACGATGCGGGCACCTCGCCCTCGCATCCGCCCGAGCGCCTCGCGACCGATCCCGATCCGGCCACGGCCGCGAACGCGCTGCCCGCTTCGATGCGCGAACTGCGCGCGACCATGGCGCAAACGCTCAGGCCCGGCGCGAAACTGTTTGCCACGGAAACGGGCATCAGCTACGACATCGGCACCTCGTACGGTCCCAACTATCCGACGCCGAACGTGCTGTTCGCGCACGGCGCGGTGGTGGCGCGCTCGCATTTGATTCTGCTGGGCGAAGGCGCCGACATGACCTACGTCTTCTATGCATCGGACACGCCCGATGCGCCGCCGGGATACGGGATGTTCTTCGATCTCGATCACGCGAACGGGACGTACGGCGCCAGCAATATCAGCCCGAAGCCCGCTGCCATGGAGGTGGCGGCGATGACGCGTATCATCGACGGCACCACGACCCTGGGGCATCTGAACGGCGTGCCGGCCGGCGTCTACGGCTACGCGTTTCAGCGGCTGAACGGCGGCAAGGTGATCGCGGCCTTGTGGACGCACGACAATGCATATTGGAGCGCGGCCTCGGGATTCAGCACGACCTATAGCGTGCCGTACACGCTGCAGGTCGATGCCGCAGGCGCGTCGGGGCAGGTGACCGTCTTCGATGCGATGGGCAATGCCACGGTGCAGCCCTACAGCAACGGGCAGATCGCGCTTACGCTGACGGAGTCGCCGATTTACGTGGTCTCCAACAATGCGTCCGTGATGAAGGCGAATGTGACGGCGCCAACGGGGTACGTGGGGCAATGACCCCATGAAGGCCGGGCGCGCTAGATGAGCGCGCCCGGGCCTTCTGTGCGCTGGGCCACGGACGCGGCGCACGCCGCATGATGGACTCTAGGGTCACTCAAAACCCGGCTCCCTCCCATGCGCCCCGCTACCTTCGCCGCTCGCCTCGAGGACGACGCGCTCCGCGAGCGTCGCAATGCTGGTCTCGGCGGCCGGGACCGGGCTTGCGCCGCGAGCGTCTTCATCATCTTCACCGCACTGTCCTGTGTCTCGCTCCTTGCCTGTGGGCGCAGCGGCCCCGACGCGCGCAGCGGCGAAGCCGCAGCGGATGCCGCCGCATCGTCCGTTGGCGCGAGCGCGCTGCTCACGGGCGGCGCGCTCAGTTGCGCCGCGCCCGTCGCGGCGTCCCGAGCGTCCCCGGCGTCCGCGGCCTCACCGGCGTCCGAAACGCAAGGGCGTGCACGCATGCTTGGCGACGGCATCGATGCCGACACGCCCGAAAGCGACGGCACGCGCACGTTCGCGCTCGGTGCGCCGTTCACCATCGCGCTCACGACGCACACGCCGAAAACCGATACCGTCGAATGGCAGATCCGCGATGCTTGGGACTTCGTGCGCGCGAGCGGACGGCTCACCGTCGCCGAGGGCGTACAAACCTTCGCGTTGCGCTGCACCTCGTCGCGGGCGGGATACTTCGCCGTGATCGCCTCGCTCGTTCACGGCGGCCAACGGTTGCCGCGCCGCGGCACACGGCCCGCCGGCATCGCAACGTTCGGCGTGCTGCCCGACGTTTCGAGCGTCCTGCCCGCAGTGACGTATGCCCGCCAGGATCAGCATCGCTTCGGCGGCCAAGGCGCCAACTATCTGCGGCCCGGCGAGCGCTGCTGCGACGGCGACGGCTATCGTCCGCTCTACACGGTACTGGGATTGTCGTGGGCCAACGATATGCGCAATTGGTACGTGGAAGAACCCGATCGCGCCAACAGCTTCACGCCCGGGCCGGACACGCTCGCATCGTATTTCCGGCAGGGCGACATCATGCGGCTGATCCAGCTCGACGGCATTCCCGGCTGGGCCAGCCCGACCGGCGCGCCGACGCATAGCTACGCGCCCAAGTCGGAGGCGGCCTACCGCGCCTACTTGAGCCGGGTCGGTGCCGACTCGGCGCAGATTCGAGCGGCCTATTTTCCGCATCAATCGAGCAACTACTATCAAGTCACGTGGGAGCCCGACTACGACAGCGGCCTACCCTGGCGCGACACCGACGCCCATTTCGTCGATCTCTATCGTGCGACGTATGAAGCGATTCATGCGAGCGACCCGCATGCGGTCGTCATGGGTCCCGCGAACGCGTCCGTGCGCGAAAACGTGCGTTGGCTCGAACGCCTTGCGCCGCTCGGCATCGGCCGGTACCTGGACGGCGTAGCGATCCACGGCTACTACGATGCGGGCACCTCGCCCTCGCATCCGCCCGAGCGATTGGCCGCGGATCGGGATCGCGCCGTGGCCGCCAATGCGCTGCCGGCGTCGATGCGCGCGCTGCGTGCGTCGATGACCAAGCTGCTCGAGCCCGGCGCCAAACTTTTCGTCACCGAGACCGGCATCAGCTACGACGTGGGCACGGCTTACGGCCCCGACTATCCAACGCACAACGTCCTCTTCGCTCAAGGCGCGCTCGTCGCCCGTACCCATTTGATCTTACTCGGCGAAGGGGCCGACATGACCTACGTCTTTTATTCGTCGGACATCCCCGAATCGCCGCCGGGTTATGGTCTGTTCTTCGATCTCGATCATTCGAACGGCGCCTTCGGATCGAGCGCCATCAGTCCCAAGCCGGCGGCGATGGAAGTGGCTGCGATGACGCGCCTCGTCGACGGCACGACCACCATGGGCTATCTGCACGACACACCGCCCGGCATCTACGGCTATGCGTTCCAGAGACTGAACGGCGGCAAGGTCGTCACCGCGCTGTGGGCTCACGACAATGCCCATTGGAACGCGGCGCAGGGCTTCAGCGCGCAGTACACCGCCGCCTATACGTTGCAAGTGGACAGCAGCGGAACGTCGGGACAGGTCACCGTTTTCGATGCGATGGGCAATGCCGGCGCACTGCCCTATGCAGATGGTCGCGTCGCGCTCGTGCTGAGCGAATCGCCGGTTTACGTCGTTTCGACCAACGCAGCCGTCATGAAGGCGAACGTCGTCGCGCCCGCGGGATACGTCTCCAAGTAGGAAGCCGCCCCTCACGCTCAGGTGAGAACATTAGTGCGTTCGTCTTCCTCGCGCTTGCGCCTCTCGCTCCACTCGCCATGCTCTGTATCGAAGCGAACTGACAACATCTCGCGTTTTTCCGACTAGGAGGCGGTATGTGCGCGGCCCACGCATACCATGCGACCGAATGGGCGCGCACACGACGCTTGGCGAATGCGCGTCGCTCGTTCGCCGCGATTTCGACTCGCGACCATCCGCTGCCTCGTGCAGTGTTCGGTGGGAAGCGGTGCGAAGCGCCGAACACCGCACTAGCTGCTGCTCGATTGCGCTCACATGGCCAAACGCATCGCTATCCTCATATTCGACGGATTTTCGCTCGCGGAAGCAAGCTCCATCGCGGAAGTGTTCAGGCTCGCCGACGAGATCGAGGGCGAACGCCTCCGCGCGGAGCCCGCGCCGGCGCGGCGGCGCGGCATACCCATGCCCGACGCGCCCGACCCGCTCGCCGCGGGGCTGCCCCCCGTCCTGCCCCGAGAACCGGCCGAGCCCTATGCGTTGGTCGTGATGTCGTCTACAGGCGGCAGCATCGCAAGCAGCGCCACCATGCGCGTATGGTCCGACAATCTCGACGCCTACGCCGCGGTGGGTTTGCATGCGCTCATCGTGCCCGGCGGGCGCGAGGCCGCGCGTCTGGCCACCGACGAATCGTTCCTGCGCCGCCTGCGTGCGGTGATGGCGCATACGGACATCGTCAAGGCGATCGGCACGGGCAGTGCGATCGTCGCTGCAGCTGCTGCGAGAGATGAGCAGGGCGCGACCCTTGCACCGGTCCCCGCGCCGTTCGCGGCAGCCACAGCCATGACCGCCCCGCACGGCCAACAAGCCGTCGCGATCGACGACCCGTTCGGCCCCATCGCGTGCGCCCTGTGGATCGTCAAAACCGATCGCGGCGCGCAAGCGGCGCGCGAAATCGCCGACCGATCGGCGCCCGGCGCGCGGCGGCGGCTAGGCGCGGTGCTCGACGAACTCGACGGAGGCGGCACGCACGAGAAGATCGAGGCGGCGGCCCGCTGGATTCGCGAAAACTTCGTGCAACCGATCTCGGTGGCCAAGGCTGCCGAGGTGGCGCAAATGAGCGAGCGCAGCTTCCTGCGCCGCTTCAAATCGCAGATCGGCATCACGCCGTCGGAGTATTTGCTGCGCGCGCGGCTCGATGCGACCTGTCGGCTGCTCGTCTCGACCGATCTGCCCGTCGACAAGATCGCACGGCGTTGCGGTGTGGGCAGCGGCGACGGACTGGCCAAGATGTTCCGCAAGCGGCTGTCGATTTCGCCGACCGAGTATCGAATCGCCGAGCGGCGCCGTTCGCAGTAGCGGGCGGCATGGGGCGGCGCGCTTATCGCACGGCGCCGCCGCGCTCACGGTTCCCGGCGGTGCGGCGCGCGCGCCGTCAACTGCGCCGATACGTCGGCGACGAGCGAGCGCAGCCAGGCGATGTCCTGCGGCCGGTCGGGCTGCGGATGCCAAAGCTGGTAGCACTTGATCCGTGGAAACGGAATCGGCGCATCGCGCACGGCAAGCGGCAATAGGCGCGCGTAGTGCGTAGCGAAGCGGCGCGTCGTCGTGAAGATGAGGTCCGAGCGCAGCAGCACCTGCGGCACGAGGCCGAAATACGGCAGCGTGGTGACGACATGGCGCGAGAGGCCCGCGCGTGCGAGCCCGATCTCGATCGCATTGCGCCGCGCGCCGCTATAGGGCGTCGGCGCCAGGTGCGCGGCAGCGAAATACGCCTGCGGCGTGAGCGGCGTTTGCGCGAGCGGGTGATCGGCGCGCATCAAGCATACGACGGTATCGCTGAACAAATCGCTGCGCGCGAACCGCGCATCGGGCTGCGGCCAATTGCCGACCACGAGATCGAGTTCGCCCGCTTCGAGCATCGCCGCGTGATCGAGCGCCGGATTGAGCGAATCGATCTCGAGCCGCGCTTGCGGCGCCGCCGTGCGAAACCGCGCAATCAGCGTCGGCATGAAAAAGTCGTTCAGATAATCGGGCGCGGCGATTCTGAACGTGCGCCGCGCCGCTGCCGGATCGAAATCGCCGTGCGGCGTGGCGACGAAATCGACCTCGTGCAATATGCGCTGCGCCGGCCCGAGCAGCGATTCGCCGAATTCGGTCGGCACCATGCCCGTCTTGCCGCGCACGAGGATCGGATCGCCGAGCGCTTCGCGCAGCTTGCGCAGCGCCGTGCTGATGGCGGGCTGGGTTTGATTCAGCCGCAACGCCGCCTGCGTCACGCTGCGCTCGGTCAGCAGCGTGCGCAACACGCGCAGCAGCCAAATGTCGAGTGCGTCGGCGCCCCGCTCGGGAGGGCCCGCTTCTAGCGGGCCGGCGTCGCGGCGCGTCGGTTGCATTACGAAGCGATCCCGTCCGGCAACGTGCTGATGCGCTTGACCTCGGGCGATTCGAGCCAGCCCGGCGAACGCGCGCAATAGAGCACCATCGGCAACGCGTCTTCGCCCCAAAACAACTGCCGATGCAGCCGGAACGTCGGCACGCCGAACACGCCCAGCGCCACGGCATCGTCGAGGTTGCGCTGCAGGCGCGCTTTCGTATCGGGATGCTCGATCAGCCGCTCACCGTGCGGCACGTTCAGCAACTGGCACAGATCGGCGAAACCGTCCGGCGTGGAAGGGTCGCGCCCGTCGCGCCAAATGAACCGGAAAATCGTGCAGACGGTCGGCACATCGGCGTCGATCGCGGTGGCGAGCAGCAGTGCTTTGGACGAATCGAACGGATGGACCGGCGGCATCCGGAATGCAATGCCGAGCTGCTCGGCCCGAAACAGGGCATGGCGGTAGGTGAACAAGCGCTTTTGCGGCACCTCGTTCGAGGGGCGCTGGCCCCAATGCCGATAGAGCGCATAGACCGAGACGGGCACGAGCGAGAATGGCATGCTCGGCCATTTGTCGTGCTGCTCGAGCAGCAGATACGAGAACGGCGACACGAAATCGTAGAACCAAAGCGGCGAGGCCGCGTCGATCGGTTGAGTCATGAAGGTCTCCGGTGGATCCGGTTGCTGCTCGGCGCACGGGGGCGTTCGGCACCCGTATCGGAAGCATCTTACGCGCCGCCCGCCTCCGTGTGCGATTGCTCGTCATACACTTGGGTGAGCCGCGCCCGCACGAAGCCGATATGCTCGCGCAGCACGTAGAACTGATCGGCGTACGCGAGCGGCATCTTGAGCCGATTCACGGCGCCTTCGATTTCGGCCAGCTTCGCCAGCGAGGCGGCACGCTCCTCCTCGGTCGAGGTTTCGTCGAGCGCGGCGCGCTCGATCGCGATCAGCGCGCCGTACCAGCGGTAGATGCGCGACTTCACGCGCCAGGCGTAGAGCGAGGGGATGAGCCTCGCGCCCGGAATCAGCACGACGACGATCGGCACGACGAGCACGATCAGCCGATCGGCCAGGCTGGCGAGCCAAAACGGCAGCACGCGGTATAGGAAACTCTTGCCGGACTTGTAGTAACGCGCGGCGTCGTCGCTGATGGGGAAATCGTGCATCACCGGCGACGGAAACTCGCCGGCGTGTTGCAGGAGATTGGCGCGCCCATGGACTTCTTTGGCCGCCTCGACCAGCAGGTCCGAGAGCGCCGGATGCAACGAGTCGCGCGCAACGAGTTCGGCCGTCGGCGCGATCGTATGCACGGGCTGGGGCGGCAGGTTCTTGCCGAGATCGAACGCGCCCATCGGCAACTCGATATCGGTCAGATACGGAAAACGCCGCGCATAGGCACGCGCCTGGTCGAACGAAAACAGCCGTACGCCGGGCGTGCGCAACAGCCGGGCCATCACGGGCGGCTGAGCCGAATCACCGGCGAGGAAAGCCGCGTCGATCTCGTGCGCCGTCAGCGCGCGGGCCGCGTCTTCTCCGGTCAGCGGCAGCAAGCTCGTGGCCCCGCCCGGCTCGATGCCGTTCGCCTTGAGCAGCGCGAGCGCCAACGCCCGCGTGCCGCTGCCCTCCGGCCCGATCGCGATGCGCTGGCCCGCAAAGCCCGACAAACGCGAGCGCTTGGGCCCCTCGTAGAAGATCGCGAGCGGCACGTAGGAAACGCTGCCGAGTGAGACCAGACGCGCCGTGCCATGGCCGCTCGCTGCCGTATCGGACGCGTGGGCCGGTTGCGGCGGGTGCGCCCCTGCGGACGAGGATGAGGATGAGGACAATGCCGAAGCCGATTCGGACTGCCGGGCCGTAGCCGATGCCGACGTCGATGTCGATGTCGACTTCAACGCGGACCCCGATCCCGAGCCCAAATCCGAGGCCGGCGCTGCCCTATCCGGCGCCCCGCTCGTCTGCTGTTCGGCGGGCAGCGTTGCCGATGCGCCCGAGGCCTCGGCCGCACTCGCCGCCGAAGCTGCTTGCGCGGCGAGCGTCACGCCGCTCTGGACGAAGCCGACGTCCACTGCCATATCGGAATCGGACAACCGCTCCAGGTTTTCCATCGATCCCGCCGACGGCAGCACCTTCAGCGTAATGCCGTTGCGCGCGAGTATCGCCTTGTAACGTTCGGCCGCATTCCAGAACGAGCTGCCGGGCGGGCCGGCCGTGATCGTCAGCGTATCGGGCGGCGCGGGCTGAATCAGCCGAATCGCCAGCCAGATCGCGGCGGCCGAGATCGCGACGATCGGCCCCATCGAGACCAAGAGATCGCGCCAGGAAACGGCGATGACCCGCGCGACGAAGCGTGGCGGACGCGGCGGGCGCAGCATGCGCGCCATGCTCGGCATGCGCGGCAGACGCGGCTTGCGCGAAGGACGGTGCGGATCGGACATCGTCAACGCTGCCCGAATCCCGCGCCCAAAAACAGATCCTTGTACTCGCGCGGCTGCGAGCGCCAATACTGTTTCGGCGCCTGCACCTGCGCGCCGAGCCTAGCCGCCGCATGCCAAGGCCAACGCGGATCGTAGAGCATCGCGCGCGCTAGCGAAACGGCGTCCGCTTCGCCGCCCTCGACGATCGCCTCGGCTTGCTCCGGATCGGTGATGAGGCCGACCGCGATCGTCGGCAAGCCCACCTCGGCTTTCACGCGCTGAGCGTACGGCACTTGATACCCGGGGCCGAGCTTGATCGCCTGCTCGGGCGAGACCCCGCCCGTGGTCACATGAATGGCGGCGCATCCGCGCGCTTTGAGCGCCTTCGACAACGCGACGGTGCCATCGATATCCCATCCGCCCGGCACCCAATCGGTCGCGGAAATCCGCGCCCATACGGGACGTTCGGCCGGGAAGGCCGCCCGCACCGCATCGAAGACTTCGAGCGGAAAACGCATGCGGTTTTCGAGCGTCCCGCCATACTCGTCGTCGCGGAAATTGGCGATCGGCGAAAGAAATTGGTGCAGCAGGTAGCCGTGGGCCGCGTGGATCTCGATGCCGTCGATGCCGAGCCGCGCGGCGCGCTGCGCGGCGGCGACGAAATCGTCGCGCACCTTGTCGAGCCCGGCCCGGTCGAGCATCGTGGGAGGCTCTTCGTCCTTGGCATGCGGCACCGGCGAAGGCGCCACCGTCTTCCAGCCGAGCGGCTCGCTCGAGCGGACCTGCGCGCCGCCGTCCCACGGCGCACGGCTCGACCCTTTGCGGCCGGCGTGGGCGAGTTGCACCGCGACGGCGATCGGCGAATACGTGCGCACGGCCTTGAGCACGCGCGCCAGCGCCGCTTCGTTTTCGTCGGTATAGAGCCCCAGGTCGCCGGCCGAAATGCGGCCCTCGGGTGAGACGGCCGTCGCCTCCAGGATCAGCATCGCAGCGCCCGACAGCGCGAGATGGCCGAGGTGGATCATGTGCCAATCCGTGGCCGACCCGCCTTCGGCCGAGTACTGACACATCGGCGCGATCACGATGCGGTTGGGCAAAGCAAGGTTGCCGATAGACATCGGCTCGAACAAACGGCTCATGGCGGATTCCTCGGTCGGTTCACGCTCGCGGCAAGCACGCACGGGCACGGACCTCTACGAAAGCAGGCGGGCACGGGCGCACGGCGGGTGTCGCGCGGTACACGCCGCAGCATAAGGGATGCGGCGGGAAAATGCTGCGTTCCGGGAACTAGGTCGCGTCGACGAGGGGAAAAAAGCTCAGGGGCGGGTGCGCTAAGCCGTGGTCGAAACGAACGGCGCCATGCAGCTTGCCGCCTTCGCGACACGCGTGCGTACCTGCATCAATTGCGCGCAGACGGCGACGGCGATCGCCTCGGGCGCCTTATCGGCGATGCCCGGCACGCCGATCGGGCAGATCATCTGCCGCAGCCGTTCGGGTTCGACGCCGCGTTCGATCAAGCGCCGCTCGAACTTCACGCGCTTGGTTTTAGAGCCGATCATGCCGAAGTAGGCAAAGTCGCGCCGACGCATGATGCGCTCGGCCAACGCCAAGTCGAGCGCGTGATTGTGCGTCATGACCAGAAAACAGCTGCCCGGCGGCGCCGAGTCGATCACGGCTTCGGGCGTATCGGTGGCTTCGATCTGCACGTTGGCGGGTACTTCGTCGGGGAAGCACTCGTCACGCCCATCGATCCAGTGGACGACACAGGGCAGCGCACCGAGCAGCGTCACGAGCGCGTGGCCGACGTGCCCGGCGCCGAACAGCACGATGTGAAGCGGCCGCGCCGGCATATGGGCGGCGGGCGGACATGCTTTCATGCGAGGGCTCCCGTGCCATGCGCCGCCTGCGGCGAGCAGGCCGCACCGGGCGCACGGCCTGCCCGGGCCGCGCGCACCGCGGCCACGGCCTTCAAAATCTCTTCACCCGTAGCGGGCGCGTTCAACGGCGGATTGACCTCGTAATCGCCCACGCTCGCCACCGCGTCGCGGATCGCGAAGAAGACCGAAAACGGCAGCAAGAGCGGCGGCTCGCCGACCGCCTTCGAGCGATGAATGCTGTCTTGCGCATTGCGGTTGTCGAACAGCCGCACGCGCAGATCGGGCGGACAATCGTTGACGGTCGGAATCTTGTAGGTGGACGGCGCATGGGTCATGAGCTTGCCGTCCGCGTTCCACCAGAGTTCCTCGGTCGTGAGCCAGCCCATCCCTTGAATGAAGGCGCCTTCGACCTGCCCGATGTCGATCGCCGGATTGAGCGAGGCCCCGACGTCGTGCAGCACGTCCGCGCGCAACACGCGCATTTCACCCGTCAACGTATCGATGACCACTTCCGACACGGCCGCGCCATACGCGTAGTAGAAGAACGGATGGCCTTGCAATTTTTGTTGATCCCAGTGAAGCTTCGGCGTCGCATAAAAGCCGTCGGACCACAACTGCACGCGCGCCAAATATGCGTTGGCGACGATCTCTTCGAACGCGATCGCGCGTTCGCCGACATGAACCGTATCGTTCTCGAACACGACCTCGCCCGGTTCGATGCCGCCCGTCCCGAACCGCTGCGCAGCGAACGTCGCGAGCCGCTCGCGCAATTGGCGCGCGGCATCCTGCGCGGCCTTGCCGTTCAGATCGGAGCCCGTCGACGCCGCCGTGGCCGAAGTATTGGCCACCTTGCTGGTGTCGGTTGCCGTCACGCGCACGCGGGCGAAGCCGATGCCCAGTTCCTGCGCGACCACCTGCGCCACCTTCGTGTTGAGCCCCTGGCCCATTTCGGTCCCGCCGTGATTGACGAGCACGGAGCCGTCCGTATAGATGTGCACGAGTGCGCCGGCTTGATTGAAATGCGTCACGTTGAACGCGATACCGAACTTGACCGGCGTGAGCGCAATACCCTTCTTGAGCACCGCATTGCGCGCATTGAACTCGCGCACTTGCTCGCGCCGGCGGCGATAGCCGCTCGACGTTTCGAGCTCGTCGACGAGCTCGTGGATCACGTTGTCGTCGATCGTCTGCCCGTACGGCGTCACGTTGCGCTCGGTCTTGCCGTACAAATTGCGCCGGCGCACATCGAGCGGATCGAGCTTGAGCGAGCGCGCGATGTTATCGATGACGTATTCGATCGCAAACGCACCCTGCGGCCCGCCGAAGCCGCGGAACGCCGTGTTCGACTGCGTGTTCGTTTTGCCGCAGAAGCCTTCGATGGCGACATCGGACAACCAATAGGCGTTATCGAAGTGGCAAATCGCGCGCGTCATGACCGGACCTGACAAGTCGGCCGAGAACCCACAGCGTGACGTCATATCGACAGAGACGCCTTCGATCGTGCCGTCGTCGCCGTACCCCACTTCGTAGCGGTAATGGAAATCGTGGCGCTTGCCCGTGATCAACATGTCGTCGTCTCGGTCCGGGCGCAGCTTGACCGGACACATCAGCTTCCACGCGGCCAGCGCCGCGCAGCACGCGAATAGCGCCGACTGCGATTCCTTGCCGCCGAAGCCGCCGCCCATCCGCCGGCACTCGATCACGACCTGGTGCGAGGCAAGCCCGAGCGAGTGCGCGACATGGTGTTGCATCTCCGTCGGGTGCTGGGTCGAGCACCAGACATGCATGCCGTCATCGTCCTTCGGCACGGCATACGCAATTTGCCCTTCCAGATAAAATTGCTCCTGGCCGCCCAGCAGCATTTCGCCAGCCTCGCGATGGGGCGAGCGGGCGATCTTCGCCGCAGGCTCGCCGCGAGCGAGCTTCATCGGCGGCAGCACGGACTGATTGGCTGCGCGCGCCGCTTGCGCAGTCAGCACCGCAGGCAAATCCTCGTATCGGACCTTTGCTTGGCGCGCGGCCAGCCGCGCCCTGTCGTGCGAAGTCGCCACGACGAGAAATATCGGTTGTCCGACGTATTGCACGACGCCGTCGGCCAGGATCGGATCGTCATGCAAGATCGGCCCGCAATCGTTGGCGCCGGGGATATCTTCCGCCGTGAACACGGCCACGACGCCAGGCGTCGCCCGCACGGCATCCAGATCGAGCGAGACGATCTTCGCGTGAGGCTTGGCGGATAAGCCGAGCGCGGCGTGCAGCGTGCCCGCCACGAGCGGTATGTCGTCCGTGTACGTGGCGCGGCCGCTCACATGCAAGTGCGCGGATTCGTGCGGACGCGAAACATGCACTTGGCGCTGCGCAGCGCCTTCGCGTTGGCGTTCGCCAGGGGCCAACTCGGTCATGAACGGTTCGGCTTGCTGATTCATTGCTCGTCTCGATCTATCTCGTCTCGATCTATCTATCTGGCTATCGCTTTGCATCCCTGCAGACGGCGCGGCGCTTCGACGCTTCATTCGTTCGACGTTGCGCTCTCGCCCGTTGCAGGGCGTGTCGCTCCTTATGCCGGCGTCGGAAGGTCGACCATCCGAACGTTCAACGCCTGCGGCGGCAGCGGGTCGTGAGGCCGCGTCTCGAGCCAGAAGCGATAGAGCAGGTTCTGCGCGGACTGCAGCCGGTACGCGTCGGTCGCGCGCATATCGGTGAGCGGCGCGTAGTCGCGCGCGAGCGCTTGCATGGCCGCTTGCGCCGTCGCTTCGTGCCAGGCCGCATCGGCCAGGACGCTTTCGGCGTGGGCGGCTCGCTTGGGCGTTGCCGCCATGCCGCCGAAGGCGATGCGCGGGGAGCGGATCGTGTCACCGTCCGCGATGAACGAGAAGGCGGCGCAGACGGCCGAAATGTCCGAATCGAATCGCTTGGACACCTTGTAAGTGCGAAATTTGAGCGCCGCGCGCGCGCCGGTTGGCGTCGGCACTTTCAGCGCGAGGACGAATTCGTGCTCGGCCATGTCCTTCTTTTGATAACCGAGGTAGAGGTCCTCGAGCGGCAATTCGCGCTCGGTCTCGCCGCCGCGTAGCACGACGCGAGCGCCCAGCGCGATCAGGCCCGGCATCGAATCGCCGATCGGCGAGCCGTTCGCCACGTTGCCGCCCAAGGTGCCCGCATTGCGGATCGGCAGCGAGGCGAAGCGCTTCCACATCTCCGTGAGTTCGGGATAGTGGCGAGCCAGCGCCGCATAGGCGCGCTCGACGCTGACGGCCGCGCCGATTTCGATCCAGTCGTCCGACGCCGATATCCGCTGCAGTTCGGCGACGCGGCCCACGTAGACGATGTCGCCGAGCGCGCGCATTTGCTTGGTGACCCACAAGCCGATGTCGGTGCTGCCGGCGAGCACCCTCGCCGCCGGCCGCTCGGCCTTGATGGCGGCGAGCGCATCGACGGTGCGCGGCGCATCGAATGCCGCGCCGTCGTGCTCGTAGTGGAAGGTGTCGTCGCGCTCGAGCGTCGCCAACGCCCGCTCCACCGCGGCGACCTCGATCGGCGTGCGGGGGGGCGGCAATTCGAACATCCGTTCGGCGGCATCGACGATGGGGCGGTAGCCGGTGCAGCGGCACAGGTTGCCGGTGAGCGCATCGGCGATCTCCTCGCGCGAGGGCGCGCGGCAAGCGGTTGCCGCGCCCTGCGTCGCGGCCTCTTCGGCGCCCTGGTTGCGATAAAGGGCCCACATCGACATCACGAAGCCAGGCGTACAAAAGCCGCATTGCGAGCCGTGGCACTCGACCATCGCTTGCTGCACCGGATGCAGCGAGCCGTCGCTCTGGCGCAGATCTTCCACCGTGAACAGCGCTTTGCCGTCCAGCGTCGGCAGAAATTGGATGCAGGCATTCACGGACGAGAATCGCACGCCGCCGGCCTCGTCGCGCTCGGCGACGACGACGGTGCAAGCGCCGCAATCGCCTTCGGCGCAGCCCTCCTTCGTGCCCGTGCAGTGCGCGTCCTCGCGCAGGTACTGCAAAACCGTACGGGTCACGGCCGCGTCGCCGACTTCGCGGATTGCATTGCGGTGATAGAAACGGATCGGTTGGCTCATGGTTGTAAGCGGAAAAATCGAAAAGCGCGCGGTGTCATCGTTCGATCCAAAGCTATCACCGCCAATATAGCCAACCCATAGGCGGCCTGACATGCCGCTTATATTCTTGCGCCGATATGCGGAGAGCGTCTTCGACCGTCGATGGCGATGCGGCGCCGCACAAAAACCGGTTCCATGAGACAATGCAAAGCTATTTCACAAAGTCGACCGCGCTTCAACTGTCGTTTTCCCTGGTGTAGTGCTTGGTCATCGCCTCAAAGCCCATGTCTGCCGCCTCGCCCGCCCTATCTGACCGCGCCGCCACGGCTCGTATCGTTCCCGTCGTTTTTTTCACGTTCGTTTGCTATTTGATCATCGGGCTGCCGCTGCCCGTGCTGCCCGGCTTCGTGCAAAGCCAGCTCGGCCTCGGTTCGGTGTTGGCTGGCGCGGCGGTCAGCGTTCAGTACGTGGCGACGCTGTTCTCTCGCGCGCACGCGGGCCGCTTCTCCGACACCCTCGGCCCCAAACGCACGGTCGGGATCGGGCTCCTTGCGTGCGGCGTCAGCGGCGCGTTGTTGGCCGCGGCCGTCGCCTGCCGCGGCTGGCCCGCCGTGAGCCTGTGCGTGTTGGTTGCGAGCCGCCTCGCGCTCGGTTTCGGCGAGAGCTGTGTCGGCACGGGGGCCATTTTGTGGGGCATCGGCCGCGTCGGCGCCACGCACAACGCGCGCGTCATTTCCTGGAACGGTATCGCCACCTACGGCGCGCTGGCGATCGGCGCACCCGTGGGCGCAACGCTCGCACATTCGGTGGGCGCTTGGGCGCTTGGCGCCACCACCATCGCGCTTGCTGCCTTAGGCTATTGGCTCGCGCGCCGGCTCGAAGCGGTGCCGCTCGTTCACGGCGAACGCATGGGCTATGCGAGCGTGTTCGTGCGCGTCCTGCCGCACGGCGTCGGGCTGGCGCTCGGCACCGCCGGATTCGGTTCCATCGCGACCTTCATCGCGCTGTATTACGCGGCGCGCGGCTGGCCGCATGCCGCGCTGGCGCTCACGCTGTTCGGCGGTTTCTTCGTCGGCGCGCGGTTGTTGTTCGCCAATGCCATCCGCAGCTACGGCGGGTTCCGCGTCGCGCTCGTCTCGTTCGCGTTCGAATGCGCGGGCCTTTTGACGCTCTGGCTCGCGCCAACGCCCGCCGCCGCGCTGGTCGGTGCGGCCGTGACCGGCTTCGGCTTTGCGCTCGTTTTCCCGTCGCTCGGCGTCGAAGCGGTCGAACTCGTGCCGCCGGCCAGCCGCGGCGCGGCGCTCGCCGCGTACTCGGTGTTCTTCGATCTGTCGCTCGGCATCATGGGGCCGCTAGCGGGCTATGTCGCCGGTGAGTTCGGCTATCCCTCGGTGTTCCTGGTGGCGGCAATTGCGGCGGCCGCGGCGGCGGTGTTGTCGGTCAGTCTTTACCTGCGCCAGACGCGCAGCCGGCGGCCGCTCGCAGGCCGCGGCGCGCTCGATGCGGGCTGATTCGCGCTTGGGGAGACGAGGTCGAGGCAGCACGAATGCCAGACGCGCTCGGGACGGTTCGATCCGCCCCGCGGTGCGGTCATATCGGTCGCAGTCGAATAGAATGGGGGGCGCTGCGGCGAGTTGTTTTTAAATAACAACCCCCAGAGTTGATAGGCTTATCACGTAAAAACACGCTGCAAATTTCTTTTATTCTTATTCCATTTTGTTCCTTGCAGTTTTGCGAGATCGGCTCCTACGATAGCCGCCTACCCCATTCACGAGATGAGGAAGCGGCCTATGTCGTCCTGGAAACCCGATCCGACGTTCTACCCTTCCGCGCGCCTTGCCGCACAAGCGCCCAAGGAAACCCTGGCCTATGTCGCGAGCTTCGATCCGACACGCCGCGTCCCCGACGAGCTCGTCGTCGTCGATCTCGATCCCGGCTCGCCCGATCACGGCAAGATCGTAGAGCGCGTCGCCATGCCCAATACCGGCGACGAATTGCATCATTTCGGTTGGAATGCCTGCAGTTCCCATCTTTGTCCGAATGCGCCGCACCCGCATTCCGAGCGGCGTTATTTGATCGTCCCCGGTTTGCGCAGTTCGCGGCTTCACGTACTCGATACGAAGCCCGACCCGCGCCGTCCGCGCATCGTTCGCGTACTCGAACCGGACGAAGTCATGCGCAAGTCCGGCTACTCGCGCCCCCATACGATCCACTGCGGCCCGCAGGGCATCTTCGTCGTGTCGCTCGCGAATGCCGAAGGCGACGCGCCCGGCGGCATTTTCCTCATGGACCACGACACGTTCGACATTCGCGGGCAGTGGGAAATCGACCGCGGCCCGCAACAGTTGGCCTACGACGCTTGGTGGCACCTGGGCTACGACACGCTGGTCTCGAGCGAATGGGGCTTGCCGGCCACCTTCGAAAACGGACTCGTGCCCGAAGTGCTGCTCGGCGGCAAGTACGGCCACCGACTTCACTTTTGGGACTTGAATACGCGCAAGCACAAACAAACGATCGATTTCGGCGAGGAAAATCAACTCGTATTCGAACTGCGTCCCGCGCACGATCCCACCCGGGCGCATGGCTTCGTCAACTCGGTCATCAGCCTGAAAGACCTCTCCGCGTCGATCTGGACCTGGTATCGCGAAGGGGATCGGTGGGCCGCGCGCAAAGTCATCGAAATTCCGGCCGAGCCGGCCGATCCCGCACGCTTGCCGCCCATGCTCAAGCGTTTCGGGGCCGTCCCGCCGCTCGTGACCGACATCGCGCTGTCGCTCGACGATGAATTTCTGTACGTCGCATGCTGGGGCACGGGGGAAATGCGCCGCTACGACGTCAGCGATCCGCATCACCCGGAGCTCGTGGGTTCGGTGCGCATCGGTGGCATCGTCGAGCGCGCCAGCCACCCGAGTGCCGGCAACCAGCCGTTGAACGGCGGCCCACAGATGGTCGAAGTGAGCCGCGACGGCCATCGCGTCTATTTCACGAATTCGCTGTACGGCGCGATCGACGAGCAGTTCTACCCCGACGGCATCGACGGCTGGATGGTCAAGCTCGATGCGCCCGACGGCGGCGGCTTGTCGTTCGACCGGGAGTTCTATCTGGAATGGCCGAAGACGCATCGGCCGCACCAGATTCGGCTCGAGGGCGGCGATGCGTCCTCGGATTCGTATTGCTACCCGTGACTGCACTACCGTTAATCGGCTAGCCCGGCGGCTCGCCCAGGGCGGGCGCGCCGCACGCAGCGGCACAGGCTACGTGAAGGAAAACCGCGCGGCGGCGAGCGGCGATCGATCGAGCACGGGGCTTCGCGCCGCCCGGCACGGTTCGGCTCGGCGGCGCGGCCGATCGCCTTGAAGCACAGGTTCTCGAGCGGGAGTCGGTTTTACGATGAACGTCGACACGCACACCGCAACGCTTTGGCTCGCCGTGATGGGCAGCGGCGTGTTCCACGGCGTCAATCCCGCGATGGGTTGGCTCTTTGCCACCGCGCTCGGATTGCAGCGCGGTACGCGCACCGCGTTGGCCGCGGCGCTGCCGCCCCTTGCGCTGGGCCATGCCGTGTCGATCTTCATCGTGACTTCTTCGGCGCTCGTGCTTGGGCTCGCCCTGCATGCGGCCTCGCTGCGGCTCGCAACGGGCGTCGTTTTGCTCGGATGGGCGGGCTATCACTTGCTGTATGGCCATCGGCACCACCTGCGCGTCGGCATGACGGCCGGCTTTCTGGGCCTAGCGTTATGGTCGGCCGTGACGGCCACCGTCCACGGCGCGGGGCTCATGCTCGTTCCCGCCTTGATGCCGATCTGCGGCGCGGCCGGTCAAACGAGCTTATCGGGTGCGCTCGGCCCCGCGGCGCTCGTCACGCTCGTTCACACGGCCATCGCCTCGGCGACGAGCGCAGCGATCGCGTTCGCCGCGTACGAGTACTTGGGCCTTGCCATGCTGCGACGCGGCTGGATCAACTTCGATTGGATCTGGTCGGCCGCGCTCTTCGTCACCGGCGCGGCGGTGCTACTGGTCGCCTGAAGCGCCGTTGCGGCGCGTGCCTCGCGCTCTGACGCACTAACGCACTAACGCCCGCGCGCGTTCTCCGACAACGACTGCTCGAGCGCGGCGACGCCCGCCGGCAGGTCGACGCGCGCGCCGAGCTCGAGCATCGTGCGGCCGAGCGCATGAACCGTGCGAAACAGGTTGTGCTCGCGGCACTGCTCGCCCATTTGGCCGATACGGACGATCGGCAAGCCGAACGAGCCCGAGATTTCGACCTGATGATGACGCGAGATGTGACCGCAGACATCGGCGGGGCTCAGCCCAGCGGGCGTGGAAATGCCGACGACCGAGTTCAGCCGGCACGGCTCCGGGGCAAATAGCGCGAGCCCCATCGCCGAAACCCCTGCTTGCAGCGCAAGCGAGCATTTCTGGTGGCGCGCGAAGCGCTTTTCGAGCGTCTCGGCGCACACGAGGCGCAACGCCTCGTGTAAAGCCAGCACGCCCGACACGGGCGCCGTGTAGTGATAACCGGCGTTGTGCCAAAAGTTCTCCGCCAACGAGGCATCGAGGCACCAATGCGCGTTCGCTTGATCGCGCGTCTTCAGCCTCTGCCAAGCGGCGTCCGAGAATGCGACCAACGAGACGCCGGGGATCGACGACAGGCCTTTTTGCCCGCCCGTGATGACGGCGTCGATGCCCCAAGCGTCCATTTCGAGCGGCATCGTGCTCAACGTGCAGACTGCATCGACGATGACGAGTGCGCCGGCCGCCTTCGCCAGGGCCGCAATCTGCCGCAGTTGATGGTTCCAGACGGTATTGGAGGTCTCGCCTTGCACGATGGTGACGACCTCGGGCCGCTCGCGCGCCAGGGCGGCTTCGATGTCGGCCAACGCCGCGACTTCGCCGTCCGGCACGTCGAGCGTCGCGACCTGCGCGCCGCAGCGCTTGGCCATCTCCGCCATGCGCGCACTGAAGAACCCGTTCTTGATCGACAGCACGCGCGTGCCGGACCACGCCAGATTCGAGATTGCCATTTCCATCGCCGCCGAGCCGGGACCGGCCACGCCGAGGACCCACTTCGAACGCGTCTGGAAGACATAGCGCGCCATGTCCTTCACTTGCCCGATGACCTTCGACATCGTCGCGCCCAGGTGATTGATGACGATCGCGTTCGCCTTGGCAACGGCGGCCGGAATCGGCACGGGACCGGCGCCCATCATCAACAACGGTTCTTCGGGGAGGATCGCGTCGAGCGAGACGACGTCGGGACAAGGGATGGATGGCGCTGTGCTGGACATGAGGCTTGGGCGGCGATGGTTTCGAGAAAGAAAGCGGCGCCCGCCGCGAACGCAAAGCAGCGCTTCGCTTCGAAGAAATGGTGCGGTGCGGCGACGGGAAACTCGATCATTGCCCCAATTACACGCGCGTGCAAGCGTTTTCGACCGAAGGCGGCGTCGGGCGGCGCACCTGGCGGGCGCGCTCGCCCTACTCGGCCGGCGCGCCCGGCACCCGCGGCGGCAGTTCGCCGGCGGCCACGCCGGTCGGGCCGTCGAAACCGCACAGCCCCGCGAGCAGTGCAGCTTCGCGCTCATGCACTTCGACGGGAAACGCCACGGCGCCAGCATAGGCCAAATAGCGCGCCCGGTGCTGCCCGTTGCGAAAGCCGACCACGCCCTCATGCAGCATCCGTAGCCAGCCGAGCAGCCCTGGCACACGCCGCCTTTGCACCGTGACGTAGGGCATGGCGGGAATGCGCTCGTTGGCGGGATCGAGAAACGCGCGAATTCCCTTCGCTTTGCCGCTGTGCCAGTTGCCCACGGGCGGCAGAACGTAGTCGGTGTCGTCGCGATTGGCGCATTCGAGCAGCTTGCGCGCATCGACCACCACGACGCGATGGCGGCTCTGGTCGTCCTCGAACACGCGTTTCAGGCGCACGTGATCGTAGTACGGATGATTGCCGAGCGGGACGTGCCAAACCGGGCCGGGCTCGACCGAGGGCACGAGAGCAACCGCATGAGGGGATGCGGACGTAGACATGACGAACGTATGATCGTTGAACAGCGTGGCGCCTCTGCGCCCGCCCCCGGCGGTCGTTTCACCGAGGAAGTCGCGAAGACTATCGTCCGATCATGACAAATTCGTGACGAAGATGACAGTTTCGTCTGAATGTCGATGGGCGCGAGTCCCATGCAGCGGGACGGCGCCGTGACAGGACACTTGGACGCGCACGCGACGGCCGAGGCGCGCACCCACGACGCAGCAACCATCGTGCTCGGCCGGCCCGATGGAGCAACGCTCAAACCCCATCGACGGGCCAACCGCCGCGGCGAGCCCTACCGCGTTCGCACGCTTCGAGGCGACCCGGTGGGGCGATGGCGCGCTGTGCGGCGGAAATGGCACGCCCAAGCGATCGAACTCGAAGCGATTCGCCGCCCGCGCCTTCACCCGCGCGCCGGCAGAATCTTGCCCGCGCACGAGCCGAAGCCGACGCGATAACCGTCGCCTTGGCACCACCCGGCCAGCGTCAGCTCGTCGCCGTCCACGATGAACGTGCGCTTGTCTCCGCCTTCCAGCTCGAGCGGACGCGCCCCGTTCCACGTGAGTTCGAGCAGCGAGCCGAACGAATCGGGCGTGGCGCCGCTGATCGTGCCCGAACCCATCAGATCGCCCACGCGCGTGTTGCATCCCGAGATGGTGTGATGCGCCAATTGCTGCGCCATCGTCCAATACATGAACTTGAAGTTCGTGCGCGCGATGGTCGTCGCCGTATCGACGCCTTCGGGCCGCAAACGCACTTCGAGCGCGATGTCGAACGCGTGCCGGCCCGCGTGCCGCAAGTAAGGCAACGGCTCGGGGCTCTGCTGCGGCTGCTGGGCGCGAAACGGCTGGAGCGCATCGAGCGTGACGATCCAAGGCGAGATCGTCGTCGCGAACGTCTTGGAATTGAACGGGCCGAGCGGCACGTATTCCCACTGCTGGATATCGCGTGCGCTCCAATCGTTGAGCAACACCATGCCGAAGATATGCGCCTCGGCCTCGCCGCAGGCGATCGGCTCGCCCAGAGCATTGCCGCGTCCGATGATGAAACCCGTCTCCAACTCGATGTCGAGCTTGCGGCAAGCGCCATAGACCGGACGCTCCTGATCGGGCAGCTTCAGTTGGCCCATCGGCCGGCGCACCGGCGTGCCGCTGACGACGACCGACGATGCGCGGCCGTTGTAGCCGATCGGCATTTCGGTCCAATTCGGCAGCAGCGCGTTCTTCGGATCGCGAAACATCGCGCCGACGTTCGTCGCATGCTCTTTGGACGAGTAGAAATCGGTGTATCCGGGAATCTCGACCGGCAAATGCATCGTCGCATCGGCCATCGGCACGAGCACGCGCTCACGCAGCGCCGCATCGCCGCGCACCGTCGCACACTGCGCATCGAGCAACTGCGACAACTGCACGCGCACGCTGCGCCAGGCATCGCGGCCAAGGGCAATGAACGCATTGAGCGCCGGCCGAGCGAACACATCCGCCGGCACGCCATCGAGCGAGAGCAGCCCAGTTGCTTGCAACGCGGCGAGATCGACGATCGCATCGCCGATCGCAACCCCGGCGCGCCGCGCGCCATTGCGCATATCGCTGAAGATGCCGAACGGCAGGTTTTGAATCGAAAAATCGCAGGCCGGATCGTTGGCCGCTTCGAGCCAGCTACGTTTGCCCGGCTCGCGCGTCGCAGCGAGGTCATTAGTGAGATCGCGCGCCATGCTTATCGCTGCTCCGGATTGAAGTGTTTCGTCAGGCCCTGCCAGCATTCGAAGTAATCCGCCTGCAACTGCGCGCAGCCGAGCGCATAGTGCGTCGGCTTGAGCAGGGTGCGCGTTTCGAACATGAACGCCAGCGTGTCGGCCACCTTTTGCGGCTTGGAGGTGTCGATGGCGCTAGCCTTCTCGAACGTATCGGCGTCGGGGCCATGCCCCGACATGCAGTTGTGCAGGCTCGCGCCGCCCGGCAGGAAGCCTTCGGCCTTCGCATCGTAGACGCCATGCACGAGGCCCATGAACTCGCTCGCGACATTGCGGTGGAACCACGGCGGGCGGAACGTATCCTCGCCGGTGAGCCAGCGCGGGGGGAAGATCACGAAGTCGATTGCATCGACGCCGGGCGTATCGCTTTGCGATTGCAGGACGAGGAAGATCGAGGGATCGGGATGATCGAAGCTGATCGAGCCGATCGTATTGAAGCGGCGCAGGTCGTACTTGTACGGGGCATAGTTGCCGTGCCACGCGACGACGTCCAGCGGCGAATGGCCGATGTCGGCGCGCCACAGACGTCCATTGAGCTTGGTCACCAGTTCGAAGGCGCCCTCGCGGTCCTCGTAGGCCGCGTGCGGCGTCAGGAAATCGCGCGGATTGGCAAGACCGTTCGAGCCGATGGGGCCCAGATCGGGCAAGCGCAGCAACGCGCCGAAGTTCTCGCACACATAGCCGCGCGCTTGGCCATCGACGAGCGTGACGGCGAAGCGCACGCCGCGCGGCACCACGGCGATTTCGCACGGCTCGATTTCGAGCAGGCCCATTTCCGTCGCGATCCGCAAACGGCCTTCCTGCGGCACGATCAACAGCTCGCCGTCGGCGTTGTAGAAGAAACGATCCTGCATGGACCGGTTCGCGGCGTAGAGATGGATGGCGCAGCCCGACATCGCCTCGGCCGCGCCGTTGCCGGCCATGGTGACGAGGCCCTCGACGAAATCGGTCGGGGCCGCGGGCATCGGCAGCGGGTCCCAGCGCAGTTGATTCGGGGGAGTGGGCGGCGTATCTGCGAAGTTGGCGACGAGCCGTGGTTGCGCCGCGTTCTGGTCGCCGTGCAGCGCAGACGGCACGAACGGCACGAACGGCCGATGCACGGCCGCGGGGCGGATGCGGTACAGCCACGTGCGCCGGTTATGCGCGCGCGGCGCAGTGAAGGCGCTGCCCGAAAGCTGCTCGGCGTAGAGCCCATAAGGTGCGCGCTGCGGGGAATTGCGGCCGACGGGCAGCGCCCCGGGCAGCGCCTCGGTGGCCCATTCGTTCGCGAAGCCCGACTGATAGCCGGGCGCGGCATCGAGGCGAGAGAGGTCCTGCATGATTGAGTTCTCCAATAGAGCAACGAACCGGTAAAGCGCGGTCCTATACGATGGCAGGCGCTTGCACCCCGCGCCCGCGCGTCGCACCGGCAAGCACGACGACGAAAAGCGCCGAACAGAGCACGGGCGCGGCAGCCGCATGAAACAGCGCCGCATCGGACCACTGAAGCGCGATCAACTGGCCGCCGACGAGCGGGCCGAGCACCGAGCCGACGCGGCCGATGCCAAGGCTCCAACCGATGCCCGTCGAGCGCAGCGCGGTGGGGTAGTACTGCCCCGCCAGCGCATTGACGGCGGGCTGACCGCCCACGATGCAAAAGCCCGCGGCGAATACGGCGGCCAGCAACCAAGGCAGCAGGTGAGCGACGCTGCCGATGATCCCGACGAACACGACGGCGCAAGCAAACGCGCCGAACAACACGCGCACGAAGCCGTAGCGTTCGATGAGCCATCCGAGCGTGAGCGTGCCGATGACGCCGCCCGTCTGCAGCGTCGTGCCGACGAGCACAGCGGTGCCCGGCGTGTAGCCGGCCGAGCGCATCACGGTCGGCAGCCAGTTGGAGAGGAAGTACAAATCGATCAGATTCATGAAACTGATCGCCCACAGGAGCAGCGTCACGGGTGTGCGGCCTGCCCGAAACAGCTCGGCGACGGGGGCGCCCTCGTCGTTGCGCTCGCGCACGGCAAGCCGCGTGTGCGCGCCGATGGCGAGCGCCGGATCGAACTTCCTTAGCCACGCTTTGGCTCGTTCCATCCGGCCTTTCAGAACGAGAAACTGCAGCGATTCGGGCAGTGCGAACACCATGGCCACCCCGAGCGCGAGCGGCACGATTCCGCCCACGTAGAACACCGCGCGCCAGCCGTAGGAAGGAATCAGCGCCGCACTGACGAAGCCGCCCAGCGCGGCGCCCACCGTGAAACCGCAAGAGATCAGCATCATTCGCTTGACGCGATGCGCCTGCGGCGAGAACTCGCCGACGAGCGCCATCGCATTGGGCATGATGCAGCCCAGGCCCAGGCCGGTAACGAAGCGCAGAGCGATCAAGGCGGGAATCGACGTGGCGAACGGCGTCGCGAGCATCAGCGCCGCGAATGCGAGGGTCGCGCCGATCAGCACGGGCCGTCGTCCGACGCGATCGGCCAGCACCGACAGGCCCAACGCGCCAAGCAGCATGCCGAACAAGCTAGCGCTGAAGACGGGGCCGAGCGCCGCCTTCGAGACATGCCACTCGGCGATCACGCTCGGGGCCACGTAGCCCATTGCCTGCGCGTCGAACCCGTCGATGACGAGCGAGAGCGCCGTGAGCAACAGCAGCATGAAATGAAATGCGGGGTGGCGCGTGCCGTCTAGCACGCGCTCCACTTCAATGACGTCGGCTTTCGCCGGCTCGGTGTTCATCGGTTATGTCTCCGTATTTTTCTGGGCGGCTGAAGGTGAGCCGGAACCGCCGACCGGCGCGTCTTGCCGCGCCAACGCCATCGCTTCGCGCAACACGGCGATGTCGCCGATGTGGTTGGCCAGCAAGAGAATGAGCTTCGCGTTCACGAGCGCGCTCGTTTCGTCCGATAAATCGCGATGCATGTCGATCAACGCTTCGTAGAACGCATCGGGATCGATCAGTCGGGCGTCGGTGCGCAAATGGGCGCGACCCGAAGATGAGGTCATCGACGGAGCCTCCATGGGACAGGGGTGCGGTTCGCCGCGCGACGATCCGTCGCGTCGCGGAATTTACGCATAGTAAAACGAATTACGCATAGTTAAATAAACGTAAACCCCGATGGAAGAAACCGCGCAACTATCGATATAAGTATTCGGCTGATGCCGATATCGCGCAGCCTGCTACTATCGTCGCTGCGTGCCCTTTTCTTCCCGATGATCTCGCCCACTATTCCCGCGCTCGTCACCCGAGCCGCCGATCACCCCTCTCTGCGCGAATACGTCTCGCTCGACGAGCGCGAGGGGACCGCCTACGCGGGCTTTCGGGGCGTGCGGCTGGAGAGCGCTTATCAGCCGATCTTCGACGTCAGCATGAACGGGATTCAAACGTTGTGGACCTCGCCCGAGCGCGCGGACCGCTTCGGCGACGAGCTTGGGTTCCAGGGGCTGACCGAGCGGACGGACGGCGCCGCCTTCGACCCGTTCGACACCGTGGCCGACGATCGCGAACTCGTTGCGCTCGACCGGCTCGCGCGCACCCTGCACGCCATCAATTTCTTCGGGGCGCAGCGCCACGGCTTGCTGTTCTTGCGCGTTCACGAGCGCTTGCTCAAGAGCGTCAAATACGATCATGGGCAGCACTTTTCGTCGGTGCTGCTCGGGTTCGGGCTCAACCCCTCTCGCGTCGTGATCGAATTGCCGAGTGCGGCCGTCGCGCATCGCACGTTCCTCGGCTATCTGGTCAACAATTACCAGCGCTACGGTTTCAAGGTGGCGGGCAATCTGCCCAATGCGGGGCACATCTTGTCGGTGTCCGACATGGCGCGGCTGGACTTCATCAAGATCGACGGCGGCGCGGTGTTGCGCGACGCGATGGCCAAACCCCTGCTCAGTTATGCCAACCGGCTCGGCATTCCGCTGATCTTCGACCGCGTCGCCAACGAAATTCAGTTCGACTCGCTGCAGCAGTTCGGCGCCCGCTTCGTTCAAGGCCCGCTGTTCGAACCCAAGAAAGCCTGCGCCGAACGCTGAGCGGCTAAACCGCTAAGCTGCTGAGGCGCTAAGCCGCTGAGCGCTGGGCCGTTGAGCCTCTGAGCCTCCACCCCGCGGCCCTCGACACTCACCGTCCCAACGCAGGCGCTGTCCACGCGCGACTAGACGCGCGAACACCGTCAGCGCGCGTGACCCAGCCGGCGCGCCAAGGCGCGCAGACGCGGCGCAACGCGCTCGCGAAATACATCCTCGCCCATCGACGACGCCGGCCCGCTACAACTGAACACGAGCCAGCGGCCGTCTCGCGGATCGCGAAACGGCACTGCCACGGCGTTGACGTCCTCATGCCAGTCGCGAAACGAAAAGCAGCAGCCTTGCTGCGCGAACGCCGCAATTTCGCGCCGCGCAGCGTCGGCCAGCGCCGCGCCGGTCGGCCCGTCACCCGCCGCGTGCGTCAGTTCCGTGAGCAGCGCCTCGCGTTCCTCGCCGCCGATGACGGCGAGATAGGCGCGGCCCATCGAACTCGTCAGCATGGACAACCGCGAGCCCGACGCAAGCCCCAGCGTGAGCGCCGTCTCGCTGCGTATCGTCTCGAGATAGATCATGTCGAGCCCGTCACGACACCCGAGCGACACTGCGGCACCCACCTCGCGCGCCAGCTCGCGCATGTGCGAGCGCGCGAGTTCGAGCGTGTCGGTGCCCGCCAATAGGCCGAACCCGAGCGAGAGCACGCCGGCGTCGAGGGCGTATTTACCAAGCGCTTCGTCGAATCGCAAATAGCCGAGCACCGTCAGCGTATACGCCAGACGATTGACGGTTGCCTTGGGCAAACCCGTGCGCGCGACGAAGTCGCGATTGCCGAGCAGCGTGTCCCCGGGCCGAAAAGCGCGCAGCAATTCGAGCCCGCGGGCGAGCGCGACGACGAATTTGCGCTCATCGACGCCCTCTGGCAGCGCCGATGCTTCCGAGGAAGACGTAGTCAAAGAAACGGCAGTGGATGCAGCCATTGGTGGGTGATAAACTCCGTCATGTGTAATTTGCAAAACAGTGTTTCGCACAGCGGAACTTTAGTCAAGCATCTAATCAAGCATCGAAAGGAGATGACGATGGCCGACGCCGCCCGCTTCCATTGGGATGATCCGCTGCTGCTCGATCAGCAACTGGCCGAAGAAGAACGGATGGTGCGCGATGCCGCGCACGCCTACGCGCAGGACAAGCTGCTGCCGCGCGTCACCGAGGCGTTCCGCCACGAGCGAACCGACGTCGAGATCTTTCGCGAAATGGGCGAACTGGGGCTGCTCGGCCCCACGATTCCCGAGGCGTACGGCGGCCCCGGCCTGAACTACGTCAGCTACGGCTTGATCGCGCGCGAAGTGGAGCGCGTGGATTCGGGGTATCGGTCGATGATGTCGGTCCAATCGTCGCTCGTCATGGTGCCGATCTTCGAATTCGGCTCGGACGCGCAAAAGGCGAAGTATCTGCCCAAGCTCGCGACGGGCGAATGGATCGGCTGCTTCGGCTTGACCGAGCCCAATCACGGCTCGGACCCGGGCAGCATGGTCACACGAGCGCGCCAGGTCGACGGCGGCTATTCCCTCTCCGGCGCGAAGATGTGGATCACGAATTCGCCGATCGCCGATGTCTTCGTGGTCTGGGCGAAGCTCGAAGAAAACGGCTCGGACACGATCCGCGGCTTCATCCTCGAAAAGGGCTGGAAAGGACTGACGGCGCCGGCCATCCACGGCAAGGTGGGCTTGCGTGCGTCGATCACGGGCGAAATCGTGCTGGATGAAGTCTTCGTGCCGCAGGAGAACATGCTGCCCCACGTGAGCGGCCTGCGCGGCCCGTTCACGTGCCTGAACTCGGCCCGCTACGGCATTGCTTGGGGTGCGCTCGGGGCGGCCGAGGCATGCTGGCACACGGCGCGTCAGTACGTGCTCGATCGCAAGCAGTTCGGCCGCCCGCTCGCCGCGAACCAGTTGATCCAGAAGAAATTGGCCGACATGCAGACAGAGATCACGCTAGGCTTGCAAGGCGTGTTGCGTCTGGGCCGCATGAAGGACGAGGGCACGGCCGCGACCGAAATCACGTCGATCATGAAGCGCAATTCATGCGGCAAGGCGCTCGATATCGCCCGGCTCGCGCGCGACATGCTCGGCGGCAACGGTATTTCCGACGAATTCGGCGTAGCGCGTCACCTCGTGAACCTCGAAGTCGTCAACACGTACGAAGGCACCCACGATATCCACGCCCTGATCCTCGGGCGCGCGCAAACCGGGATCCAAGCTTTCTTCTGATCAAACCGGCGAACCGGAGCCGCTCGCTTCGCGAAGGCTTCGCGTTCGCTGCCCGTTCGCCGCCTCGAGGTGCGCGCGCCGCCGGCCGCCGCAACCGCTTTGCAAGTTCGCTAGGGCTGCGCGGCGCTTTCGCCTTTTGACCCAGGTCATCTCCTCACGCGATAGGACGCGCATGCTGATCATGCGTGCGTCGGGAACGGTTCATGCGGGATGCGAGCTATAGCGCGGCGCGCCGCCAAGTGACCTATCTTTGATACGATGCATGCATGAAACAAAAGGGAGCTCTAATGTCAGAAGTCAACAAGGAGAGATTGATGTCCGATATCAGAACCGTCCTCTCGGACGCCGAGGATCTGCTGAAACAGGCCGCTAGTGCGACGGGCGAGCGCGCCTCCGAGCTGCGCGAAACGGCATTGAGCCGTTTGAAGCAAGCGAAGGAAAAAGCGGCGGACGTGCAAGTCGTCGTTGTAGAAAAAGGTAAGAAGGCGGCGCGCGCCACCGACGATTACGTCCACGAACATCCTTGGACCGCTATCGGCGTCGCGGCGGGCATCGGCGTAGTCGTCGGCTTGCTCATCAACCGCAAGTAAACTCGCTCACGCGAAGGGCGGCTCGCGTCCTTTCCCCGCGAGCTTTTGCCGGATACGGCCGGCGTCGAGCGCGCATGTTCGCATGTTCGCGTTAGGCGCCGTTGCCGCACCCGGCTGTCGCATTGCATGCTTTCTCGCCAATCCATGCCAAACGATACCCATTCGCCGCACCCTAGCCACGGGCCGCTGCGCCGCATGATCTCATCGGTGTTCGCTCTCCTGCACACTCGGCTCGAGTTGATCGGCGTCGAGCTTGCCGAGGAGCGCGAACGCATCGTCGCCGTGATTTTTCTGGGGCTCGTCGCCGTGATGTTCGCCATGTTGGCCCTGATCAGCCTCACCGCGCTGATCGCGGTCGCCTTCTGGGACAGCTACCGTTGGCAAGTGCTGGCCGGCATCACCGCCGTCTATGCGATCGGCGCCGTGATCTGCGCGTTGCGCGCTCGTGCGGGCCTGCATGTCGCGCCGATCGTCTTCGCAGCCACGCTGCGCGAGTTCGAGAAGGATCGCGAGATGTTCCGTGAGCCCTGAGCACAACCGCCGGCCTTTTGGACGACCCCCTGCCCCATGAGCCAAACCCCATCGCCTAGCTCCACGCACCGCCGCAGCTCGCCGGTGCACGATTCGAGCACTCCGCAGATGCGCGCGGTCCACAAAGAGTTGCTGCTGCTGCGCGCCGAGGTGGAACGATCCGAATTCGTCCAGGCGCGCTTGGAGCTGCACCGCAAGTTCGCCAATCTGAGTTGGCTCAAGCTGCTCGTGCCCGGCTTCGGGCCCGGCCGCGCGCGCGCCAAGACCACGGGCCGCGGCGTGAATGCAACGCTGAGTGACTGGGTGCTCAGTCATCCGCTGGTCAGTTCGCTCGCGTCGGTCGTCTTGACCAAGCCGCTGCGCGCCACCGTGGCAGCCGGCGCAAAACCACTGCTGAAGTGGGGAGCGCTCGGCGCCGCCAGTTGGGCCGGGCTGCGCCTGTGGAGCTACTTGTCGTCGCGCAAGCCGAACGAGCAGGACACGGCGGACGGCGCGAGCGATGCGTCGTAGCAGGTGTCCCGTTGGCGGGCGTGTAGGCTGAGCGAGAACCCAACAAGCACACCCGAGAAGCGGCGGCTGTACGGCGCAGTTCTCTGCTTCTCTGCCTATGCCGCACGTCCGGCCCAGCACGCCTGCGCATCGACGCCCGTTGCCCGTGCATCGCGATTGGAGCGCACACCGAACTGGTCGAGCACGAACGTCCCGCACGCGTCGCCATGCATAGGCCCGCCATCGACCGGTATCGCCCAAATTTCATAGCCGCCGCGGCTATCCGCGCCCGGCACCCATTCGATGCGGTAGGCGATGCGGCCATGCTCGGGCGCCCGATCGAGGCCAGCCGGCAATGCGAGTTCGGCATGGACGCCAAATTCGGCCATTCGGACAGCCGCATACTGGGCGGCCCGATGGAGCGCGACTACCGCTTCGATACGATGACCGCGGGCCGCATAGGCGACGTATGCCGGCATCCCATAGCTCGCCAACACCGCCAGCATAGCCAATGCGATGACGAGTTCCAGCATCGAAAAGCCGCGGCGCTGCACCCCGCGCGTGTACGGTCGCATCACCGTGCGGCTCCTTCGGCAACGATGCGTCTCCACGCGCGTCGCTCGTGCTCCCCTTCCCGCCTGATCACGAGTTGCAGCACCGCTCGCGTCCCCTCATTCGCACCGAAGCCGCGAGCGGTGATCCAATAACCGTATGCATCGGCATTTCCTTCGAAGCGCGCCTCTTCGATCAGGCATTGCGGCGGCCGTGCCGATCCTGGCCAAAAAGGAACCGGCTCGTATGCGGCGAGACGATCGAACGCTGCGGCCGTCGTCCAATGCGGGGGCCGCCCGTGCGGCGCGGACATGACGGGCGCGGCCCCGGCGCGCAACGCGTCGTCGCATAACGTCAACGCGCTCTGCGCAGCCTGGCTCGCGCGCAAGTACTCATGGACATTCGCTGCGCGGCGGGTTTGCGCAATCGACGCTTCCAGCCAAGCCGCCGACGTAGCCAGCATCATCGCGGCGAGCATGAGCGCGCTCGGCAGCGCAACGCCACGATGCACAGCCGGCGCGCGTTCACGCAACGTACGCCCCTGCTTGCGCGCGCGGGCGGTCGCTTCGGCGCACCGAACGCGATCGACGCCACCGCGTCGTTCGCGCCGCTCGCACGGTCGGCCCGCACGGTCTCGTGCAACGCTCATCGCGCCACCTCATGATTGCGCACGACGACGTGGCGCAACAGAGAAAGGCGCCCCCGCCCGTCTTTGCCCTTTGCACGCCGGCCGTCGCAATCGACGAACGACGTGCCCACCGCGGGCCGCCGGCCGCGAACGACGACGCATACATCGACCGCCGCCACGTCCGCCCACTGCGCGGGTACGATCGAGCGGGCGCCGACCGGCTCGGCCGCCCCACGCAGCCAGTAGCGCAGCGACAGGCGCTCGATGCCCTCGACGAGCGGCTGCGGCGTCCTAGCGTGCCCGTTGCCGAAGCAGTAGAGCTCGGGCTCCTCCCGCCCGGGCGGCTGGGAGACATAAAACCGGTTGACGATCACGGCGTATTCGCCCTGGCGTTCGACGCCTTGCCCGAGGCAATCGGTTGGTTCGCCCGACGCGCTGGCCCAGGTGGCTATCGCGTTGTCCGCGTAGCGCACGACGATACCGTCCGAGTCCGCCGGGTCGGACGCACGAAGCACGCAGCGGAAGTCGTCGGCGGGTGCGCCCGGAACGGCCCGCATGCCTTGGCAACCGAAGAGGCCCGGCGTCACATTCGAACGCAGCGCCGACTGATCGACCGGTGCGAACCCAGCCAATTGAACGTGCTGACCGACGATCGTCAGCGCCGCCGTGCCAGCCTCGCGCATCCATGCGGCATCGGCCGCTCGCGCGAAGGCGTCGCGCTGCGATCGATACAACGTCAACGCACCGGCGAGCACGACGAGTCCCAGCGCCGCCGCGATGAGCCATTCGAGCAGCGTGTGCCCCGCTTGCAGCCGCTGCGAGGGCCGAGGCGCAATCTCGGCTGCCGTCATGGGCGGCTCGCAAACGGCAGTGCGATGCAGCGCGAAGGGGCGCCGCTGTCCAGAGGCGAACACGAGCCGTGCCGAGACGCTCGGCCCTGCTCGGGCTGGTCCGGCTCGTGCGGCCACTGCACGACGGCCGTGCCGGCGCCGCCCGCTTCGGCGACCATCGATACGCGAGCACCCGGCAGGACTGCACCGGCGCGCTCGCGCATATGAGCCAAGCGGAACGAAAGCCCTTGCCCGGCCGCCATTGCCTCGGCAACGGACGCGGCAATCCACGCTGCTTGCTCGCGATGGGCAGCCGAACCGGCGCCGCGCAGCGCCGCGAGTTGCGCGGCAGCCGCGCCCAGGACGGCACTTGCCACGAGCGAAAGCGCGATGAGCACTTCGAGCAAAGACGTGCCGGCGCGCCGCCGAGCAGGCGAAAAGCGGCTTCTCATGCTCGCGCCCGTCCGGTGCAGGCGCCGTGCTCCAGCCGCACTCTCCCACCCGCGGCGATGCGGATGCAGCGGTTCCAGGCGCCGCTCTGCCCGATCACCGTCCGGCCCGCGGCCGCGAGCTCGAATTTCCGAAAGCCGCCGATCACTTGCCCGGCCGGCGGAGTGAATTCGACAGCACCCGCAGCGGCTGCGATCGAGACGCCGGACGGACGTCGATACACACGCAGCACCTGGGCGGCACGCTCGGGGTCGACAACCACCATCCAGCCGCAGGACCAGCCCTGCACCCCGCCCGTGCAGCGATGTCCCTTCGGCAAGCACTGGGCTTGCGCATCGGCAGGACAGACGACGACACGCGTGCCGCGCGCCATGGCCTCGCCGCGCGCGAGCGTCAGACCGGCGAGCAATGCCCTAGCCGCGGCATCGATTCGGTCCCGCGTGTGCCAAGCGGAGAAGACCGGCGTCGCGATCAATGCGCTCGACGCCACGAGCACGGTGACGACCAGCAGCTCGACCAGCGAAAAACCGCCGCGCCGCGACCGGCCCCGCCGTGCAATACGCCCACACTCGGATACGCCCGGCATCTCTCCTCCTTCCCGTCATCGGCAGGAGCCCAATCTATCGCGTGAAGGCATGCGCCACCATATGCCGTTCGGCCGAATGGCGCGCGCATGCGACCAATCCGACAATGACGCGTCGTATCTATCGATTGCGGACAGCGGGGAACAGCAGGATGAAGCGAGAAGGGAAATCAGCGCTTGCGGGTGGGCTTTTCGGGTTTCGGCCGGCGAAACTCCTCGATCACGTCCTCGAAATCGGACACGTCTTCGAAGCGCCGGTAGACGGAAGCGAAACGCACATAGGCGATCTTGTCCAACTGCAGCAGTTCGTTCATGACGAGTTCGCCAAGCCGTTCGCTGCGCACTTCGCGCTCGCCGCTGCCGAGCAGTTGATACTCGATGCGCGCCACCGCCGCGTCGATCGCCTCGGCGGAAACCGGGCGCTTGCGCAATGCGAGCTGCATGCTCGCGGCAATCTTGCGGCGGTCGAACTCACTGCGGCTGCCGTCCTTCTTGACGACCGCCGGCAGCGTCAGCTCAACCCGCTCGTACGTCGTAAAACGCTTATCGCAGGCTGGGCAGCGGCGGCGCCGCCGAATCGCGGCGCCGTCCTCCGATACGCGCGAGTCGACCACTTGCGTATCTTCGTGCCGGCAGAAGGGGCAGCGCATGGCCGATCAACGATAGACCGGGAACCGCTTCGTCAGCTCGGCCACCTGGGCGCGCACGCGTTCGATCGTAGCGGCGTCTTCCGGATTGTCGAGCACGTCGGCGATCAAGTTGCCCACCTGCTCGGCTTCCTTCGTGCCGAAGCCGCGCGTGGTCATGGCGGGCGAGCCCAGACGAACCCCGCTCGTCACGAACGGCTTTTCCGGGTCGTTCGGAATCGCGTTCTTGTTGACGGTGATGTGCGCCGCGCCGAGCGCCGCCTCGGCCGCCTTGCCGGTGATCTTCTTCGCACGCAGATCGACGAGCATCACGTGGCTTTCCGTGCGCCCCGAGACGATGCGCAGGCCGCGCTTGACGAGCGTTTCAGCCAATACGCGCGCGTTATCCACGACTTGCTGCTGGTAGACCTTGAACTCGGGCGAAGCCGCTTCCTTGAACGCAACGGCCTTGCCGGCGATCACGTGCATGAGCGGGCCGCCTTGAATCCCGGGGAAGATAGCCGAGTTGATCTGCTTCTCGTACTCGGCCTTCATCAGGATCACACCGCCGCGCGGGCCGCGCAGGCTCTTGTGCGTGGTGGTGGTGACGAAATCGGCGTGCGGCACCGGGTTCGGATACACGCCTGCCGCGATGAGGCCGGCGTAGTGCGCCATGTCGACCATCAGGTACGCGCCCACCGACTTCGCGATCTTCGCCAGACGTTCGAAGTCGATGCGCAGCGCGAATGCCGATGCGCCCGCGACGATCAGTTTCGGCTTGTGCTCCTGCGCCAGCTTTTCGGCGGCGTCGTAATCGATGTCTTCCGCTTCGTTCAGCCCGTAGCTCACGACGTTGAACCACTTGCCCGACATATTCACGGGCGAGCCGTGCGTCAAGTGACCGCCTTCGGCCAGGCTCATGCCCATGATCGTGTCGCCGGGCTTGAGCATCGCGAAGAACACGCCCTGGTTCGCCTGCGAGCCCGAATTCGGCTGCACGTTCGCGGCTTCGGCGCCGAACAGCGCCTTCACGCGGTCGATCGCGAGCTGCTCCACCACGTCGACGTACTCGCAGCCGCCGTAATAGCGCTTGCCGGGATAGCCCTCGGCGTATTTGTTGGTGAGCTGCGAGCCTTGCGCGGCCATCACGGCCGGACTCGTGTAATTTTCCGACGCGATGAGCTCGATGTGCTCTTCTTGGCGGTGATTTTCTTGCTGGATGGCGTTCCAGATCTCGGGATCGACGTTGGCGATCGTGCTTTGGGCTCTGTCAAACATACGCGTTCCGTTAAGGGTGTACAGGTTGGCCGAATCGCGCGCGGGACACGTACCGGTCGTACGCTCGCGCTGCTGGCGGTAAGCCAGCCCTGGCGTGGCGGAGGATTCCGTTACGCGGGCAAGGCAACCGCTGGCGGCGCAAACGACGGCGCGCAATATTCGGCTGCCCAGGCGAACGGCAAAACGGCACCCTGCGCTTCACGGTGGGTTGCTCCACCTTGACCCCTAGGGTCTTATCGCCAGTCACGCAGGGATGAGCGCGATAGTGTATTGGAAGCGCCACCAATAGGCAATTGGGGAAGTTTTTACGCAATTTCGAGACCGGGGCGCGCGATCCGGTAAAATGCCGGGCCATGAACCAGCCTACCAGCCATGGCGGCGTGCAATTCACTTTCGACTGGCCGCTACGCGTGTACTACGAAGATACCGACGCAGGCGGCATTGTCTTTTTTGCCAATTACCTGAAGTTTTTCGAGCGCGCTCGCACCGAATGGCTTCGCGCATGCGGCATCGATCAACGCAAGCTGGCCGAGCAGTGCGGCATCGTCTTCGTCGTCAGCGAAACGGCTGTGCAATATCGCTCGCCGGCGCGCCTGGACGACATGCTGACGATCGCGAGCCGCATCGAGCGGCTCGGCAAAGCGAGCGTCGAGTTCGTCCAGGAAGCGCATCGCGCCGGCGGCGTCTTAGCCGTGGGCAAAGTGCGCGTCGGCTGCGTCGATCGTGTCACACTCAAGCCCGTCGCCTTGCCGGATTCGATATCGGCGGCGCTACGAAGCGACCCGCTAGCAGTTGCAGCGGGCATGTCAACGGCAGGCGCTTAATTTCCGTTGAGTCTACGTCCATGAACTTGTATCGTGCCGGTCGATACCAAGCGGGGTGTGGCGTTGAAGCGGCGGCGCTTTCAATTGCCCGACTAAAACCCTATTCGCGCCTTGCAGCGAGCCCTGCCCGTTCCGACGCATAAGCCCATCCTTTATGAACAACGCACAAGACTTATCGATCGTTTCCCTAGTCCTCAATGCGAGCGTGCTCGCGCAAGCGGTGATGGGGCTGCTGCTCTTGCTGTCGCTGATGTCGTGGACGTTCATCTTCCGCAAGTGGTTTGCCATCCGGCGCGCGCGGGCGCAAACTGAACAATTCGAACGCGACTTCTGGTCGGGCGGCGACCTGCAGGCGCTGTATCAAAGCGCGGCGAACAATCGCCACACGATCGGCGGGCTCGAGCGAATCTTCGAGTCGGGCATGCGCGAGTTCTTGAAGGGAAAAGAAAGGCGGATCAACGATCCGGGCGCGATTCTCGATGGCGCGCGCCGCGCGATGCGCGCCGCGTTCCAACGCGAAATGGATGTGCTCGAAGCGAACCTCGCTTTTCTGGCCTCGGTCGGTTCCGTGAGCCCGTACATCGGTTTGTTCGGCACGGTTTGGGGCATCATGAACGCGTTCCGCGGCCTGGCCAACGTGCAGCAGGCGACGCTCGCCAATGTCGCGCCGGGTATCGCGGAAGCGCTGACGGCCACGGCCATCGGCCTGTTCGCGGCGATCCCGGCTGTCGTCGCCTACAACCGTTACGCGCACGACATCGATCGCCTCGCGATCCGCTTCGAAACGTTCATCGAAGAATTCTCGAACATCTTGCAGCGCCAGGCGCATTAAGGAGTACGCGATGGCCGGCTCCACCAATCGTTCCAGCATGCGCGGCGGCCGTTCCCGCCGGGCGATGGCCGACATCAACGTCGTGCCGTATATCGACGTCATGCTGGTGCTGCTCGTCATCTTCATGGTGACGGCGCCGCTCGTCGCGCCTTCGATCGTGAATCTGCCCACGGTCGGCGGCGCCGCGCCCCAGCAGCAAACACCGCCCGTCGTCGTCAACGTTCGCGGCGACGGGAAGATGACCGTTCGCTACAAAGACGACGCGGGCGGCTCGCAAGAGCAACAGATGACGCGCGCCGATCTGGCCGCCTTCGTGACCGAACGCGAGGCCTCGCACCCGGACCAACCCGTCGTGATCGCCGCCGATAAGACCGTGCAATACGAAGCGGTCATGAACGTGATGTCCGACTTGAAGGCGCGCGGCGTCAAGCGCGTGGGCCTGCTCGTCAAACCGCAATGAACCGCAAGCAGTCCGTCTACCCGCTGCAACCGCCTCGCGAGCGCGGCACTTGGCGCGCGTTCGCGCTTGCGCTCGTCATGCACGTGTTGCTGGGCCTGTTCCTCTATCACGGCATCCATTGGCAGAACAGCACGCCCGCGGGCGCGGAAGCCGAGATCTGGACGGACATTCCGCCCACGCCCACGCCTACGCAGCCCCCTGCCCCGCCCGCCCCGCCCGTGCGTGTGCAACCTGCGCCGCCCGTCGATCAAGAGCAGGCGGACATCGCGCTGCAGGAGAAGAAACGCAAGGAGCAGGAAGCTGCGCAGCGGGCCGCGCAGCTCGCGGAACAACAGCGTCAGAAGGCGCTGCAAGAGCAACAAGAGCAGGCCAAGCGCCAGGAAGCGCAGGCGCGCGAACAAGCGGTGCGTCTCGCCGCGCAAAAGGCCGCTGCCGACAAGCTCAAGCAGCAGCAGGCGCAAGCTCAGAAACAGCGAGAGCAGCAACAGGCGGAGCAACAGAAGCAAGCGCAACTGAAGCAACAGCAGCTCGAAGCCCAACAAAAGGCGGAAGCGGAAAAGAAGGCGGAAGCGGAAAAAGCCGCCGAGGAAAAGGCCGCCAAGGCGAAGGCGCTCGCGCAGCAGCAAGCCAAGCAGAAGCAGCAGCTCGAACAGGAGCGGCGCGCGCGGCTTTCGCAATTGCAAGGCATGGCGGGTCAAAGTGAAGGCGGCAACGGCCTTGCGAAAAGCGGCACGGGCAGCGGCTCGGGCGGGACGTCGGCCTCGCCCGGCTACGCCGACAAAGTGCGCAGGCGCGTCAAGCCCAATATCATTTGGGCCGGTGCGACCGAAGGGCTCGAAACCGTCGTTTCCGTGCATTGCGCGCCCGATGGCCAATTGCTGTCCGTTTCGATCCAAAAGAGCAGCGGCAATCCTCAGTGGGATGCGGCGGCGGCCAATGCCGTGAACGCGTCGAACCCGATGCCCCTCGACATCAACGGGAAAGCGCCGGCCTCGTTCTTGATCACGTTGCGGCCGGCCGGCTCGAGCTGAGGGACAGACGTGAGAGACGCCGTGCACTACGCATTGTCAGGAACGATTCCTGCATCCCGTAGTCTCTTTGCTGTCGTGCCATTTTTTCGCTTTATGGGATTTTCAGCATGAGTTTGATGACGAAACTAGGCTTGAGGACATTGCTGGCGTCGTGCCTGATTGCGTCGGCCAGTGCCGCGCATGCGCAGTTGAACGTGCTCGTGACGGGCGTCGGCTCCACACAGTACCCAATCGCAACGGCCAATTTCGCAGGGGAATCGAGCGCTCAGACATCGATCAGCGAGATCGTTCGCCAAGACTTGCAGCGTAGCGGCAAGTTCACGAACATCGACGCAGGCTCCGCCCCCGTCTCGGAAAACGACTCCGTCGATCTGGGCGCATGGAAAGCGAAAGGCGCCAACGCGTTCGTGGCCGGCAGCGTGACGCGCGCCGCCAACGGCCAATACGACGTGCGATTCCGCCTTTACGATACGGTGAAGGGGCAAAGCCTGGGCGGCTTGTCGTTTACGACGCCTCAAGACAGCTTGCGGCTCACGGCACACAAGATCTCCGACTACATCTATCAAAAACTGCTCGGCACCCGGGGCGTGTTCGCGACGCGGCTGTCGTACGTGATCAAGGTCGGCAGCCGGTATCAACTGCAAATTTCCGATTCGGACGGCCAAGACGCGCACGTCGCCCTGTCCAGCCCCGAGCCGATCATCTCGCCGGCCTGGTCGCCCGACGGCACGAAGGTGGCCTACGTCTCGTTCGAGAAACGCAAGCCCATCGTCTACATTCACGACTTGCCCACGGGCCGCCGCGTCGTCGTCTCCGATCAGAAGGGCAACAACAGCGCGCCCGCGTGGTCACCCGATGGCCGCACCGTGGCCGTTGCGCTCTCGCGCACGGGCAACACCCAGATTTGGGCCGTCAACGCCAACGGCGGCGGCCTGCACCGCCTGTCGCAGAGCACGTCGATCGATACGGAGCCGTTCTACTCTCCCGACGGCCAGTGGATCTATTTCACGAGCGATCGCGGCGGCCAGCCGCAGATCTACAAGATGCCGGCCGCGGGCGAAAGCGCGGGCGCCGCGCAGCGCGTGACCTTCACCGGCAGCTATAACACGAGCCCGCGCGTGAGCCCGGACGGCAAGGAACTCGCCTATATCTCGCGCGTCGGCGGAGCGTTCAAGCTTTATGTCCAGGACCTCCAGACCGGCGTCGCAACGGCCCTGACGGACACCGTCCATGACGAATCGCCGAGTTTCGCGGCGAACGGTCAGTACATTCTTTACGCCACTCAGGTGAACGGCCGTGGCGTCTTGGCTGCGGTTTCGACCGACGGTCGGACTCGGCAAATCCTGTCCGTTCAGGGCGGCAGCGTGCGCGAGCCGTCTTGGGGTCCTTTTATGCAATGACACACAAGGAGAGTAAAAAAATGATGTCCAAACTTCGTTTCGCGTTTGCGGTAATGTTGGTCGGCGCGCTGGCGGCCTGCCATTCGGGCACGAAGCTCAACGAGAACCCCTCGCAGGGTGCGGTCGGCACGCAGCCGAACCCGAACGCAGTCGCGCCGGTGACGGTCGACGAGCTGAACAATCCGAACAGCCCGCTGGCCAAGCGCAGTGTGTATTTCGACTTCGACAGCTACTCGGTCAAGCCGGAATATCAATCGCTGTTGCAATCGCACGCGGCTTACCTGAAGAGCCATCCGCAACGCCACGTTCTGATCCAAGGCAATACCGACGAGCGCGGTACGAGCGAGTACAACCTCGCGCTGGGCCAAAAGCGTGCGGAAGCGGTCAAGCAAGGCCTGGAGACCCTGGGCGTGCAGGATTCGCAAATCGAAGCCGTTAGCCTGGGCAAAGAAAAGCCGTTGGCGACGGGTCACGACGAAGCTTCGTGGGCGCAAAACCGCCGCGCGGATATCGTCTATCAGTAATTCGTAACGGGTGACAACGCGTATGACGCACCGTTTCTCCTGGCTGCGAGGCACCGCAGCCGTATGCGTGGCCGCCTCGGCGCTTGTCGCCGGGCCGGCGCACGCGGGCCTGTTCGACGACGACCAGGCGCGCCAGGCCATTCTCGACCTGCGCGCAAAGACCGACAACCTCACGAGCCAACTGGCCGCCGCGCAGCGCACGCTGCTCGATCAGCAGGGGCGCATCGATCAGCTGAACCAGCAGATCGCGACGGTGCGCGGGCAGAACGAGGATTTGACGAACCAGGTCGCCACGCTGCAGAAGCAACAGAAGGACTACTACACCGATCTGGATACGCGGCTCAAGAAGTTCGAGCCGCAGCAACAGACGGTGGACGGCGTCCAAGGCGCGGTGCAGCCCGGTGAAACGGAGGCGTTCAACGCGGCGTCGCAGCAGTTTCGCAGCGGCGATTACAAAGGGGCCGCGGCGGCATTTCGCGATTTCGTCGCGAAGTACCCGCAAAGTCCCTACCAGCCGACGGCGCAGTACTGGCTCGGCAACGCGCTGTATGCCCTGCGCGACTACAAGGGATCGACGACGGTTTGGCAGGGCATCGTAAAGAACTACCCGCAGCACCCGCGCGCCCCCGAAGCGCTGCTCGCGATCGCGAACAACCAATTGGAGCAAGGCCAGAAGGCGGCGGCTCGCAAGACGTTGCAGCAGATCGTTTCGCAGTACCCGGGATCGGACGTGGCGCAGAGCGCCCAGCAAAAGCTGGCGCAGGTTAAGTAAGCAGCAAAGCGAGGTGCGCGGGCGGCACGGTGTTGACGATGCCTGTCTCCCACGCTACAATCTCGCCTCTTCGGGTCGTTAGCTCAGCTGGTAGAGCAGCGGACTTTTAATCCGTTGGTCACTGGTTCGAATCCAGTACGGCCTACCAAGAAATTCAAGGGCTTACACGCGCGAGCGTCGTAAGCCCTTTGTCTTTTGTGTAATTCCTGTGTAATCGTGCCGAGCAAACGGCGCCGATCGTCACGCCAACCTTAGCCGGGTCTGCAAGGTGTCCATCGCGGCCTGGATATGCTCTCCGTTCTGGTGAGCGTACCGCTCCACCATCGCCAATGTCTTGTGCCCGCTAATGCGCTTCACGGTAGGTAGATCGATTCCTGCCTGGACCAAGTGGGTGATCGCCTGATGGCCCCCAGGCGATTGGGCAAGAGCGCCCACGGCGCTGCCAATAGGTCCGCTGTTCCGCATTGCATACAGCCTCCTTTGCGATGGCACCCGCGCCGAGAAAAGCTCAAACGGAATTTCTCCGGCGGCACGCCTCCGACTAAACTTCTCAATGCCGCCGGGCCAGACGCTCAAAAAAAGTAATCGGCAAAGTCACAGATGTCCACTACAAGCAATAAATCGAATCGCAAAACTGCACGGGGCAGCATGAACGACTCAAGACATGACATCGAGATCCCGGGATTTCGGGCCTACACCTTTGGTCCCGACGGTGGCTGTCTGGCGGGGAGCGGCACGCTGACAAGCAGCAACCTCTCCTTTCGCGCGCGTATATTCTGCATTCCCGTGGCGATGTTTCGCAGATCCTGGATAGACAGGTTGGTATTCATTGTCAGGCCCAACAAAACGCCAACGTTCAAAGTCGGGCGATTCTACACAGAAATCCTCGGAATAGCGCCGCAAATAGGCCAGTTCCCGCTCGTAATACGGAAGCAACTCTTCCATCTATCTCTCAGATTCTTTGTTATCTAGTGCCTGGCGCAGCGCGGCGGCGCCAGTGCATTTATTCTGTCACAGCCTCTCGAGCTAGCGCCGCGCGACCCAGTGTTGCGGCGTCGACGGCTGCACGATGGGGCCGAACTTGCCCGACTCTTCGCCGGAGCGCACGACGAGCAGTGCCTGGATAGCGAAGCGCGGCATGCTAACCGATCGCGCGTTCGCCTTCAGTGTCACCGAAGCCCTCCACACAACCATCCTGCGCCGCACGATCGCAGCGAAAATACGTTGGTTTGGCCTTCGTTTGTCTAATAAGCGGGGCTCAGTATAGGAGAGAACAGGCGCCGTCAATCCCCAGCGGCCCAAAATCAGACGCTTTGAATGCCGCACGCCAACTCAAACCTCGGCCGTCACCGCACGCTCTTCGACCTCCTCCAGCGCCCGCATGAAATGCCGCACGCCCGCCGTCTGCGCGCGCGCGCGCCACAACACGTGAATCTCGACGAGCAGCGGCAACCAGTCCATCGGCCTGAAGACCACGCCAGGCGGCCTCATACGCTGCATGCTCGACTGCATGACCGCCAGGCCGAGCCCGGCGCTCACGAGCCCGAGCGTCGTCGATACGTGCGCGACTTCGAATTGAATATCCGGCGCGAAACCGCAAGCCGCGCACGCCGCCAAAAATCGCTCGCGCGCCGCGGGATTGATCGACTTGGGCAGCGCAATCCAAGGCATGCCGTCGAGATCGCTCGGCGCGATGGTCGGGCGCGCGGCAAGCGGGTGATCGTCCGCCAGCGCCAGGACGAACGGCTCGCTCGTCAACAAGCGGCTCTGCAGCGATTCGTTCGGCTTGGGAAGGTTGTAGACCAACGCGACGTCGATCATCGAGCGCTCGAGCGCATCGATCTGCTCCCCGGAGCGCATCGCCGACAATTTCAGCTTGACCCGCGGATGCGTCGCCCGAAACCGGCGCAACGCCGCAGGCAGGCGGCCGTTGTGGATGACGCCCTCGCAATATCCGATCGAGACCGAACACGCCTCGCCCTTGCCGACCTGCCGCGCCCGCTCCTCGATACGCTCAGCCTGGCTCAACAGATCGCGCGCCTGCTCGAGAAAATCGCGCCCAGCGGGCGTCAGGCGCACGCGCTGTTTGATTCGCTCGAACAATTGCAGCCCCAACTGCTCTTCCAACTGCCGAATCTGCCGCGAAAGCGGCGACTGCGAGATGTGCAGCCGCTCCGCCGCGCGCGCCACATGCTCGGTTTCCGCCACTGCCACGAAGTACCGCAGTTGCTGCAGCTCCATCGTTATGTCCTTTTCAGCAACATCTCTGATCAATTAAGTCTTGGACGGCATTATATCCGGCCGCTAAGCTTTCGCCTGACATCGTCGCATCCGATCCCTGGGCAGATCGCCTTCATTCAAATGGCGCATCTCTCTCCCCCGATCACCCCGGGGACCGCAGAAAGCAGAAAAGGAATCCATCGATGAACCAACCACGCTTTGCCATTCCGCATGGCATCTTGCTCGTGACGCTGGTCTTGCTCAGCGCGAGCGGGCTGCTCGCCTCCGACATCAATCTCCCCGGCATGCCGCTCGCCGCACAGGCGTTCGGCACACCCATCTCGGCGCTACAGCGCACGTTCAGCGTCTACGTCGTCGGGCTCGCGCTCGCACAAGCGGTGTACGGCCCGCTGTCCGACGCCTATGGCCGGCGCCGTCTCGTGATCGGCGGGATGGTCCTCTATACGGTCGCCTCGGTCGCGTGCTCGCTCGCACCGAACGTGACGGCGTTCGGCCTCGCGCGCATCGTCCAGGCTTTCGGCGCGGGCGCCGGCATGGTCATCGGGCGCGCGATCGTCAGCGACATCTTCGACGCGAAGACCGCCGCGCGCACGTTCACGACCATCATGCCGATCGTCGGCGCTTCGCCCGCGCTCTCCCCGCTCGTCGGGGGCTATATCACGACCTATGTTTCGTGGCGCGCGCCGTTCCTATTCACGGCCGCACTGGGCGTGCTCGCCGTCGTGCTGTTGGCCGTCCATATTCCCGAAACGGTGCCCAAGTCCAATCGCCACAACGATGTCATGCGCACCTTCCGCAGCTATCCGATGCTGCTCGGCCAGCCGCGCTTTTGGTCGTATGCGCTCAATTTGTGCGTGGGCTATGCCGCCTATCTCGGCTACCTCGCCGCCTCGCCCGTCATCCTCGTCAGCATGGGCCTATCGACGAAGGCCATCAGCTACTGTTACCTGACACTGTCGGCCACCTATATTTTTGGGAATCTGACTTCGCGTCATTTCGCAAGAACCCACGGCATCGATCGCTTGCTCGGCTTCGGCTTCGCTATCCTCGCCGCAGGCGCGGCGTGCTTGCTCGCGGCCGGCTGGTTCGGCGGAATGACGCCCCTGCCCATGATTCTCGCGATATCGGTCGTCACGCTCGCCAATGGATTCATCGTGCCCTTGTCGTTCGCGGGCGGCGTCACGAGCTTCCCCGACAACGCCGGCGCCGCATCGGGCCTGATGGGCGCGATGCACCTGATGGCGGGTTCGCTCGCGATCTATCTGATCGCCGCGATGCCGGGCACCGTGTCGGCGCTCGCCGGGTTCGTCACCGCCGTTGCCGCGATCGGCTGCGTGGCGTTCCCCCTGCTTCTGCGCTGGTCCAAGCTGCCGCGCACCGCCGCATCGGTTGCGCGCGCCCCAAAGCCAACCGCCTGAGCGCCGCACTTGGATTGCGTTGTTTCGCTTGAAGATGCCCGGCCTCGTTGCCGGGCATGTTCTCATCTGGAGAATCGACGGCGGCCTTGCCTGAAATCGGCCCGTGGTTGGACCAATCTCTCTGGAGGCGGAAGTCGTTGCGTTGGCGTTACGCCTCACTTCTTGCTGCGCACGAAGTCGATATGCGTTTGCATTGCCGTGCGCGCTTCTTCGGGCCGGCGGGCGCAAATCGCCTCGCACAGCATGCGATGCTGCTGCAGCAACATCTCCGATGCGCTCTCCTCCTGCTCGCGCAGCCCCGTGCCGTTGGCCGTGATGTGCTCGCGCAGCACGCCGAGGACGCCCGCATGCAGATGCAAGAACATCGCGTTGTGCGACGCCTTCGCAATCGCTTCGTGCAGCTTGGCGTCGGCCTGCGCCTCGGCCGCCTTGTCGTCGGCGCGCCGCGCCTGCTCGAGCGTGCGCATCAGCCCGGTGATCGCTCTGATTTCTTCTTTCGTCGCCCGCATCGCGGCAAAGTAAGCCGTCGCGCCTTCGAGCACGCGGCGAAATTCGAGGATGTCCTCGCGCAGGGCCGGATGGTCGCTCACGAGTTCGCCCCAGGGCGACGCCACGCTCGTGCGTAAGCGGTCCGTCACGTAAACCCCCGCGCCGCGCCGGCTTTGCAGCAGGTCCCGCGCCGCCAGCCGTTGGATCGCTTCGCGAATGGTGTTGCGGGACACCGCATACCGTTCGGCAAGCGCGCGCTCGGCAGGCAGGCGCGTCCCCGCCGGCCAGGTGCCGTCGAGCAAAGCCGTTTCGAGCTTGCGCATCGTCGCTTGCACGCGCGAAGAACGCACGGCTCCGATCTGTCCCATCTTCGTCCTCGCATCATCGAACTGCCGCAGCGGCGCCGCCGATTGGTCCAACCAATTTGCACCCGCCCGCGGTTGCGGCAATTATGCGCCCAGATCGCCATCGCCGCGTCCGCCGCACTTCGAATGGCACAGGAGAGAGACATGCAGCAACGGCATTACCCCACGCGCCGGCCCACCGACGTCTATCTTTTCGCCACCTGTTTGGTCGATCTGTTCGTGCCGCAAGCCGGGCTCGATGCGGTGCGCCTGCTCGAGCGCGAAGGGCTCGTCGTCCATTTTCCCCGGGCGCAAAGCTGCTGCGGCCAACCCGCATACAGCAGCGGCAATCCCGAGCAAGCGCGCGCCGTGGCACGGGCGCAACTGGACATGTTCAGCGAACCCTGGCCGATCGTCGTGCCGTCGGGCTCGTGCGCGGGCATGATGCGCCATCATTGGGCGCCCTTGTTCGCCGAGCATCCGGCCGAAGAGGCGAAAGCCCGGCAATTGGCCGAGCGCGTTTTCGAACTCACCGAATTTCTCGTTCATGTGCTCGACGTGGACTATGGCGACGAAGCCATGGCCGCACCGCTTGGCGACGAACGCGTGGTGCTGCATACGTCGTGCGCGGCGCGCCGTGAAATGGGCACGCGTGCGCATGGTGTGGCGCTCGTCGATACCTTGCCGGGCGTGACGCGCGTCGAGCACGAACGCGAATCGGAATGCTGCGGCTTCGGCGGCACGTTCTCGCTCAAACATCCGGATATTTCGGGCGCCATGGTGCGCGACAAGGTCGCCTCGGCCTGTGCGACAGGATGCGAGCGGCTCGTGTCGGCCGACTGCGGCTGTCTGCTCAACATCGGCCATGCGGCCGAACACGAGGGCGCGCCGCTCGCCGTCGAGCATTTGGCGAGTTTTCTGTGGCGGCGCACCGGCGGCGACGCACGGGCCGTACGCAGCCCCGCCGCCGCGCCTCGGCCCGCGCGTTCCCGCGCTGGGCAAACGCTGGCGGCGACGCCGTCCGATGAGGCCCAGCGCAAGCTGGAGCGTCAATCATGATCGGCGCACGCGAGCGTATTCTCGGGCGGCTTCGCGCGGCCCAGCCGACGCAGCCGACACCTCCGAGTGTTGCCGGAACCCAGTTGGATGGCCGTATCGACGCGCACTACAGTCAATGGGGCGCGTTGCTCGGGGCTACCCGTGCGGCCCGCATCGATGCTTTCGAGGCCGCCCTCACGGCCGCGCACGCAGACGTGTGGCGCGCAAGCGCGGCGACCTGGCAGGCGCAACTCGCCCAGCGCATCGCGCAAGCCGGCGTGCGGCGCTTGCTGTTGGATACGGACCGACCCGAAGGCGCGGCGCTCGCAGCCGCGTTGCCCGCGACCGTCGAGCCGCTCGCGTTCGCGAAGCCGCTCGAACAGTGGAAGGCCGAACTCTTCGATACGGTCGAAGCCGGCTTCACGGTCGCGCGCTCGGGCATCGCCGCGACGGGAACGATCGTCCTGTGCCCGGACCGCGGCTCGCCTCGCACGATGTCGCTCGCCCCGCCGCTGCACATCGCCCTCGTCCATGCCGACACGCTGCACCGCGACTTGCATGAAGCTGCGCATACGGAACGCTGGCGCGAAGGAATGCCGACGAACCTCGTGCTCGTCTCCGGCCCGTCGAAAACGTCGGACATTCAACAAACGCTAGCTTACGGCGCACACGGTCCCCGCGCGCTATGGGTCGTCATCGTCACCGACGAAGACGGCACGGATCACGCGCAACGAGAGGAAGATCGATGAGCACTCAAGCGCTTCATTTCGTCCCGCCCGGCGACTTCAAGGCACGCGCGCGCGCGGCGCTCGACGATCCCCAGTTACGCGCCAGCTTTCGCGGCGCGATGGATTTCTTGCAAGCGAAACGCGCCGTTCAGTTTCCCGATGCCGACGAGCTCGAAGCGCTGCGCGATTTGGGCGAAGCCATTCGTCAACACGCGCTCGCACGCCTGCCCGAGTTGCTGCAGACGCTCGAGACCGCGCTCGTCGCGCGCGGCGTGCGCGTGCATTGGGCGGAGACGCCGGCCGAGGCGAATGCGATCATCCTCGACATCGCACGGGCTCATCGCGCCAAACGCATCATCAAAGGCAAATCGATGGCGAGCGAGGAGATCGAACTCAACGATTACCTTGCAGAACACGGCGTGACCTGCACCGAGTCCGATCTGGGCGAATTCATCGTTCAGTTGGCCGACGAGAAGCCATCGCACATCGTCATGCCCGCGATTCACAAAACCAAGGCCGATATCGCCCGCTTGTTCGAGGCGAAGATCGCCGATGCGGCCTACACCGAGGACGTCGATGCATTGCTGCAGACGGGCCGGCGCGCGCTGCGCCATGCCTTCGTCGATGCCGACATCGGACTGTCGGGCGTGAATTTCGCGGCGGCCGATACAGGAACGCTCTGGCTCGTGGAGAACGAAGGCAACGGGCGGCTATCCACCACCGTGCCCGACGTGCATATCGCGGTGATGGGCATCGAGAAAGTCGTGGAGAAGCTCGAACACATCGTGCCGCTCGCGAGTCTGCTCACGCGCTCCGCTACGGGACAGGCCATCACCACCTACTTCAACCTGATCTCGGGGCCGCGCCGCGAAGGCGAACGTGACGGGCCACGCGAGATGCATCTCGTCCTGCTCGACAACGGCCGCACCCAGGCCTATGCCGACGAGCAATTGCGTGCGACGTTGCAATGCATCCGCTGCGGCGCGTGCATGAACCACTGCCCGGTGTATACGCGCATCGGCGGACATGCTTACGGCACGACCTATCCCGGCCCCATCGGCAAGATCATCTCGCCGCATTTGCTCGGGCTCGAGGCGACGGCGGATTTGCCGACCGCATCGTCGCTGTGCGGCGCCTGCGGCGAGGTCTGCCCCGTGCGCATTCCGATTCCGCAATTGCTGGTGCGGCTGCGCACGGAAGCGAATCGCGCACCGACCGAAGCCGTATCGCACCCGCTGCGCGGCCAAGGCGCGAACTACAGCCAGCGCGAGCAAATCGTCTGGCGCTTTTGGCGCGGTGCGTTCGCGCACCCGCGCGTCTATCGATTGTTCCGCTGGGCGGCAACGCGCCTATCCGCCTTCACGCCGCGGCGGCAGATGGGATGGACGCAGCACCGCACGCCGCTCAAACCCGCGCCGCGCAGCCTCGCCGATTTGCTGCGCAGCCGCGGCCAACCCGAATAACGCGACCGACGCGAACGCGCCCGCACTCCCCGTTCGACGCTCGACGCTTGCCGTCGAGCAGGGGGCTGCCTGTCCTGCGCGCTCGCCGACGGCGCTCCCGCTTTTTTATGCATCTTCGGAGGAGACCGACATGCAGGCTTGGAGTCAAACGTATATGCCGCTCGGCAGCTTAGGGCTATCCGCCCTCGCGGCCGGCATCCCCGTCGTGTTTTATTTCGTCGCGCTGGCAGGGTTCAAGCTCAAGGGGCACGTCGCGGCCGCGATTACCCTAGCGCTTTCGCTCGCGGTGGCGATCGCCGCTTATCACATGCCGGCCACGCAAGCTTTCGCCGCCGCGGGCTACGGCTTTGCCTACGGCATATGGCCGATCGCCTGGATCATCGTGACGGCCGTGTTCCTTTATAAGATCGTCGTGAAAGCCGGGCAATTCGAAATCATTCGCGCCTCGGTCCTGTCGATCACCGACGATCGCCGCTTGCAGATGCTGTTGGTCGGGTTTTCCTTCGGCGCGTTTCTCGAAGGCGCCGCGGGCTTCGGCGCACCCGTGGCCATCACGGCCGCATTGCTCGTTGGCCTGGGCTTCAATCCGCTCTACGCCGCGGGCCTGTGCCTCATGGCCAATACCGCGCCCGTCGCCTTCGGTGCGATGGGCATCCCCATCATCGTCGCCGGTCAAGTGACGGGCCTCGATCCGTTCCACATCGGCGCGATGGCGGGCCGGCAGTTGCCGCTGCTCTCGCTGTTCGTGCCGTTCTGGCTCGTGTTCGTCATGGACGGCCTGCGCGGCGTCAAACAAACGTGGCCCGCAGCGCTCGTCGCCGGCGGCAGCTTCGCCGTCACGCAGTACTTCACGTCCAATCACATCGGACCGGAGCTGCCCGACATCACCTCGGCGCTCGTGAGCCTCGTCTCGCTCACGGCCTTCCTCAAAGTCTGGCAGCCGCGCGCGGCGTCGCAAGCAGCCGTGGGCGCCACGGGCGGCGGCGCGGCCGCCCTCACCGGCTTCGGCGCAGGCGGCAACGGCGCACAGATCGCGGCCCGCAGCCGCCAGCCCTCGCCCTATACCGCCGCGCAGACGCTACGCGCGTGGATGCCGTTCGTACTCCTAACGATCATCGTTACGATCTGGAGCTTGCCTGCGTTCAAAGCGCTGTTCGCGGCGCACGGCGCGCTGGCCGGTACGGTCTTCTCGGTGCACGTTCCGGGGCTCGATCGGCTGGTGCTCAAAACCGCGCCGATCGTCGCCGCGCCGAAGGCTTACGATGCCGTCTTCAAACTCGACCTCGTCTCGGCAGTCGGCACGGCCATTCTGCTCACGGCACTGATCTCGGCCGCACTGCTTCGCGTCAAGCCGCGCGAGGCCGCCGCCACGCTCGCGGAAACGATCGGCGAGCTGCGCCGCCCCGTGTTGTCGATCGGCCTCGTGCTCGCTTTCGCTTTCGTCGAAAACTACTCGGGCATGTCCTCCACCCTCGCCCTGTTGCTCGCGGGCACCGGCGCGGCGTTCCCGTTCTTCTCGCCGCTGCTCGGGTGGCTGGGGGTGTTTTTGACCGGCTCGGACACTTCGTCGAACGCGCTGTTCTGCTCGCTGCAACATACGACCGCCCATCAGATCGGCGTGTCCGACACGTTGCTCGTCGCGGCGAACACGACAGGCGGCGTAACCGGCAAGATGATCTCGCCGCAATCGATCGCCGTGGCGTGCGCCGCAACGGGCCTCGCGGGGCAGGAGGCGTCGCTGTTTCGCTTCACTCTGCGGCACAGCCTGTTCTTCGCGCTCATCGTGTGCGTGATGACGGTGGTTCAGGCCTATTGGCTGACGGGGATGCTCGTCAACTGACGGCCTGCGCCGCGGGGCGCGCCGGCGGGGCGCCCCAGGCGCGCTCGTCTTCGGCCTCGACGACCGTGCATTGCAGGCCCTGCGCCTCGCCGGCACGATCGATCGCGGCTTCCAGTTGAGCGAACGGGTAGCCCGTCACGTCAACCGCATCGAGCGAGAGCTGCCCTGAAGCCACGAGCGAAACCAGCGCCAAATAATCGGCCCGCGTGTACATGAAGTTGCCGATCAGCTCCCAGTTGTTGAGCAGCATCTCGCCGTAGGGAATCGGCAGTTCCACCTGCATGCTGCCCATCAGCACGAGCCGGCCGTTGCGGCGCAAGCTGCGCAGCGCGGCGAGCGTCGCACCGGCATCGGACGCGTGGCCGACCATGTCGAAGGCGAGATCCACCCCGCCGCCCGCGGCTTCGCGAATCGCGGCGACGTCGCGCGCGCCATCGCCCGTGAGCACGACAGGGCGCACGCGCCCCGCGCCCAATTCGACGAGCTTGGTCAGCGCTTGCGCACGGCGGCCCAGCGCGATGACGCGGCCCGCGCCGAGCGCCAGCGCGGCCAGTACTGCGGCCGAGCCGAAGTAACCCGTGGCGCCGTTGACGGCCACCGTTTCACCTGCGCTCAAGCGCCCGCGCCGCAAACCGCCGAATGGGACCGAGAACTTGCCGAGCGCCGCGAGGCGCGAAGACGGCACCGCATCGAGCCCATCCAAGGCGATGACCGTCGAAGCGGGGAACTCGGCCAATTCTCGCAGCGTGCCGTGGCGATAGTCCTCGAGTAGCGATGCGCTCCCGGCACTGATCCCTGTCAGCCCGATCAGCACTTGCTCGGGCTCCGCAACGGTTTCGTCGGCGCGCCAATAGGGATTGACGGCCACGCGCTGGCCAGCGCGAAAACCGAATACACCCTCTCCCACCGCTTCGATGCAGCCGACGCCGTTCGTTCCCGGGGAAAACGGCCCGGGCGGAAAGGCATACGGCAGCTTGCCCTCTACGTATGCGCGGGTGTAACTGAGCAGCGGCACGGCTTGCATGCGCAGCAGCACGGCGCCGCGCCGCGGTTGCGGCGTAGGCTCTTCGCGCAGCGCCAAGGGCTTGCCAGGTTGGTCGAGCATCCAGGCCTTCATCGTCGGTTCCTCCGGTGTGGTCGAGTAGGGAAATGAAATCGGACGATTGAACTCTAGGCCTCGGCTAGGTATTCTTGAAATCAATTCTAAAGATTCGACCCATAAACGTGATTGATCTAAAGGGCGTCGACCTAAACCTGCTCGTTTCGCTCGATGCGCTGCTCGAGGAATCGAATGTGACCCGCGCGGCCGCGCGGCTGCATCTGACGCAGCCCGCCGTCTCGACCCAGTTGGCCCGGTTGCGGCAGCTATTCGGCGATCCGCTGCTGATTCCTTCCCCGAGCGGTCGCGGTATGACGCGCAGCGCGCGTGGGACCGAGTTGATGGCGCCGCTCAAGGCTGCGCTCGCGCAAGTCGAAGCGGTCGTGCGCGGGCAGGCGTCGTTCGATCCGTTCGTCGATACGCGCCGGTTCGTCATCGCCGGAAGCGATCAAGCCGTAGCCGTGCTCGGGTTTCGTTTGATGCAGTCGTGGCCCACGCAGGCTGGGCCGAACGCACAACTCGCGTTCGTCGCGGCGGAGTCGGCCGTGAGCATCGACCGGCTCGAGCGTGGAGAGATCGATGTCTTGATCGGCTCCGAGCGAATGGTTCCGGCGTGGGCGAAGGCGCGCAAGCTCTACGACGAGCGCTTCGTCTGCGTGCAGCGCAAGGGGCACCCGCGTGGCGTCGCACCGCTCGACCTCGATACGTACTGCTCGCTCGAGCATGTGCTCGTGTCGACGAGCGGCGGGAGTTTCTTCGGGTTCATGGACGAGCATTTGCAAGCGCTGGGTCGAGCGCGCCGCGTCGTCCTCTCGGTGCAGCATTTCACCGTCGTGCCGGAATTGCTCGCACTGACCGATTACGTCTCCACCTTGCCCATGCGCCTGGCCACACGCTATCGCGACGCGCTCGACGTGTTCGAGTTGCCATTCGAGGCGCGCGGCTTTTCGATGTTCGCCGCGTGGCATCCGCGCAGCCATTTGGACCCGGCCAGCGTGTGGCTGCGCGATCTCCTCGCGCAAGTGGCGCAATCGTAGAGTAGGCCGAGACCGCATGAAAACTTCCGATGGCGGAACGCCTCCCTTGCCACCACCGCAATCCGCCGTCGTCTCCCTGCACTAGCGTCCTTCACGGCGAAGCAGCGCAACGGCGGCCAATCCTACCGCGATGCCGACGTACACGCCCGCCATCGATCGCGGCCCCAGATGCGCCTCGAAACCCGGCGCCAAGCGTTTGGGCACGAAGTGATAATCCACGCAGTAAGCGGTGGCAGCAGTCGCAGCCGCCGCCGCGATGACGCGCGTGGGGTGAGCTCGCGGTGCGCGCGGCACGATGCGCTCGAACAGCAACGCCCAAAAGATGGCGGCCGCCTGATGAATGCCTAGGCCCAGCACGGTATGGCGCACGCTGAACCCGCGTTCGCGCACGGCTCGCTCGGGCCAGATGTAATGCGTGACGGCGTTCATGGGTGCACAGGCGGTACCCCCTTCTTTGCGCGCACCGTAAGCGGCAGCGCCTGCCGCGCCTAGGCCCGCGACGGTACCCGATGCGCACGCGCGGCGCACGAACGGCACATTGAATGCGTAGGTCGCGCCACTCAGCAGTCTTGTCATTGTTCTCATCGCCGCCTCGACTAATTGGACCCGCGCGACCGGTCTCGCTCGCTTTGCGTCCCCGGCGGGGTCCCAGGTTCGGTATCCGGGTCGGTGCTGGGCGCGCCCCCTTCGACGGGACCCGCCACCGGGCCGGCGTCGGAGCTTGCGCCGGGCGCCTGCCGCATGTCGCCGTCCACCGGTATGTTTTCCGTATGGCCGGGCACAGGCTCGGGTTCCACGTGTACGCGCCCGACGCTTGCATCGGCTTGCTGGGCGCGCTCGGTTTTGCCTTCACGTTGCTCACGGTTCGGCATGGGGCCTCCAAAAAAAATCCGCATCCGAACCCAGAAGCATCAATCGTGCCGTCGCCGGCCGCCCCCCGCTTGACCGCACGCCGAATCGACCGGTGACACCCGGCGTGACCGGACCGCGCGCGAGGCGGCGCACGGTTCGAGCCTTCGCCCTACGCGCCCCCCTCTCGCCGAAGCACCGATGCGAGGTGCTCGAGCCCACGCCACGCGAAGCTTTGCCGCGCACCGCCGATCGTCGCGGTACCGTCGATCTCGCGCGGCCACGCCGCGTTGGCCGGGCAATCGCCGATGCGCACGCGGTAGAGCGCCGCGAGCGGCACGAGCTGATGCGTGCCGCTCTGCTGCTGCACGGGCAGCGGCCCGCCATAGACGCTCGCGAGCGAGGGGGCGTCGAGCGTGGCCACGTTCACGCGATCGACCGCCATGACGCGGCAATGCACCGAACCGAGTTCGGGCACCGATGCGACGAAATCCACGGGATCGCCCGCCGCCACGCGTGCGGCGTCGTCTTCGCCGATGAACGCTTCGCCCTTCACGCCGATCGGCCCGACGACGTCGAACACGTGCTCGCCGCGCGGCAGCCAGGCGCCCTGCGCAAGCGCGTCATCGGTTTGCACGACGCCGTCGAAGGGGGCGCGCAGCGTCAGTTGCGCCACTTGCGCGGTGAGTCCGGCCTCGGTCTCGCGCGCCGCTTCCCAGCGACGCCGCAGCGCCACCCCTTGTTCGAGCAAGCGCTCGTCGAATGGCTGTTGCTCGACCTGCCAGCCGAGCAGCGCCTCATCGGCCTGCGCCGCTTGCAACCGGTGCGTGAGATCGGGCGAAGCCAGCACGGCGAGGACATCGCCCGCGCGAACGCGCTGTCCGTCGCGTGCGATTGGCGCCTGCTCCGTCACAAAGCCCGCCTCGGGCGCATAAAGCCCTTGCGCACGCAACGGCCCGAGCACCGCGGGTGCGCTGACGCCGCCGTGCCAGGGCAGCACGAAAAAGCCGAGCAGCAGGGCGCCGATGACCGCGGTGCGCCGCGTCTCGCGACGCCAAGGCAGATCGGAGCGGCGACGCCAGCATGCGCCGATTTCGCGCGCGATCGGGCGCACGATGAACCAGCCGAACTCCACGAAAAACAGCATCAAGCCGAGCGCCTTGAAAAATGCGTGGTAGACGACGAGCGCGATCGAGAAGAACACGACGAGCCGATAGAGCCAAGTCGCGAACGAAAACGCGATCAGAAAGCGGCGGCGCTTGGGCGCGCAGGGTTCAGGCTGCGGATCTCCGAAGCCGAACAGCCGCTCGCGCAGCCACCACCGGCCGAACGCGAACGCCCGGTCGTGCAGGTTCGGCATGTCGAGCCAGTCCGACAACAGGAAGTAGCCGTCGAAGCGCATGAACGGGCTCGCGTTGATCGTCAACGTGCCGATCCAGGTGGTCGTCGCGAGCAGAAATGCGCCCGCGCGCAACGGTCCATCGGGCAGCACGCTCCACGCAAGCGTCGCCAAAGCGGCCAACGCGAGCTCTGCGAGCATGCCGGCCGCGCCGATGCGCAGGCGCTGCGCGCGCCCCGGCACCTTCCAGGCCTCGGTCGTATCGGTATAGAGCACCGGCACCATCACGAGCAGCGCGATGCCCATCGTCGGCACGCGGCAGCCGTAGCGGTGCGCCGTGAACGCGTGCCCGAACTCGTGCAATAGCTTCGCGCAGCCGATGGCCGCCCCAATCGCGACGAGTCCCCGCAAGTCGGCGTAGCCATGGAAGGTATGGATGAACTCATCCCAGCGCTGCGACACGAGCACGAGGCCGGTCAGGGCCATCACCGTCACCGCGGTCCAAAACGCCGGCTGGTAGGCAATCTCGGCGTAGCCCGCGAAGCGTCCCAAGAACGGCATCGGGCGCCAAAGCGGCACGCGGATCATCAAGTAGTGCTTGAGCAGCCACATCGCGTGCGAGAGCTTGTGCGCCGCTGCCGCGTTCGCGAGCCGCCCCGTATCGGCCGGGTTCGCCGCAACGAGCAAATGCTGATGCTGCAGCATCCGCGCAAGCGCCTCGAAGTCGTCCAGCGTCAGTCGAAGCGTGGTCTCCGCGTTGACCGATGCAACGATCGCCTCGGGGTCGTCGAGCGACCAGCGCGAGAGCATCTCGAACGCCGGCCAGCCGATCTGGAAGAAGCGATTGCCCGCGGGATCGTGGAGCGTCCACGTCGGCGCGCCGTCGGGCGTCGGCGCGCCGGACGTCAGGCTCAGTTCTTGGCGCAGAGAGGGAAGGCGTGACATCGATGCGTCGCGTCAGTGATAGCGAAGGCCGCGCACGGCCTACCAGCCGAGCCACTGCCGCGCGCTCGCCAGCGGGCGGCGCAGCAGATAGTAGGCAAGCGGCACCCAGCGGCCGTGAATGCGCGCGGTGCCCATCACGCCAAGGGGCGGTCTGACGTTGCCGGTGAACGTGGCCTTCACGCGATAGGCGACGACGCCCTCGGTCGTCGGCTCGGCACGATAGGCCACGGTATCGATGCGCGCATCGTACGAAGCGAGCGGCGAGCTTTTCGGGAAGAGCGTGACGTTCGCGCCCGGCACGACGTCGACGTTGTCGGCGACAGGCACATAGGCCGTCAATTCGACGCGAGCCGGATCGGCGAGCAACATCACCTTTTCGCCGATCGACACCGCTTTGCCGTTCCAATCGTTCGGATCGGAGAAGACGGCCACGCCGGCACGCGGCGCGTTCACGTTCACGCGCGCGAGTTCGCGCGCCGTGTAGTCGAGTTCGACCGCGCTTTGATCGAGCTTGCCCTTGCGCAGCGCCATGTCGAGCCGGTCCTTGTCGTCCGTGACGGCGAGCTGCGCGGTCTGTCGATATTCCTCCTGCGCCGTCGCGTAGTTCTTGTTGGCAAGCGCGTAACGCGAGGCAAGCGCGGTGGCGTCGAGCGCGAACAGCGGCGTGCCCGCTTCCACGCGCTGGTTGGGCTGCGCCAACAAGCGGTCGATGACGCCGTCGAGCGGCGCGCGCACGACGAACGGGTCCTTCGGCGTAACCTCGGCCGGCGCGAGCACCGTCAACGGCACGGGCAGGACGAGCGCGCAGGTGGCTGCCACGAGCACGCGGCGCCGCTGCTTGCCGGCACGCAGCGCGAGCTTGGCGCGTTCCGCCCATGACGCACGAGGAGAAAACGCCGCGAGCGCATGGGACCAGACTCGCGCGAGTTCCGCGAGCAGCGCTTCGTCCACGGGCGTCCATGGCTGCTCACGCGCGAACACCACCCCGCCGAACGAGCGGCCCGTCCGATCGACGAGCGGTACCCATAGCGCGTGCGCCGGCCACCAGGCGTCCCATTCGGCTGCGAGCGGATCAGGCAGGTCGTGGGCGGCGAACGCATGAGGCCAAGCGGATGCCGCAGGGCCGGCGTTCTGCGCCGGTGGGTTCTGCGCCGATGCTTTCGGCCCCGCTGCATTGGCGGCCGCTTCGCCCGGACTTGCCGCCTGCGCGGCCTGCGCTCCGGCCGTTCCATTCGAAGCAGCACGCTCACGACGTTCGAGCGCGCGGCATACTTCTCCGAGCCACTGCACGTAGGGCGCGCCCGGGTCGCTCTGCGGCAAGCCCGAGACGGCCGCGACGGCGCCGGGCACGTGCACGGGCGCGCGCCACCATGCCGCCTGGCGGTAGGGCGCGAGCGCAAGCGTTTCGTTGACGATGACGAAGCCGAGCGTCTCCTCGCTCGACGCTTCGCGTGCACGCGCGGACAATTGCCAGAGCAAGGCGAGCGCGCTCGCCTCGATCCGCAGCGGGGCGTTCATGATGCGGCTACCGTCTAGCGACCGGGGGCGGTGAAGCGCGCCCAGCCGCTCATGCCCGGCAACAACTCGGGCGTGTGGGCGGCCAGCGCGGCCGTCACGTCGACGGTCTGCGTCACGGGGTCGACCCGCGCCCCGATGCGCGCGACCGTGGCGGGATAGCGCTTGCCGACTTCATCGACGTCCACCGTCAGCGCGTGCCCGGGCTTGAGCCAGGCGAGCCACTTCGACGGCACGATCATCTTCAGTTCCAGACGGCCCGTGTCGACGATCGTCAGCAGCGGTTTGCCGGGCTCGGCGAACTGCTGCGCCGAGGCGCTGCGTTTGACCACGCGCCCGTCGAACGGCGCGGCGATACCGCACTTTCGCACCGTCGCCTGCATATAAGCGACTTCGGCCGCGCTCGCTTTCGCCTTCGCCTCGGCTTGCTGCACCTCGATCTCGCCGATCGAATGCAGTTGCGAGAGGCGATCGTTGACACGTCTTAGCTGCACGGCCGCATCGGCTTCCGCCTGGGCCTTGTGCAACTGCGCGGCATACAGCGAGCAATCGAGCGAGACGAGCGTCTGCCCGGCGCGAAACGCATCGCCGTCGCGAAACGGCATCGAGGCGATCTTCGCGCTGATTTCACTCGATATGTCGACTTGATCGCGCGCGACGAGCTGAACGCGAATCCGGCCGTCTTCGTCGGCATGCGCGGCCGAAGACACGCCGGGCACAGCCGTAGCCATCGACGCATTCGGCGCCGCCGGCAACGCATGCGGCGCCACGGCCTGATGCCCCGCTGCCTGCACGCCGCCGGCTAACGAGCTGCAAACCACTACCATCAGGGCCGTACCGCGCCGCCCTGCCCTGCACCATCGATTCATTGCGTTTTTGCTCCGTCCGCGCGGCCGAATTGGGCCCAACGCGCTTGCTCCGTGCCGATCGACTGCTCGATCGATTTCAAATCTCCCTTGCCGGCATCCGCGGGCAGCGGGTCGAGCCCGAGCGTCGCCAACATCTGACCGTAAGCGCTTTCGAGTTCACCGTAACTTTGATACAGGCGCAACTCCGACATCATTGCCGAAGTTGCCGCGCGAATCTCTTCGAGCTTGCCTTGCGCGTTCGCCATGGTGGCGTTGTGCGTGTGCTGCAGGATCTGGCCGTCCACATCGTTGATCTGCTTGAATAGATCGAACTGGCGCTGCTTGGCGCTCAACTCGGCGCGCGCGACGTGCACTTGCGTGAGCACGGCCATCGACAGCGCGAGCTGCTGTGCATGAGCGACGTCGCGCTGCGCGTCCGCCATACCGCGGATGTTCTTCGCATTGAGCAGGTTCAAGAGATTCCAGCTCACGTTGATGCCCGCCGCACGCCATGCGTGATAGGCGAGGAAGCTGTTGCTATCGTAGTGCGTGCCCAACTGGAATTCGATGCCGGGCAGCAGCTTGGCGATCGCCTTGTGCGTCTCGTTGATGCTGATCCGCTCGTTGTAGCTCGCTTCGACGAGTTCGGGCCGGCGCTCGAGCGCCGTCTCTTCCATGCGGTCCATCGGCATGTCGAACTGCGGCACCGTAAAGTCCTCGGGCGGCGCGAGCGTGATGTCGGTCCCGGGTGCGACGTTCATGAGCGAGGCGAGCCGCGGCTTGGCCTCGTCGAGCAGGTCGCGCACGGCTTCGAGCTGGCGCATGATGTCGAGCAGCGCGTGCTGATAGGCCAGCGTATCGAGCGGCGAGCGCAGCCCCTCCTGCTGCGATTTGCGCGAATCCTCGAGCGCTTGGCGGGCCTGCGCGAGCAGCGGGCCGACCCGCTTCTCGAGGCGTTGCGCGCCCACCGCTTGCCAGTATGCTTCGCGCACTTGCTGCATCATCAACTGCACGACCTTGCGCCGGCGCTGCTCGACGACGAGCACCCGATCGGCCTGTTCCTTGGCCTCGAAGTAGCTTACGCCGAAGTCGAGCACGTTCCACGAGAACGTGAGATCGGCCGTGCGATCGTTCTGATCGGTCGAATACGACGGCTCCAACGACACCTGATGCGTCTGCAGCGAGATGGACTCCGACGCGAGCGGATGGTCCCGATGCGTATAGCCGGCCGCGGCCGTCAAGCGCGGCAGCATGTCGAAATTCGCCACATCGAGTTGCTTTTGCGCGAGCGCCTCTTCCATCATCTTCAGACGATGATCGAGGTTGTAGCGAATCGCGCGCGCCATGGCTTCTTCGAGCGTGACGGGGCCGCTGAGCGGCGGTTGATCCGCGAACATCGCCGTGCGATCGGCTCGTGCGCTTTGTGCGCGCTCGGCATCGGTGAACGGCGTCGGCTTGATCGCGCAGCCCGACAGCCACAATGCCGCCACCGAGAGGGCGATCAGCGACGGACGCAATGCACGCTTGGAATGCGGCTCGCGCGCGGCGTTTGCCGCAAGCGCCATGGGAGGCGCGGGCATTGTTTCGGCAACAGAGGGTTGTAGTCTCATTGGTGTTGAAGGATGACGGAGATTCATACGCGGCGCGCAGCGCCGCCCGGATTCGATACGTGCAACGCCGCGCGCGCCTTGGCGAACTGTTGATCGAGCGAAGGCTTGCCGACCGGGTGCGCCGCGCGCGCGACGGACGGCTCCGCGAGCGCCGCATGCCCCGGCGCCTTCGGATGGGCGACGCCGCGTGCAGCGCCATGCGAGCCGCCGTGCTTCTCGTGCGGCGCCAGCACGAGTTCGCGACGCGTTTCATGCCCGGACGCATCGCGCGTTCGAACGACGATATGCACGTCCTCGACGCCCGGCGGCAGCTTGCCGCGCAAGACGCCGTTCGCTGCGTCGTAGTGGATCCAGCCCGGCAGCGTGTGGCCGTTGGCGAGTTGGACGGTGACGTCGGAGCCGCCGTGCATCGCCTCCGAAGGCGGCAGCAATGTCGCCACGCTGATGGAGAACGGATCGTTCGGCGCCATCTCGAACGAAACGTCGGGCAATGCGAGCGGCGCGTCGATGGGCAGCACGGCGATCGACGCGTTGAGCGCCGTCATATCCGTGCGCGACACCGACGTACGATCCAACGAATAGGTATGCGCCGGGGCGCTCGGATCGGTAAACGTCATGGTCGAAACGACAGGCACCGAGCCGATCGGCAGCGGCTGAGCGAACTCCTCGAGCACGTCGGGCGGCGCCGTATTGTCGTCACCCGTGAACAACGACGAATGCGTCTGCGCGGGCGCGACGATGATCGGCGGCGGCGGCGAAGGCACGATCGGCGGGAATGCCGGCGCGTTGGTGATCGCGATCGTGCTGGACGCGGCGGCGCTCGTCTTCACGCCGTCGTTCACCGTGAACGTCACCGTGCGGCTACTGCCCGCGTTGAGCGCTGCGTTCGCGTAGGTGACCGACTGCAGCGCGGCGGTCCATTGCGCGATCGTGGCCGTGCCGCCGGCCGAGGTCAAAGTCAACACGCCGGTCGCGGCGTCGTAGTTGGCCGTGATGTTGCCCGTCGCCGCGCTGCTCGCGAATGCGAGCCTATCGTTGGCTGCATCGAAACCTGTGCCGATCGACACTTGGGCCGATGCGAGCGTGGCGTTGTCCCGGTCGCCGATCGTCAGTTGCGGAGCCACTGCCACCGGGGTCGAGCCGTTGCCGCGCGCCGTGAACGACACGCTGCCCGACGTCGTAACGATCGGCGTTTGATCGGTATCGGCCACGGTCACGCTGCGCGTTTGCGCGTCGCTCGTCGTGCCGTTGCCGTCGGTCACCGTGAAGCTGACCGTGCGCGTCGCGTTATCGGGAGTGATGGCCGTATCGGTATAAGTCACGGAAGCCAACGCGGCCTGCCACTGCGCGAGCGTGGCCGCACCGCCGGCCGAGCTCAGCGTCATCACGCCGGTGTTGGCGTCGTAGCTCGCAGCGATGTTGCTCATCGTCGCACCGTCGTTCTTGAACGCGAGCACGTCTTCGCCGGCATGGAAGCCGCCCGTGATCGCTACCGTCGCCGACGTCGCCGCGGTACTGCTGATGTCGGTCAGCGTCAAACCCGGGGAAACGACGACCGGCGTCGACGCCACGTTGTCGCCCGCGACGAACGAGGCCGCACCCGCCTCGGTGCCGACGTGCGGCCGATCCAGCACGGCCACCGTAGCGCTCGCCGCCGCGCTCGTCTTGACGCCGTCGTTGGTCGTGAATGAAATCGTGCGATTGCCGAAGTGCGTGCCGTTGCTCGAGAACGTCACGGCCGAGAGCGCGCTCGCCCATTGAGCATCCGTGGCCGTGGCGCCAGCCGAAGACAAGGTCAGCACGCCTGTTGCCCCGTCGTAGGTCGCGGCGATGTTGCCGAACGTCGCGGCACTGCCGTTCGTGAACGCGAGCACGTCCTCGCCGGTGTGGAAGTTGCCCGTGATCGCGACGGTCGCCGAGGACTGCGTGGGGTTGTCGAGATCGGTGACCCCCACGCCCGGATTGACGGTCGTCGCCGACGTGCCCGCCACATGGTTCGTCGTGCCGCCCGTCGTCGTCACGATCGGCGTTTGATCGGTGCGCGTCACCGTTACCGTGCGCGTTGCCGTATTGCTCGTGAACGCGCCCGTATCGACGGCCGCGAAGCTGATCGTGCGCGTCGCCGTGTTCGGTAGGGGCGCGGTATCGGTGTACGTCACCGCTTCCAGCGCCGCTTGCCACTGTGCCAGCGTAGCCGTCGCGCCGGCCGAGGTCAGCGTGAGCACCCCCGTCCCCGCGTTGTACGAAGCGGCGATGTCGCCATACGTGGCCGCGCTCGTATTGTTGAACGCCAGCACGTCCTCGCCGCTATGGAAGTTGCCCGTGATTGCCACGGTAGCGGAGGCCAGCGTCGGCGATGTCCCATCGGTTAGCGTCAACCCCGAATCGATCGCCACCGGCGTAGACGCCGTGTTATCGGCTTGCACGAAAGCGGCCGAACCGGCATCCGTGGTGATCGCCGGCGGGCCGAGCACCGCCACCGTGTCGGTAGCTCCTGCGCTCGTCTTCGTGCCGTCGCTGGTTGCGAACGATATCGTGCGATTGCCCGGCGTGGCGCTAGCACTCGCCGAGAACGTGACTGCAGACAATGCGCTCGCCCACTGCGCGTCGGTGGCCGTCGCGCCCGAAGACGTCAGCGTCAACACGCCCGTCGCGGAGTTGAACGAACTCACGATATTGCCGAACGTCGTCGAATTCGTATTGACGAACGTGAGCGTGTCGCCACTGTGGAAGCCGCCCGTTACCGATACCGTCGCCGCCGATTGCGTCGTATTGTCGAGATCGCTCACCGTGATGCCGCCGTCGATCGTGACGGCAGAGGTGCCGCCGACGTAGTTCGTCGTGCCGCCCGTCGTCGTGACGATCGGCGTTTGATCGGTGTCGGTCACCGTCACGGTGCGCGTGGCCGTATTGCTCGTGACGCTCGCCGTATCGACGACGGAGAAGCTGATCGTGCGCGTCGCAGCATTCGGCGTCACCGCCGTGTCCGTGTACGTCACCGCATCGAGCGCAGCCTGCCATTGGGCGAGCGTCGCCGTATTGCCCGAGGACGAAAGCGTCAACACGCCCGTCGCCGAGTTGTACGCAGCGGCGATGTTGCCGTACGTCGTCGAATTCGTGTTTGCGAAGCCAAGGACGTCTTCGCCCGAATGGAAGTTGCCCGTGATCGCAACCGTCGCCGACGACAACGTTGAGGCCGCGCCATCGGTCACGGTCAGCCCGGAATCGATCGCGACGGGTGTCGATGCCGTGTTGTCGCCGGCTATGAACGAGGCCGAACCCAAATCGGTCGTGATCGTCGGCGGGCCGAGCACCGCCACCGTGTCGGTAGCTCCTGCGCTCGCCTTCGTGCCGTCGCTGGTTGCGAACGATATCGTGCGGTTGCCCGGCGTGGCGCTCGAACCGGAGGAAAAGGTCACGGCCGACAATGCGCTCGCCCACTGCGCGTCGGTGGCCGTCGCGCCCGAGGACGTCAGCGTCAACACGCCCGTCGCGGAGTTGAACGAACTCACGATATTGCCGAACGTCGTCGAATTCGTATTGACGAACGTGAGCGTGTCGCCACTGTGGAAGCCGCCCGTTACCGATACCGTCGCCGCCGATTGCGTCGTATTGTCGAGATCGCTCACCGTGATGCCACCGTCGATCGTGACGGCAGAGGTGCCGCCGACGTAGTTCGTCGTGCCGCTCGTCGTCGTGACGATCGGCGTTTGATCGGTGTCGGTCACCGTCACGGTGCGCGTGGCCGTGGCGCTCGTATTACCGGCGCCATCGACGGTCGAGAAACTCACCGTGCGTGTGGGAGTAGCTGGTGTAACGAGCGTATCGGTATACGTGACCGCGCGCAGCGCGCTTTGCCATTGCGCCAGCGTCGCCGTCGCGCCCGCCGACGTGAGCGTCAGCACTCCAGTCGCCGCGTTGTACGACGCCGCAATGTTGCCCATCGTCGAGCCGTCGTTCGTGAACCCGAGGACGTCCTCCGTTGGATGGAAACCGCTCGTGATCGCCACCGTCGTCGACGCGAGCGTCGTGGCGCTACCGTCGGTCACGGTCAAGCCCGGATCGATCGCGACCGGCGTCGATGCGGTATTGTCTGCCGCGACGAATGCCGCCGAGCCCGCATCGGTCGTGATGACGGGCGGCGCGGTCATGTTGACCGTATCGTTCGCGAAGGCGCTGTTCTTTGAACCGTCGTTGGTGGCGAACGAAATCGTGCGGCTGCCGTAGGTCGTACTCGTGCTCGAGAAAGTCACGGCGCTCAAGGCCGTGGCCCACTGAGCGTCGGTCGCGGTGGAACCTATCGATGTCAGCAGCAACACACCGGAGCTCCCGTCGTACGAGGCGGCGATGTTGCCCATCGTCGAACCGTTGTTGGTGAAGCTCAATACGTCGCCGCTGTGAAAGCCCGCGCCGATCGACACGGTCGCGGCCGACTGCGTCGCATTATCGAGGTCGCTCACCGACACGCCGGTATCGATGACTACCCCCCCCGATGCGCCAACATAACTCGTCGTGCCGCCCGTCGTCGTCACGATCGGCGTTTGATCGATATCGGTCACCGTCACCGTGCGCGTCGCCGCATTGCTCGTGTTGCTCGCGCTATCGACGACGGTGAAACTCACCGTGCGTGTCGCATTGTTCGGCGTAACCGCCGTGTCGGTGTAAGTCACCGAATCGAGCGCGCTCTGCCATTGCGCGAGCGTCGCCGTCGCACCCGCCGACGTCAGCGTCAACACGCCCGTCGCCGCGTTGTACGAACCCGAGACGTTGCCCATCGTCGAGCCGTTGTTGGTGAACGCGAGCACGTCCTCACCGCTATGGAAGTTGCCCGTGATGGCCACCGTCGCCGAACCGAGCGTCGTGGCGGCAGTGTCGCTCACCGTCAAGCCGGAATCGATCGCCACCGGCGTCGATGCCGTGTTGTCGCCGGCCACGAACGCGGCCGAGCCCGAATCGGTCGTCACTTGCACCGGGTTCACGACATTGATCGTATCGGTCGCCGCGGTGCTCGTCTTCGTGCCGTCGCTCGTCGCGAACGAAATCGTGCGACTGCCGTACGTCGTGCTCGTGCTCGAGAACTTCACGGCTTTCAGCGCGTCGGCCCACTGCGCATCGGACGCCGTCGCACCCGCCGAGGTCAGCGTCAACACACCCGTCGCCGCGTTGTATGAGGCCGAGACGTTGCCCATCGTCGCGCCATCGTTCGTGAAGCTCAGCGTGTCGCCGCTATGGAAGCCGCCCGAAACCGACACCGTTCCCGACGATTGTGTCGTATTGTCGAGATCGCTGACCGTGATACCGCCGTCGATGGTGATAGCGGACGCCCCACCGCTGAAGCTCGTTGTGCCCCCCGTCGTCGTCACAATCGGCGTTTGATCGGTTCCCGTGACGGTCACGCTTTTCGTGACCGCATTGCTGGACGATTGGTAGGCGTCGCTCGTCAGTTGGAAGCTGACCGTACGCGTGCTAGTGGTCGGCGTTACAGCCGTATCGGTATAGGTCACCGCGCGAAACGCGTTCTGCCATTGCGCAATCGTGGCCGTGCCGCTCGCCGAAGTGAGCGTCAGGATACCGGAGCCGGCAGAGTACGAAGCGCTGATGTCGCCGTACGTCGCGGCACTCGTATTCGTGAACGCCAACACGTCCTGGCCGCTCGAAAAGTTCCCCGTGATGCTGACCGTTCCCTGCTTCGCAGTCGTTGTATCGCCGTCGGTCAACGTGATACCACTGTCGACCGCGACCGGCGTGGAGGTGGCGTTATCCGCTTCGACGAAGGACGTGCTGCCGCCGGAAGCCGTCAAGGCCGGTGGTGAAGAAAGGTCGACATACGTAAAGTTGTTGAGCGTCGGCGTGAGAAACGCCGAATCCGTCTCGCGCAATCTCAGGCTCGTGACGCCTGCGAAAGCAGCGTTGCCCGACAAATTGACGTGAAACACCGAGCTGCCGCCATTCGCCGACGTATCGAGCGTGAGCGTGCCTACCACGACTCCGGAGGAATTCAGCGCCTCGACCGCGACTACCGACGGCGCATTGATGTCGATATCGAAGCTCTGCACGGCCATCTTGTCGCCGTTTTGCAGCGACATGGTCATCGATGTCAGCGAAGTGCCTTGCACGTTGCCGAACAACACCCCATCGCTGGGGCCTGTACTGAGCGGCGGAGGGCCGAACTGGTTGACGGTCGTGGTGTCGACGGCAAATTCCGCAGCCTGGTCCAACGTGTAGTGAATGCCGTCCAGGTCGAACGATGTGACGCCCGCCGCACCGCCGGCCGTGTCAAAGCCGACCAGTCCATCGTATGTTTCATCGGTGACGGCCAATAGTCCGGCATATTGCTGCTCGGCAGCCTGCGAAAAAATCACCGACGTACGGACCGCGCCGGCGTCGTACTCGAGCGCCCAGTCGCCGCCGAGCGCGGCCGCCCCGGTGGCATCGGTCGATGCCGCCACGTTCAATCCCGAGATCGAGGCAATCTGCTGCACGAGCGCCTTGCCGTCGGCGTTTTGGGCGACATCGCAGCCGTAAATCAAGAAGTCGCCGCCCGGCCGCATCGCCGCGCCGATCTGCGCCAGTTCCGCGCTATACGTCGCGATATCGCCTTGGTTGAGCCAGGTGCCGCCGATCTGCACGTTGCCGTCGGAACCGTGCGAAACGAGATGGATCGCGCTGACACCCGGGTGCTGCTGCAGATACTGCTCGATTTGCGCGAGGCCATCCTTCGTCGAATCGAGGATCACATATTGCGTGCCCTGCGGCAGGCCCGCGACGAGTGTCTGGTAGCCGGTGACGTTCGAATTGATGAAGACGACCTGTTTGTCCGCCGACTGGGCCACCGCATCGGTGAAACCGTGCACCGCCCGCATCGTCGACGAAGCAGCCGTGGTGTCGCCCGCAGCCGGCGTCATATACCCATGACGAGGCGTCGCGTCCGACAGGTTCGACGTGCGCGCTGCCGTCGCGCTCTGCGCCTGGGCAGCCGGGGACGCCCCCTCTTGCGCAAGGCTCGCCGGATGGCCATCGACATTCGCGTGATGCTGCGCGACCACCGCCGCCGCACCGATGGACGCAGCCGATGCGTCATAGACGATGCGCGGCTCGAGCGCAACGAGCAGCGGCGCGGGAAGCGCTGCGCGTTCCCTGCGTGCGTGGGTGGCAGGCGAGCGCATGGCGCCGAGAAGTTTGGAGAGGCCGGCGGCGAGTTTCATCGCTTCACATCCTTAAAGGCGTGCCGCTCGCGCGGCACGCACTCATTTCATTACGAGCGCGACGGGAAAACCCCTTGCAGCGCAATACAGAAATTGACACCCAGATACGGATTACGCGTCTCAACGGGAATATTGTTCCCGACAAGGCTGTTGGTAATCGTCGGCGCCGTGGTCTGCAGCGTCACACTGAAAGGCTTGAGCGTCGTGGCGTGGTCGGTTGCGGTGCTGTACAGACCAAGGGGGCGCCCGCCGGAGCTGACCGGTCCCAGCACGGCGGTGGGGCCGGGCACGCCGCCGTCGCCCGTCGTGTCGGTCGATGTCGTTGCGGGTAGCGCGATGTTGCCCGTCGCAGTGCCAGGCCCTTGCGTCGCCACGTGCGTATGCTGCGGCATGTTCGCCGTCGTCAGCGTGACGCTCTCCGTGCCGCCTTGCTCGCCGATGTCGATGGTCGAGAGCCCGAGCCCCTGCCCGATGCCCACAGGCGTGCGGCTCTGCAGGTTCGGCAGTTGGTAGTTCGACGTGCCGTTACCGCCGTAGAACGTGCCGAGCAGCGCGAACAAAGCCTGGTTCTGCGAGATCGGCATCAGTTGTCCCTGACACTGCGCCCAGCCAGTGGGAGCAAAGTTGAACCCCATCATGCGGATTTCGCCCAAAAACGGATCACTCATCACACGCCTCCTGTCGAAAAAGAGAAAAGCGCCTATTTCGCGTCCGGCGAGCCGGCCGCTTTGTCCAGCTCATCGGTATGCGTATGCACGACGACAGTGAGCGTCGATCGGCCGTCCTCGGTCGGTCGCGTCGGCGTCGCGAGCAGATCCCAGGTTCGGCCGGTCGGCGAACCGATGCGATAAACGTCCTGAGGCAGCGCAACGCCTGCGGGCAGCTCAAAGGTCGCTGCGTAGCAGACGAAACTGTCGCTCATGGCAACGCCCGCGGGCGCATGCGAGAGCACGGCGTCGACGGTTTGCCCGTCGGCCAAGGCGAAGGTGAATCGTTGCCCGAGCGCGTCGAGCATTTCTTCGTGGGTTGGGATCGACAGCAAGCAAGCCCCGCTCGTTGTTCATTGTGTGTGGTCGATGCTGCCGACCATGGTCTCTATCGTTACCGCCTTATCGGAACGACCCGCGCACCGGCGAATCGCATCTACGCTCGCGCATCGCTGCGCGTCGCTCATGCTAGTTCCTCGATACGAGCCCTTCGATCGATATACCGCTTTCATGCTCGAAGGCCGCCGCGGGACGGCGCATCTTCAGATACACGCCGTTCTCTCCGACCGATTCAAACCCGAGCCGGCGATAAAGCCCTTGCACCGGATTATTCATTTCGACGTAGAGCACGATCGGCATCGCTCGGGCTGCCGCGCGCGCGACGAACGCATGCAAAAGCTGCGTGCCAATCCCGGCGCCACGATATACCGGCAACAGTGCGATGTCGATCAGGCGCGCCTCATTGCCGTGCCAGTCGTGATACAGCCGGCCAATCGCCGCCTCCCCCAACATAATCACGTCGAATCGGCCATGGGGGTAATGCTGCCGGTAATAGGCGTCCTGCATCGCAAACTGTTCTGCCAGCAGCGCCGATATGCGCTCGCCATTCCATTCGAGTTGCGCAAACTCATGCACGCGCGTGCTTTCGAAAACCTCCAGTAAAAAGGCCCGATCGCTTTCACATGCACCGCGAAGCCGGACGGCACCGCCCGCACCCTCGACGCGAGCACGCCGCTCCTCGACAGCAGGGCTGGATCCGTTGGCCATTTGAAATCTCCAGTCCTCGCAAAAGGAGGGGCCAATCGATTAATCCATGTCGATCGGCTTATGAAAAGCTTGTAATCGCCCCGTGGATATTAGTCTAGACAATGTGCACTAGCAACTGAGCCTACGGACCGTTGCCTCCGTACATACCCGAATCGACTTTCCCGTCGTCTGGCCGTTGAGCGCGACCGGCGACGCTAGGCGGTCGCCGCACAGAAACCACGGTCTCGGTCCGGCACGAGAAACGGCGGCCCCTAGGGCCGCCGCTGGATTACCATCGCGTGAACGTTTCTCTTTTATTGCTTCACCGACGAAACGACATTCCCGGAGCTGTCGACAATATCGACCGAGCGTTTCTTACCGCCCGTCCTCGGCATTTCCGCCGAATCGGAGCCTGTCGAAACCGGCAAGTTCGCTTCCGGAGAGGTCAACACGAGCGGTGAACCCGCTCGCGCCCGTCCCGCATCCGCGAGCGCAGTGCTCCACCATTGTGTGCATTCGGTGAAGCCCTCCCAACCGGCCCCGGCATTGTTCGCCGCCGTCTCGACAGCAATTGCATTGACGTGCTGCCAATAGGCGAGCGTCTTCTTCAAGCCGGCTTGCGCCTGCGCCACGGGCAACGTCGAGAGCCAGTCGAACGAGCGCGAATCGACCGCTTCCAGCGCAATGCCGTGTTGCTCGGCCAGCGTCGTCTTCATCGTTTGCAGATTGAGGCGCGCGAGCCGCTCGAAGCCGTCGAACGTTTGATTGGCGATGTCGGCCAGCGAAGTGAAGGCCGCTCGCCCGGCATGACCGGCCTCGACGGGGTAGCCCATTGCAGGTGAGCTCATCGTTTTGACTCCATCGGAAGGTGAAACGAATTGGGATCGAAGCGCCGCACTACTTTCTCGCCGCTTCGGGATTGCCGACTTTTTCAGCAAACTCGCTGAGCTTCTTATCGGTTGCCTTCTCTTCTTCGAGCGTTTCCTTGAGCAGCGTCACGGCCTCGGGCTTACCGAGCTGCTTGGCGAGCGCGCACAGCGTTCCGTACGACGCGATCTCGTAGTGCTCGACCTTCTGCGCCGCGCCGATCAACCCTGCATCGAGCACGGAACCTTTCTCGATTTCGTCGATGAGCTCGGCGCCTTCCTCGATCAGCCCCTCCATCGCCGCGCACTTCATTCTCTTCAGACGAAGCCCGCATTTCTCGACCACTTGATCGATGCGCTCGATCTGGCCATGCGTCTCTTGCAGGTGGGTCTCGAACGCTTGCGACAGTTGCTCGTTGGTCGCCGCGCGGGCGAGTTTGCCGAGCGCCTTGGTCAACTGTTTCTCTGCGCTGTAGATATCGGACAGCGAATGAATGAAAAGATCCTCGAGTGTCTTGCGTGCCATGATGCGAGTCCTCTATGTCAAGCGTGAGTCCTCTTCGCGCCGGCGCCGGTGAAACAGTGCGTAGCCGAGGGCCGGAGCGAAGTCCTGCCGCACTACCGCAACGCACGTGCCTTCACCGCGGGTCTTGCAACGCAGGGCAACGGCCGTTGCCGCCTGCTGCGCCGCCCCTCGAAACCGCACACTGCACTTGTTTCTTTTTCATCCTGCGCGAAATTGCAAGGACACGCGGCCATCGAACAAATGCCGTGAGTGGGTGGTGGGCGGGTGATGGGCGACTGTCGCGGGCAGGCACTCGTCGCGCCGGTGCGCCGGTGCCCCTCTGCGCACTTAGGTTGTGGTGCGGACGGACTCGCTCGCGCGTCGTCTGCCACGCATCATCCGCCAAGAGGCAATCACCAAAAGGCAGAAATCCCGGCAATCCCGTAGGCGCCGCGGGCGCGAGCCGTCTGCAGCGCCTCCCGCGTCATGCCGCCGAGCGCAAAAACGGGCATCGACACCTGCGCGGTAAGCGCTTGGAATCGCGCCCAGCCGAGCGTCGGCTCGCCGGGGTGGCTTGCGGTCGGCAAGACGGGCGAGAGCGTGACGAAATCGACGCCGATCGCTTGGGCATGCAGAAGCTGCTCGCGAGAATGGCATGCCGCCGATAGCAGCTTGGGGCGTGCGCCGCTCGGGCGCGCCTGGCATCGCATGAGCTGGGCGCTCGGCAAATGCACGCCGTCGGCGTGGGCGCTCGGCAGATCGTCCAGCGGACCGTTCAGGACGAGGCGCGCCGCGTGGCGGTGACATATCGCGCACGCGCGCTCGGCCAACTCGCAGTAGGCCACGGCATCGAGGTGTTTCGCGCGCAGCTGCACGAGCGCGACGCCCGACGAAACCGCGTGGCGCAAGCGTTCGAGAAACACATCGAACCGTGCCGGCTCGGGCGGCTCGGGCGTGATCAATAAAATTTCGGGAAGAGGCGGATCGATGCGCATCCGCTCACGCTAACAAAAGCCGCTCGTCGCGCCAAGTGAGCGCATCGGGCCGAACGCGATGCGGTCGCATCGGCAGGTGCGCGGCGGCGTCGACAAGCGTGCACTGCCACCACTACTGCGCCTGCTGTTGCGCCTGCGCTGCGGAAGCCGTGCTCGGACAGGCCGGATCTTTGCCCCAATGGCCCGAGCACGCATGCCAGCGGCAACTTTGCGCTTCGAAGAAATTGCCGTTGTCGCACGCCTTCACCTGATCGGCCAGACTCGCTGCGCCGGCCTTCGACGCGGCCGTCTTGCCGGCGACCGCAGGGGCGCTGGCCGCCTTGGCATCGTAGCGTTTCGTGCGCGCGACGAGCGCCGCTAGCAGATCGACATCGGGATCGTCTTTGGCTGCGCTCGGCCGCGCTTTGACATGCTTGCTCGCATGCGCAGCGGCCAGCTTCTCGGTATGACGTGCTTTGGCGCTGTCTCTCGGGTTCTGTTTGGCGCTCTCACGCTGCGTCCGCCCGGCCATCGTTTTGACCGGCGCCTGTTGTTTGGCAACGGGCGCGCTCGCCGCCGCGGCCGCCACCGCAGCGGAGGCCGCCTTATCCACGTTCTGGACAGGCGCCGCGCCGCTCGCGAGCGCCTGGGATAGCCGGTCTGCATCGGCGCTGTGTGGCGACGAAGCGCCCGCGCCGGCGCTACCGGCATCGGCGCCCACTCGAACGGTATCGTCGGCGACGATCACGGCAGCCTGCGGCCCCGAAGCCGCCGCTGCCTGTGCAGCTTGCACCGACGAAGCGGCGCCCGCGCTCGGTGCGGCACCGCTAGCAGGAGATGCTTTTGCCACAACGGTGGCCGCGGGCGCCGCCGCGGCTACCGGTGGCTCATTCTGTTGACCGCGCAACCACTGCCAGGCGCCGAGCGCCGCGAAGGCGACGACAGCCGCGCCGGCGGCGATCGCCGGCTTCTTCGAACGGCGCCGTGGGGGCTGTTGCGCGACGACGCGCCCCTCCAGACTCGCCAAAATGCGGGAGTTGTTGTCTACGGGCCCGGGGGCCGTCTCGGAAAGCAGGCTCGGCCGCCCTTTGGAACTGGAACTTTCCGGCGCACTCATTCAGTATCTCGTTAGCTCTTTGTTTAATTCGCCGCGATAATACGATCCGGCCTCCCTCGCAAGCAGGCCAGATTCTAAGAGCAAGCATTACAAAATACAATTTATTTCCCTCCCGGGGCCGATCTTGATTGCCGTTGCACTCGCCGCTTATTTCGCCGTCGCCGTGACCATCGCGGCGTTGTTCCTATTGCCGCCTGCACGCGCCGCACTAATGTCGGCGGCCGCCCAATTTCACCGGCACATATCGAAGCGCGCCGCCCGCGGCCTCTCTCATGCGCGTAACGGCATCGATGAATCAGTAAGAATTTCTCGCATCACCTTTAAAGACGCGCAAAAAATACTGATTCGGCAACGCTTGCTGATTTTGATTACCGCAGGTATCCTTGCGGCGCCTCCATTGATCGCAATTGCGTTGGGCGGTCGCCAATTATTTCAGTTTGATGGCGAAGCCCGCGTGCCGGACGAGAAAATCGCCGCTTTGCTCAATGGGGAGCAGCTCGTTCCACCGCCGCCGCTGCCGCCCGAGGTATTCGCGACACGGGAAGTCGAACAGGTCCGTCCAGCATTGCGCGACGCCAGCCGCGATTGGAATTTGCTTGATGCCGATTTCAGAACACGCCTATTGCTCGTCTATAAGATCATGCACGAGCAGTACGGGTACGACATGGCGTTGTTGGAAGGATATCGAAGCCCGGAGAGGCAAAACCGACTCGCGCAGCTGGGGGGCGTGACCAATGCGGCAGCATTTCAGAGCTATCACCAATACGGCCTTGCCGCCGACAACGCGTTTTTGCGCGACGGCAAGATCGTCATTTCCGAGAAAGATCCCTGGGCCATGCGAGGCTATGAGCTTTATGGGAAAACGGCCGAGCAAGTCGGCTTGACATGGGGCGGACGATGGAAATTGATGGATTTCGGACACGTTGAATATCACAAGCCGGGATTCGTCCTAGGACGGCCGCCAAGCGGTACGGTCGCCCGGCAATAATGCGAAGCTCGTCCGCCGAGCACCGACACGCAATGCCTTTCGCCGCCGTGCGCCGGGCCATTCGAAGACTCAAGAAAGTTAAAGCCTTATGCAACGCTTCCTCAATGCGCTGATCAGCAAACGGACGATGACTGTGGTCGGGGTGGTCGTCATCGCGGCGATTCTGTTCGGCCTCGCCTCTTGGCTCGACCTCCCGCCGCTTTGGCCCGCGCTCGCGGTGGCCGGCTTGCTCGTTCTGCTGTTCGTCGCTTGGCTCTGGCGGCGCGTTGCCGCGCGCCGCGCCAGCCGCAAGCTGGGCGATATGCTCGAGCAACAGGCGGAAACGGGCAAGGCGCCCCAGGCCGCCGGCGCCAAGCCGGCCGATCTCGATGTCCTGCGCACGCGCTTGACCGAGGCCGTGCGCACGATCAAAACGTCGAAGATCGGTCAGGCCTCGGGGGGCTCGGCGCTCTACGACTTGCCGTGGTACATCGTCATCGGCAATCCGGCGGCCGGCAAGAGCAGCGCCGTGCTCAATTCGGGACTGCAGTTTCCGTTCGCGGAAAAGAACGACGCGGTCGTGCACGGCATCGGCGGCACGCGCAATTGCGACTGGTTCTTCACGACCGAGGGCATCCTGCTCGATACGGCGGGCCGCTATTCGGTCCACGAGGAAGACCGCACCGAGTGGCTAGGCTTCTTGAATCTGCTCAAGCGCTACCGGCCCAAGGCGCCGATCAACGGCATCATCGTGACGGCCAGCATCGCCGAGCTCACGAGCAGCCGCCCCGACGCCACGATCAACCTCGCGCGCAGCCTGCGCCAGCGCGTCCAAGAGTTGACCGAGAAGCTCGAAGTATTTGCGCCTGTCTACGTGATGTTCACGAAGGCCGATCTGATCACGGGCTTCGCCGAATTCTTCAGCGGGGGCGAGCGTCACGAGTACGAACGCGTCTGGGGCGCCACGCTGCCGTACGAGCCCGACGAGAAGCGCGACATCGTCGGCCTGTTCGACGAGCGCTTCGAAGAACTCTACGAGGGCCTGAAGGAAATCAGCGTCGCGCAGATGTCGATCAATCGCGGCAACATGCTCTCGCCGGGGCAGTTGAGCTTTCCGCTCGAATTTCTCGCCATCAAGCCCGCGCTGCGCGTGTTCCTTGCGACGCTGTTCGAAAACAACCCGTTCCAATACAAGCCGATCCTGCGCGGCTTTTACTTCACGAGCGCCCTGCAGGAAGGCGAGACGAGCAGCGCCGCCGCGCAGCGCATCGGCGCCCGCTTCGGGCTTGCGGTGGACAACCTGCCCAAGCCGCAAGCGGCCTCTTCCAAGAACGGGTTCTTCTTGCGCGATTTGTTCTCGAAGGTCATCTTCGCCGATCGCCAGACCGTACGCCAATTCGCCAGCCCCGCGAAAACGCGGTTCCGCTACGGCACGTTCTTCGCGTTCGTCGCCGCACTGGCGCTGGCGCTCGGGGGGTGGACATGGTCCGCGCTCGGCAACGAACAGCTCGCCTCGAACGTGCAAGCCGACCTCGACAACATCGTGCGCCTCCAGCAGAACCGCAACGATCTGCAGTCGCGGCTGCAAGCGATGGACATTCTCGAAGATCGCATCACGCAACTCGAGCAGTTCCGCCACGACCGCCCAATCTCGGTCTCGCTGGGCCTGTACCAAGGCGATCGGATCGAGCAGCGTCTTCTGGCCGAGTACTACCGCGGCGTCAAACAGTTGATGCTCGACCCGGTCTCGCAAAATCTGGCCGCCTTCCTCAAGGAGGTCGACGCACACCCTGATCAACTCGCCCCGCTCACGCGTCCGCCCGAATCGGGGGCCATTCCCGTGTCGGCGCGCGCAAGCACGCAAGCTCCCGCGGCCAACGGCGCGCAGGGTGGCCTCTATAGCGATGCGTCGCCCACCAACGTGGAAGACGCCTACAACGCGTTGAAGACCTACCTGATGCTGTCGGACAAGCGTCATGTCGAAGCGGCGCACCTCACCGATCAGCTCGCACGCTTCTGGCGCGGCTGGCTCGAGACGAATCGCGGAAACATGTCGCGCGACGAAATGATCAAGAGCGCCGAGCGCATGATCACGTTCTATCTCGCGCGCGTGTCGGACGACGATTGGCCGATGATCGACGCCAACCTCTCGCTGATCGACCAGACGCGCGAGAACTTGCGCCACGTCGTGCGCGGCATGCCGGCGCGTCAACGCGTCTACGAGGAAATCAAGGCGCGCGCCTCCACACGCTATGCGCCGATGACGATCGCGCGCATCGTCGGGGAGAACAACACCGGCCTCGTCGGCGGCAGCTATGCGATCCCCGGCACGTTCACGCGCGAAGCGTGGTTCGACTACGTCAAGCCCGCGATTCGCGACGCCGCCACGAAGGAGCTGCAAGCGAAGGATTGGGTGTTGAACACGTCTTCGCAGGACGATCTCACGCTCGAAGGCAGCCCCGAGCAGATCCAAAAGGCGCTGGTCGGTATGTACAAGACCGAGTACGCTCAGCATTGGCAGCGCTTCATGCAAGGCATTGCCGTGCGCGACTTCGGCAGCTTCGGCCAGGCCGTCGATGCGATGAACCGGCTCGGCGATCCGCAGGATTCGCCGATCCGCAAGATCCTCGAAACGGCCTACGCCCAAACGGCCTGGGACAATCCGGCGCTTGCATCCACCACCTTGCAGAAGGCGCAGAACGGCGTCACGGGATGGTTCAAGCGGCTGTTTTCGTCGAAGACGCAGGCGGCGCAAAACGCCGGCATCGACGTCGATTTGGCCGGCGGCTCGCCCACGGCAGGCCCCGTCGGCATTGCCTTCAGCGGGCTCGCACGCATCGTGGCCAAGCAAGAGAACGCGTCCTTGCTGAACGGCTATATGGATACGCTATCGAAGGTGCGCACGCGCTTTAACGTCCTCAAGAATCAAGGCGATCCCGGCCCCGGCGCGCGCGAGCTCATGCAGCAGACGCTCGACGGCAACGGCTCCGAACTTGCCGATTCGCTCAAGTTCGTCGACGAGCAAATGCTCACGGGGCTGACCGACGATCAGCGCAAGGCGCTGCGCCCGTTGCTGGTCAGGCCGCTGATGCAAGCGTTCGCGGTCGCGATCGAGCCGGCCAGCAACGAGGTCAATAAAGTCTGGAACGCGCAGGTGTACCAAACCTTCCAAACCTCGCTCGCGAACAAGTATCCGTTCTCTGGCGACGCGAAGGTCGAAGCCGGTGCAAGCGAGATTGCACAAGTGTTCGGTCCGGACGGCGCGATTTCCAAGTTCGTCGGCACGACCCTCGGGCCGCTCGCCGTGCGGCGGGGCGATACGCTCTCGCCGCGCACGTGGGGCGGGATGGGCATCGTGCTTTCGCCCGAATTCACGAGCGGCTTCGCTCGCTGGGTCGCTCCGCTCTCGGGTGCGGCGGCCGCCAGCGGCGGCGCGGCGGCCGAACCGCAAACGGTGTTCCAGATCCTGCCGCAGCCGGGCCAAGGCACGACCGAGTACACGATTGCCATCGACGGCCAGCAGTTGCGTTATCGCAATACGCCGCCGCAATGGACGAACTTCGTCTGGCCGAACCCGCAAGGCGCCCCCGGGGCCACGCTGACGGCCACGTCGTTCGACGGCCGGACGATCGAACTCGTCAACGAGCCCGGCCGCTACGGGCTCGAAAAGCTGATCAATTCGGCCAAGCGCACGCGCAACCCCGACGGCACGTTCTCGCTGACGTGGAACCAGGGCAGCGTGACCGTGGCGCTCAGCATGCGGATCATCAGCACGTCGCAGCCTTCGAACGGCGGCAGCGGCGGCGGCGACGCCCCGCAACAGCAGAGCCTGCGCGGCACACGCCTGCCCGAGTCGGTCGCCGACGCCGCGGCGGCGCGCACGGCCGCCGCGCAAGCGAGCGGCGCGGCTCCGGCGCTCGCCGCGTCGGACGCGGCAGCCGCGGCGCCGTCGAACACTCTCACGCCCTCGGCCGCCAATCCGGCCGTCTCGAATACAGGAGCCGCGCAATGACGCAAACCGTGCAGGCGCAACTCGCCTACTTCGGCAAGATTCCTTCGCGCGGGGACTTCGTCAAGAGCACACACAATCCGCAACTGCTGCAGACGCTCGACCATTGGGTTGCGCAGGCCATGGAGTTGCTCGCCGAAGATCCACGCTGGAAGATCGTCTATGAGAACGCGAAGCCCATGCATTTCGCGTTCCTCGGCTCGCAAAGCCGGCTGGCGATTGCAGGCCACATGATGTCGAGCCACGACGTCTCCTCGCGCCGCTTTCCGCTGCTCGCCGCGACGGCGCTCGAAGTCGAGCGCCCCCTCGCCTTTCTTGCGCGCAGCCCGCTTGCATTCGCGCGGCTATGGGCGCGCGCCTCGACGCAAATGCGCACCGTCTATGACAGCGACGAACCCGCCGCGGCGCTGCAAGCGCTGGGCGATACCCAGGTGTCGATCGACGTCGGCACCGCGAACTCGCATGACGGCACGTTTTCCGATTTCGTCGAGCATCAAACGCTCGCCGGTCTCGAGCAGATGCTGCTCGCCAGCGGCCATCCCGTGCGGCTTCGCGGCGCGATGCTCGCGCTCGGCTCGCTGCTCAAGCCCGTCATGCTCAGCCATGCGCCGAACCTCGAGCGCGGCCTCACGCTGCCCCTGCCGAGCGACATGTTCTACCGCAGCCTCGTGGCCGCATTCTGGCTCGAACTGATCGCACCGTTCCTCGCGCAGGCCGATTTCGAACTGGCGATCTTCATCGGCACGATCGCCGAACGCGAGCGGCTCGTCGTCGGCTTCAACGGCGCCTCGGCGAAGACCTTGCACAGCGTCATCGATCCCCAAGCTTATGCGGCTCACAACATCGACATCGACGACCCGGAATGGGTCGACGACCACGCCCAGAACGAACATGGAATCAGCAAGCTCGTCAGCTATCTCGAACAGCCGCAACTGTCGCTGCGCATCGCGATCGATACGTTCCGCGAAGCGTATGTCGGGGCGTGACGTGCGCACGAGCGCATCGATCGAGCAGCGGCATCGCGATTCGCCGCGGCTTGCGAGCGAGCCGCGGCGAACGGGTTTGAGCCGCTTCGCGCTCACCGTGGTAGCCGCGGTGATCACGGCGGCCGGCTGCTTGACGGCCGGCGCCGCCTTTGCCGAGAACGGCAGCCCGGCCATGGTGTCGCCCGTGGACAACAACGGCGTACGCGTTCGCGTCGCGACGCTGCCCCCGCAGGGGCAGATCGGGGGCGCGAGCACGTCGGGCTCGACGAGCGGTCCCACGCATGTTCCCGCCCCCGCCGATGCGGCCCCCGGCCAAGTCGTCGCGAGCGGCAAGGTGCCCGACGAAGCCACGCACAGCGCCGTCCTGCAGCGCTTGCGAGAGACGTACGGCGCGGGCAATGTGGTCGATCAGATCGAGGTCGGCGGCGTCGCGACGCCGCCCAATTGGAGCGCGAACGTGCAGAAGCTGCTCGGTCCGCAACTGAAGCAGATCAGCAAAGGACAACTGAAGATCGACGGCACGCAAATCGAGGTGAAGGGCGAGGTGCCGAACGAATCGCAGCGCCAGCAAATCGCGAGCGACATGGCCAACGCGCTGAACCCGACTTATACGATCCGCAACGGGTTGCGCGTGAGCGCGTCGGAGCAAGGCCTGCTCGACAACACGCTCGCGAATCGCACGATCGAATTCGAAACCGGCAGCGCGACCTTGACCCCGCAGGGCCGCGCGATCCTCGACCAGATGGCGACAGTGCTCGCCAAAATCTCGGGCAAGACGGTGGAGATCATCGGCCACACCGACAACTCGGGCAATCGCGCCTCGAACATTACGCTGAGCCAGGCGCGCGCCGATGCCGTTAAAGGCTATCTCGTGACGAAGGGCGTTGCGCCGCGCTCGATGACGACGATGGGCGTCGGCCCCGACCAGCCCATCGCATCGAACGGCACCGACGACGGCCGGGCGCGCAACCGGCGCATCGAGTTCCGCGTCGGCCAGTAGCGGCGAAGGGCGGCCTATCGCCGCCCAGCGTCGCCTCGGGGTTCAGCTCGCGTCGTCCGGCTTGACCCCGAGCAACTCGCGAATATGCGCGAGCGAGCCGTCGTCCTTGACCACGGCGGAGAGCCACTGATGCAACGGCATGTCGGCCCACTCGGCGGCCTTCTCGGCAAGATAGGCAGCGGGGCTGTGCGGCTCGGTCGAGCGAAAGAAACGCGCGACCGCGCGCAGTTGCGCTACGGCGTCGGCACGGGTTTGAATCGGGCCTGTCGGGCGCACGGCAGCAGGTGCATCGGCGTTGGCTAGCATCGAAGTCTCGAGAGAAAGAGCCGTCTTGAAACTGGGCTCGGCGCGCTCGGTCGGAGGCGCGGGTTGCTCCGTCACGGGCTCTATCTTCGCGCCCACGTCGCGCGCGAATCGCTCGGCAAGCGCAAAGACGAACTCGTAGGCATCCTTCACTTGCCGGAAGCTGGGCGCCGCCGTGCCGGCGCGCGTGTCCAGTTCGCGTTCGAGCGCGAGCATCGCGGCCTCGAACGCTTTCAAGTCCGTGAGCAGGGTGCGGTAAAACGCAGGCGGCGTCCCACGCTTGGCCGCATCGATCTGCTCGATCGACGGCTTGCCCCGGGCGAGATCGTCGGCACGATCCGGGTCGCGACGGATCCCCTGCGCGACGTTCGTCGCCACCTCCCAATCGAGCCCCGTGAATGCGCCGCTCGCCGCCTGGGTGAGCGGCACTTCGCGCAGCAACTGCGACGTGCGCCCGACGAGCCATGCGACATTGCCGAGCCGGTATTCGGCGTCGTCGCCCTCGGGAAGCGGATGCACGCTGTCCCAATAGCGTTCGCTCAGCGTTGCCAGCAGCGCATAACCTTGCGATAGGCCGGCCAGGCCCTGCTTCATCGCCAGCGCTTCGGTCAGCCATGCGGCCAGACGCAGGTCCTTCGTCTGCGTCTTCAACAGCAGCGTGCAACGCTCGATCACGAAGCCCCAATCGGCTTCCTTGATATCGGTGATCCACTCGCCCTGATCGAGCGTCGGGTCGTCGAAGCGGCGCGCGTGCTGGATCGCATCGAAGTCGGAAGAAAACAGCAGGTCGTCGCCGCAGGGCGATGCGCCTTGAAGCGGGGCAATAAGCGGTGCGAGGTCGATCGGCATGTCAGCAAACCTTGTATTCGAAGTCGCCCGACTCCAGCGCGCGCACATCGATGCGCTCGATCCGTTCGCCTTGAGCGATATGGCCGAGCACGTGCTGCGCGAGTTCGGGCAAAAGCGTGCCGTTCAGAATGTGGTCGACATTGCGCGCGCCCGAGTCGACCTCCGTGCACCGAGCGTGAACCGCATCGACGAGTGATTCGTCCCATGCGAATGCGGCGCGATGGTTCGCGGCGACCCGTGCGCGAATTCGCTCGAGCTTCAACTCGATGATTTCGGCAAGCACGTCGTCGGAGATGGGATAGTACGGCACGACCTTCACGCGCCCGAGGAACGCGGGCTTGAACGCCTTGTAGAGTTGCGGCCGCAGCAGTTCCGTCAGCGCCTGTGCATCGGGCAGCGCTTCGGCTTCCTGATTCAAACAGGCTTGCATGACGGCAGCCGACCCGACGTTCGACGTGAGGATGATCAGCGCATGGCGAAAATCGATCTCGCGCCCTTCGGCATCGTCCAGCGTGCCTTTATCGAACACCTGAAAAAACATCTCGAGCACATCGGGGTGCGCCTTCTCGATTTCGTCGAGCAGCACCACCGAATACGGATTGCGCCGCACGGCCTCCGTGAGCACGCCGCCCTCGCCATAGCCGACATACCCCGGCGGCGAACCTTTCAAGCCCGAAACGCTGTGCGCTTCCTGGTACTCGCTCATGTTGATGGTGATGAGCTTGCGTTCGCCGCCATAGAGGATATCGGCCAGCGCGAGTGCAGTCTCGGTCTTCCCGACGCCCGACGGCCCCACGAACAGGAACACACCGCGCGGCTTGTTGGGGTCCTCCAAACTGGCGCTCGCCGTTCGCACACGTTGCGCGATCGCCTCGAGCGCGTGGTCCTGGCCGATCACGCGCGCGGCGAGCAGATCCTTCAGCGACAAAACGGTGTCGATCTCGTCTTTGATCATCCGGCCCAGCGGAATGCCGGTCCAGGCCGCAACGATTTCCGCGACGACATGCCCGTCGACTTGCAGCGGCACCATAGGGCTGGGTTGTTGCAATGCTTGCAGTTCGGCAGTGAGGCGGCCCAGTTCGTCGCGCAAAGCGCCGGTGTCGACCGCGCTGGCCTGCTCGCGCATGAGGCCGCCTTCGCCCCCTTCATCGCCTTTGCCGCCTTCACCGCGTTCATTGGCCTTTTTTGCAGGAGCGAGTTGGCTACGCAGGCGCTCGATCCGCTGTGCCAGCGTACGCTCTTGCTCGTAGCGCGCCTCGTCGGCCGTCAGCGCCGCGACGTCGGCCTCGCGCATCGAGCGCAACTGTGCGAGCCGCTCCTCGTGCGCGCAATCGCTGGTGCCCGTCGCCCGCTCGCGTTCGAGCGCCGCGATCTCGACGTCGGTCCGCTCGATGCGCTTGCGCGTGTCGTCGATGAGGGCCGGGGTCGAACCTTGCGCCAGCGCGACCTTCGCACAGGCGGTATCGAGCACGCCGATCGCCTTGTCGGGCAACTGGCGGCCGGTGATATACCGATGCGACAGGCGCACGGCTTCGGTGATCGCTTCGTCGAGAATGCGCACGTTGAAATGCGACTCCATGCGCGCGGCGAGGCCTCGCACCATCGCGCAAGCAAGCGCCTCGCTCGGTTCGTCGATCTTCACCACTTGGAAACGGCGAGCCAGCGCGACGTCCTTTTCGAAATACTTGCGGTACTCGCTCCACGTCGTCGCCGCGATCGTGCGCAACTCGCCGCGAGCGAGTGCAGGCTTGAGCAAGTTCGCGGCGTCGTTCTGCCCCGCTTGCCCGCCTGCACCGATGATCGTGTGCGCTTCGTCGATGAAGAGAATGATCGGCACCGTGCTCTTCTTGACTTCGTCGATGACACTCTTCAAGCGATTTTCGAACTCGCCTTTCACGCTCGCGCCAGCCTGTAGCAAGCCCATATCGAGGACATGCAACGCCACCCCGACGAGCGGGGGCGGCACGTCGCCCGCAGCGATGCGCAGCGCGAGCCCCTCGACCACGGCGGTTTTGCCCACACCCGCTTCCCCCGTCAGGATCGGATTGTTCTGGCGGCGGCGCATGAGGATGTCGATCGTCTGTCGAATCTCGGCCTCGCGGCCAATGACCGGGTCGACGTGACCGTCGCGCGCGCGCTGCGTCAAATTGGTGGTGTACGTGTCGAGCGCAGGCGTCTTCGAGGGCCCGGGCTGTGCCGTTTCGCCCGCTTCCGCATTCGCCGCGGCCTCGTGCGGGACGCGCTCGACCTCGATCGAACCGGCCGTGGCCTCGTCGAATCGATGCTTGAGTTGCTCGACCGGCACGCGCGCTAAAACCGGCGACATGCGTTCGGCGAATTGAGCAAGTTCGGGCGAGGCGAGCAGTGCGAGCAACAGGTGCCCCGAGCGAATGCGTGCGACGTGCGAATCGAGCGACGCAATGAGCCACGCTTGCTCGAACAGCGCGATCAGGTGCTGCGAAAACACGGGGGTGCGCGTGTTGCCCGTCTTCATGCGTCCGAGTTCGCGTTCTAGATCGGCGCGCAGGGTTTCCGTACTCAGATCGTTGCCGCGCAATACCACGCACAGGTCGCTCGCGCTTTGCTCGATGAGCGCCAGCAGCAAATGCTCGAGATCGACCTCGTAGTGGCCGCGCCCGAGACAAAGGCTCGCCGCGCGCGTCGCGGCGTTCAAGCACAAGGTATCGAGCTTGGCGATGAGAGTCTTCAGTGGGGTGCTCATGTTCGGTCGCTTCTCGCTTTGGATTGGGGTTCCGGATGTCGCTCCGCGCGTTGCGCGGGCCAGGGTTCGTTCAATGAATGACGTTCAACTCGTAGCGCGCGTCGTCGCGGTCGCGCTCGGCTTCGCGCGTGCAAAGGAACGCGTCGTAGCCGAGCCGGGCGCCGGCGCCGAGACAGCTCGCACCAACCTCCTCTCGTGCGAGGACGAGCGACACTTCATACTCGATCGTCGTGCCCGCGAGCAGCGTCAGCATGCGTTCGAGCGCAATGGCGCGCGCCTCGCCGGGCAAAAAGCCTTCGTAGTCGCGCTTGGTCAGCGGGCCGACGACGATGCGCGCACGCATATCGCGCTGCCACACACGCTCGCCGGCCAATGCCGTTGCGCCAAGCATCGCATTCACGCGCCCGAGCACCGTCATGCGCTCTTGCGGCACGGCGTACCACCGGCCGGCGAATTGATCGACGCGCACCCTGACGCGAAAGTAGTCGGCCAGCACACGCTGAAGGAAGGCGGCCGACATCGGCCGGTGGCGGGCCGGCAACGCATAGCCGGCCAGCGCTTCGTCGATCAGTGCGCCACTGCCGCCTTGCAAGTGCGAGCGCGTCGGCGCGTCGGGCGCGCCCGCCAGCGCAAGCAATAGCGGCACATAGCGCTCGTCGCGATTCAGTTCGTAGTGAAGCGGCAGCCGGTACTTTTTCCACGCGGCATAAAAGAGCGCGGTCGCGCGATTGGCGAAGACGTCGAAAAACTCGCGCGCCGCATGATCGCGCTGCAGGTGCGCGCGCCCGATCAACTGCTCCGTGTAATGCAACGGGAGCGCCCCCTGCCCGCCCAGCAAGCCAAAGAACGCGGGCGTGAGTTCGACGCGCCCGACCTGGCGCTGCGCGAGCGCGGCGCGCCGGGCATCGGGCTCGGCCAAGGCCTCCCCGGCTTCGTCGTACGGCACGGCCCGCTCGATCTCGCTTGGCGGAAAGGTCACGGTCAGGCTATTGCGAAACGCCACGGAAGTCGTGCTGCGTTCGCCGGCCCGGCGCCCGCCGGCGTTCACGCGCTCGCGCGAAAACCAAGTGTCGAGCACCCTGACCGCTTGAAAGAATTGGAACCGGTACGGCTCGTCGAGCAAGCGCTCGACTACGCCAGCGTCGATTCCGCGCTGCGCGGCTTGCATCGCATGATCTCCTCGCCTGTGCGGCCTGCCACGGCCACGAGTTGCACAAAGCTGTTCAAGCGTACGAACAGGCCGAAGAACGTATCGAGCACGCGCACGAAGGTGGCGAGGCTCGTGCCGACGTAATGCGCCTCGTCGAACGTCAAGCGGATCTCGACACCCCGCACGAACGTGGCGAAAGGCCGGCCGGCCAGCCAATGCACGGCCGGCCGTTGCTCGATGCCGACGATGCCCGCGATGTGCCGAGCCGATACGGCCGTGCGACGCGCGTCGTAGAGCGCGAGCAACTCTTTGAGCGCAGCGAGGCCGTTGGACGATAACGAGACTCGATTGAGCGCCAAATGCGAGATGAGCCGCCAGCGCAACGCGGCGCCGCGCGGCACACGCAGCGTCGGGCTGGGCCGGGACAGCAAAGCGATAGGACCGACGCGCACATCGGGCGACGCGAACAAATCGCCGCCTTCGAGACCGACCGCCAACTGTGCCGGCAAATCGCGGTTCGTGCAGGTCAGCGCAACGCTCAGCGTGTCCGTGCGCGCATCGAGCGGGTCGAAATCGGCATCGACGACGGAAATTTCGGTCTCGTAGCCGGGGCTATGCTGCGCCACCCAATCGTTGCGGCGCGCAAACCAGTAACGGCCCACGCGAGCCGGTTCATCGTGGTGGAGCGAATAGAACGGCCGAAATTCGGTGATGGTCTGCCCTTGCTCGCGCGTTCGCACACAGCGCACGTCATCGATCGAATAGACCTCGTACGCGCGCGCATGGCGCGCGTTTGCGACCACCGGGTAGGACACGGTCTCGTGACTGACGTGGATCGGCTCGCCGCGCCGTTCGAACAGATTGACGACGGGCGTGCAGAAGAGCCGGACGTGGTTGGCGCTCAGCGATTCGACGAGCCGTTCGATATGCGGCTCGTCACGCAGTTCGCCGAGCGCCACGTGCAACGTCAGGCGCCGGCAGCGCCCCGCGACGCGAACCATCTCGGCCATGTCGAAATCGATGAAATCGAATTTTTCGGGAAAGGCGAAGTACTCCGCCAGCACGCGGTAGGCGGGGTGCGACTTGGCCGGATAGTCGACGAGCGCATCGGCTTCGGCGAAGCCCGCCGGCACAATGGGCATATCGGCTAGCGGGCGCCAGAGGCGGCTCTCCTCCGTTTGGATATAGGCGCCGATCGCCTTCATGAACAGCGAATCGGTCAGCGCCGCGACGAACGACTGTTCGCCATGCAGGTAGGCGCGCAGCGCGCCCAAGTTCAGCGCGCCCAGCGTCGCGTCCGGCCCCGTCGCCTCGAAGGTGAACGAGAGCAACGCGGAAACGTCCCCCGGCAGCGTGACAGCGGACGCGGGCACCTCGGCGAGCGGCGTATACCGCGCGTGTGCCAAACGCACGGGCGCCAGCGAGACCTCGTAGGCCGTACGGAACTGGCACCGAACGCCGCGTATTTCGCGGGCGGCAAGCGGCGTGCCGCGCGCGATGGTGACGGGCTGCGCCGCTAGCGCGTCGCGGGGCGAACTCAACTGCGCGATCGAGCATGAAGGAAACGGCCGCAGATAGTGCGGATACAACACCTCGACGAGCGCCTCGGTGAATTCCGGCAGGTCGTCGTCCAGCTTTTTATTGATGCGAGCGGTGAGCAACCCGAACCCTTCGATCATGCGTTCGACGTGCGGATCGTCGCCGTGCGCCCCCTGAGGGGCGAGGCGGGCAGCGATCTTGGGATACCGCTCGGCGAACTCGAGCGAATAGCGGCGCAAAAACGCCAACTCGCGCTCATAGTAAGGCAGCAACGCTTCCATCAATCTTCCCCGAGCGTGCTCGCTCTTCTCTCGCTATCTCAACTAGCTGAGTCCGGGTTCGCGTACGCGGGAGCGGGTGGCATCCGTCGCACGCCGCGACCGCGTGACCGAATATTGCAACGTAGAGGCTTGTAGCATCGCGTCGAAGCTGACCGGCTCTTCGGCAGGATGAACGACGAGCTTGGCGCGAATGACGAAATACAAAACGTTCGTCGATTGCTCGTTGATTTCCAGCGAAACACGCACGTCGCGCAAGCGCGGCTCGTGCCGCGCGATCGCCTGCGTGATGGAATCGCAAATGAACGTGCGATCGACGTGACTCGCGAGGCTCAGGCCGGAGAAATCATTCAGACCGTAGGTCAGCACGGAGCGATGACACTGCGGGAGCGCCGCCAGATCGTGCTCCGTCAGGACGATCCGCGTATTGAGCAGCGCCTCGACATCGCGCGCCACTCGGCCCTTGAGCTCGTCGAGCGACCACTGACGCATCGCGGCAGGCGCCGGCGAGCGCGGATCGTCATCGAAGAGCTTATCGAGCAAGCTCGGTTCAAAGCGCTTCATGGAACCATGTAAAGGGGCGAATCATGCTGACGGAGAACGAACGAGCCGCCCGCTTCGCAGCCGAAGCGGGCGGCGCAACACCGAAGGCTTAGACCGCGTAGGTCTTGTCGTTCTTCGTCAGGCTCCATGCGCCTTGCGCATTACCGGCCACGCCGCCGCCCGTCTTTTGCTGCGTGTACTTCCACTGGATGGCGGCGTACTTCAGCGAGAACTCTTCGGTGGGCAAACCTTCGCCGACCACGCTCGGCGTAACCGACGAGATGATGACGTACTTCATCTTGATCTCGAGGTACTTGACGCGGTTGCCTTCGCCGTCCGCGCGCATGAAGTCGACCGTCACTTCGTCGAACGTCGTGCCGCCCGAAGCATGTTGATACAGGAGCGGGCTAACGAGGTCGATATCCTTCGAGAAGGTCATGTCGCCATGCTCGCAACGCTCGGCCGTCGCGCCGCCAGCGGTGCCCGACGTAGCGGAGCGCGGCTGCCGGATCGAATGACTCCACGAGTTGATCTCGATGCAGTCCTTGTGATCTTTATCGGCAGATTCACCCTTGATGGCGGGATTGCCAAACTTCAAGTAAATGTCTTTCATGACTTCGCGACTCCCAGGTAGCGGTTATATGCGGCTCGAGCTGTCGGCCCGAGCCGCGCTCGGAATAACTTGTGGTTATGCGCCAGCGGTTTTCGGCAGGTCGGCAACGAGCCGCAGCGAAATCGACAACTCGTCCAACTGGAAATGCGGGCGCAGGAAGGCGACGGACCGGTACGAGCCGGGCTTGCCGGGGATCTCGGATACCTGAATCGACGCCTCGCGCAGCGGAAACTGCGCTTTTTGTTCTTGCGAAGCGTTGTCGTCGAGCAACACGTACTGTGCGACCCAGCGATTCAAGAACTGCTCGACGTTTTGCGCCGAGGCAAAACTGCCGATCTTGTCGCGCATCATCGCCTTCAAATAATGAGCGATGCGAGAGACCGAAAAAATGTATTGCAACTGCGCCGACAGCACGGCATTGGCATTGGCGCTGTCGGTGTTGTACTTCTTCGGCCTTTGCACCGACTGCGCGGCGAAGAACGCCGCATAGTCGGAATTCTTGCAGTGCACGAGCGGGATGAAGCCCAGATCGCTCAGTTCCTTCTCGCGCCGATCGGTAATGGCGATTTCGGTCGGGCACTTCAATGCGATCTCGCCATCGTCGGTTTTGAACGTGTGCGTGGGCAGGTCTTCCACGAGCCCGCCCCCTTCCACGCCGCGAATCGCCGCGCACCAGCCGAAATCGTCGAACGCCGCCGTCAGCCGTGCTGCGAACGCCCAAGCCGCGTTGCACCACAGATACTTGCTGTGGTCCGAGCCGTCGACGTTCTCGACGAAATTGAACGCTTCGGCAACGAGTCCGTCCCGCGGGTGAAACGGTAGCCGGCCAAGGTAGCGCGGCAGCGTCAAGCCCACGTAACGCGAATCTTCGGATTCGCGGAACGACTTCCACTTGGCGTATTCGACCGTATCGAACACCTTGGCGAGATCGCGCGGCTTGCCCAGGTCGGCGAACGATTCGAGACCGAGCAATTCGGGCGAAGTCGACGCGATGAACGGCGCATGCGCGGCCGCCGCGACGTGCGACATCTGCTCGATGAAATACATGTCCTCGGGCTGGCGCGTGAGCTCGAAATCGCCGATCAGCGCACCGAACGGCGCACCACCGAAGGTGCCGAATTCTTCTTCGTAGATCTTCTTGAACAGCGCGCTCTGATCGAATTCCGAGGCAGCCTTGAAATCGCGAACGATCTCGCGCTTGCCCGCGTTGAGCACGCGAATCTTGATGGTGGAGCCGGTGTTGCTCTCCTTGCACAGGTAATTGAGCCCGCGCCAGGTGCTTTCCATGCGCTGGAACTCGGGCGCATGCATGACTTCGCTCAACTGCGCCGAGAGGAGGCGGTCGAGCTCGGCAATGCGGGCGTCGATCGTCGCCGACAGGTTATCGGAGACGACGACCGTGCCGTCCATCACTTGATGCACGAGCTCGCCGATCAGATCCTTGGCACGCGCGTGCTCGGACTCGGATTTTGCAACTTTGCTCTTTTCGACGATTTCGTCGAGCAACGACGGTGCGGCGCCTGCTTGCGCCGCCCCGACGGGGGCCGCAGCCGTTTGCTGATTCATCCTCACACCCCGCTTACGTTATTCGCCTTGCTTGTCTTCGCCGTTGCCGCTCGCGCCCGTTTCGCCCGCCAGCGTTTGCAATTGCTGGGTATTGGCGAGCACTTCGCTCAGCAGGCTCTCGAGCTGGTCGTTGCCGGCCAGCTTGTTGCGCAGATCGGCAAGCTTGGAGCGCGCATCGAGCAAGCGCCGCAGCGGCTCGATCTGCTGGACCACCGCATCGGGCCCGAAGTCGTCCATCGAACGGAATCGCAGATCGACGCCGAAGGAGCCGCCCGCCTCGGTCAACTCGTTCTTGACCTGGAAAGCGGCGCGCGGCTCGAGGCCCTTCATGACATCGTCGAAATTGTCACGATCGACGCTCACGAACTTGCGGTCGCGCAGCTTCGGTTGCTCCACCTCGGACTGCCCGGCCAGATCGGCGATGACGCCGACCACGAACGGCAGCTCTTTGACTTCGATCGCATCGCCGCGCTCGACCTCGTAGGTCAGTTGGACGCGCGGCGGCCGCACCTTCTGCAGGCGCTTCTGGATGCTTTCTTTCTTCGCCATCGATGGCTCCCAAAGGAATCTGAATCACACGGGCCGATCAGCGAAGCGCACTGAAAGGATCCGCCGCACCGCCGCTTTTCGCAGCCTGAGCCGGCGCAGCTTTTTGAGCCGGCGCGGGCGCGCTCGGCGCAGCAGCCGCGGCGCCTTCCGCGGCCTTTTCAGCCGGTTTCTGCGCGGCGGCGACGGGGCGGCGCACCACGCGCCGCTTCTTCACCACCGGTTTTTTCTCGTCGGCTTCTTCCGGAAAGAGCGTGCTTTCGCCGAGGGTATCGCGCAGTTGGTGCGCGAGCACGGATGCGTCGGCCTTCGCATCGCCGGTCAGCCCCGCGTCCTGGCGCAATTGCCCGAGCGATTCGGTGGCCACGCGCAGGCCGCTCACGGCCAGCACGCTCTTGGCCGCGCGATCGGTCTGGTCACGCGAGAGCGCTTCCTGCGCGGCGACGATGGCCTGCCCGTAATGCGATTGCGAGAATTGGATCTGCGCCATGCGCGACCACGGCTCCTCACGTGTGGGATCGGCCTTCGTCAACTGATCGTAGAGCGCAAGCGCGCGCGTTTGGTCGCCCCCCTTCGCCACTGCGTCGGCGTCGGCCAGCGCTTTGTTGAAGGCTTCGGGAGAAGAAGCGGCCGGGTTGCCGTTTTGCGTCGCGCAGCCAACCATAGCGGCACACACGAGCACCGTCGCGGAAAATAGGGAAAGTCGTTGTTTCATCGTTTCTTTCTTCTTACAGCGAAGCCGTTTATTAATTCGCCGAGGGAAACCGCAACTTTGCTTTGCGGCGAGTGCGGCGTATAGTACCGGCCAATTTTCCATAATTCAACAGGGCTGAGTTCGAATCAGATTCGTCCTGTTTTGAAACGTTTGATATCCCAGGCAAGTAATGCTGAAATAATTTCCGACTCGATGACAGGAAGATTAAATATCGGGAAAAATTTCCTGCCAACCAACTAGACAAAGTTGTACGTTATTCTCCGCGCAACGACGCATATCGAACGTCGCCAGTCGTTCACGCGCATCGGGAATCGAGCATTCGAGCAATGGATCATCTTGGACGGGGTGCAGTGTGAGTCGTCGAGCTTTTGGTTATTGGTATCTATCGCGCTTCGCCTGGCCGCTCGCGCTCTCGTTGCTGCTGAGCGGGTGCGCGGCGGGCATCTCCGTGCTGGGGGCCGCCGCCTCGACCGCGCTGCAGGCCGCCGGGATCGGCAAGCCGCCCGTGCCCGATTCGCAAAAGCCACCGCGCGACATTCCCTTGACGCTAGCGGCCGCGTCCAATCTGAATGCGGCCCAAGACCATCATCCCCTCGCGCTCGTGGTGCGGCTCTATGCGCTCAAGGATCCGACCTCGTTCCAGCAAGCGCCGTTCGACACTTTTACCGATCCGGCCAAGGAAAAGACAGCGCTCGGCGCGGATTTGCTAAGCGTGCGAGAGGTCACTCTAATTCCTGGGCAGCATTACCAGATGACGGAGAAAGTCACCCGCGAGGCCCAAGCATTCGGTGTCGTCGCATTGTTTCGCGACCCAGCGCTGCAGCGCTGGAAATTCGCCTTCGATCCGGCTAAATCCGAGAAATCCGGCATAATGATCGGCCTTCACAACTGTGCGATGACCGTTACGAGCGGTGCGGTCATTGCGCCCGATCCGCGATTGCCGATGCAGCAGCTCAATATGCTTTCGTCCATCAGTTGCGGCTAGCGCATGGCCATTGAGCCGTAAGGCGCAGGTCAATGCCGGCGCCATGCAAGCACGCTCGCGGATACACAAAACCTAGATAGTGAAATTGAGATGAGTTATTCGGCGAAATTGCTTTGGGGCGAGGGCCTATTTTTGCGGCCCCAGCATTTCCAGCAACAGGACGCGTATCACGAGGCGCGGCTGTTCGAGTCGATACGGGCGATCCAGCCGTTCAACTGGGGCGTGCGCAGCGTGCGCTTCGATACCGATTCGCTCGGCAATAATCTGCTGCGGCTGACCGAGCTCTCGCTCGTCTTCCCCGACGGCACGCTCTACGCGGCGCCGCTCGCCGACGAACTGCCGCAGCCCGTCGCGCTCGACACGTTGCCCGAAGGCGTGGGCGAATTCACCTTCTATCTCGCGCTGCATCCGCTGCGCGAAACGGGCGGCAACTACGCGAACGAATCGGCCGACGCCTTCGTCTCGCGTTACGCGCCCAAGCAGCAAAACGTCGCCGATCAATTCACCGACGCGGCCGTCGCCAATCTGACGTTTCTCAAAACGCGCGTGAAGCTGATCAGCCACACGGAGCCGCGCGCGCAATTGCTGGCGGTGCCGCTCGCGCGGTTGCGGCGCACGGCCACCTCCGGTTTCGAGATCGACGAAAACTTCGTGCCGCCGTGCCTCGCCGTCGAAGCATCGCCCGTCCTCCATCAGCGGCTGCGGCAACTGATCGACGCGCTGCAGGCGAAGGTGAGCGCGCTCTACGGCTTTCATCGCGAACCGACGAAGAACATCATCGAATTCCGCTCCGGCGATATCGCCTCGTTCTGGCTGCTGCATACGGCCAACGGCGCCGTCGCCTCGCTCGTCCATTTACTGCAGCAGCCCACGCTGCACCCCGAGCGGCTCTTTCAAGAACTGCTGCGGCTCGCCGGGCAACTCATGACGTTCTCCAAGCGCTATGCGCTCGCCGAATTGCCCGCGTACCGCCATGACGACCCCGGGCCCGGTTTCGCACAACTCGACACCATCGTGCGCGACTTGCTCGAAACCGTGATCTCGACGCGCTACTTCGCGATCGCCCTCGAAGAAGTGCGCCCGTCGTTTTATGCGGGCCGGCTCGACTCGGGCAAGATCGACGAGAAAACCACGTTCTTCTTGGCCGTGTCGGCCGACATGCCGGCGGTGGAACTCGTCGAAGCCGTGCCCGCACGCTTCAAGGTGGGCGCACCCGACGATGTCGACAAGCTCGTGCTCTCGGCCATGCCCGGCGTGCGGCTCGTCTATACGCCGCAAGTGCCGCCGGCAGTGCCCGTGCGCCCCGGCGCATGCTACTTCGCGTTCGAATCGCGCAGCGGCCTGTATGACCGCATGCTGCAAGCGCAGTCGGCCATGATCTACGCGCCGTCGGGCATCAACGATCTCAAACTCGAACTCATCGCGGTCACGTCATGACTCAAATGCCTTCGCTGTTCGGCGCGAACGCGCCTTCCGCGCCGTCCCCGGCCTCGGCTCCCACCGAGGGCGGCTTTCAGGCGCGTTCGCTGCGCGATCTGCTCTACGACGGCTTCTTCATGCTGTTCCTGCTCAAAGAGGGCCGGGAGCCCGAGGGCGCCGGCGAATTCGTCTCGCGCGTGCAAGCGTTTCTCGCCGATTTCGAACGCGGCGCCAAAAAGCTCAACGTGCCCGCCGACGATGTCTACGCCTCGAAGTTCGCGTTTTGCGCGGCGATCGACGAAGCCGTGCTCGCTTCTTCGTTCAAGATCCGCGCCGAATGGGAGCGCCGCCCGCTGCAACTCGTGCTGTTCGGCGAACAACTCGCGGGCGAGAAATTTTTCGAGCTATTGGAAGAGTGCCGTGCGCAAGGCGCCGCGCGACTGCAGTCGCTCGAGGTCTTCCACATGTGCCTGTTGCTCGGCTTCCAAGGCAAGTACTTGCTCGAGGGACCGGAAAAGCTCGCTTATCTCACCGGGCGGCTCGGCGATGAAATCGCGCAAATGAAAGGCAAGCGAGCGCAGTTCGCGCCGCACTGGCCACTGCCCGATCAAATCGCGCACCGGCTCAAGCACGAGTTGCCGCTGTGGACGATCGGCGCCGTTTTCGCTCTCGTCGGGCTACTGGCGTACCTCGGGCTGAACACGTACCTGCGCGACTCCACCATGCGCACGCTCGCGCCTTATTCGCAACTCGTCAAGCCCGAGGCCGAATCGGCCAATCTCACGATTTCTCTGCCGTAAAACGCGGCCCGCGAACGACGCGGGCCCTAGATCCGCCTCGATCCGGGCCTCGATGTCGATGTCAGTACCTGGCGTCCGCGGGCTTGCCGCCCTTGGGCCAATCGTTCTCTTTGCCCACGAAATCGGGGCGCGGCTGATGCGTCACATAAGCCGCCACGTCGAGCGCGTCTTGATCGCCAAGGTTCGGATTGCCGAGCGGCATGTTGTGCTTGATGAACGCCGCAGCCGTGCCGATGCGCGCCATGCTCGCACCGATATTGAACGAGGCGTCGCCCCACAGCGGCGGGAAGACATAGCGGCCGTCGCTTTGCACGCCCTGCCCGTTGGCGCCGTGACACGAGGCGCAGCGCTCACCGTAAATCGCCTTGCCGTGCACGGGGTCCGGGGTCATCTTTGCGACGTTCTCGATTTTTCCCATGCCGCGCCCCGGGCCGAACGCGCCGCTCGGCACCCCTTGCGAAACGAACGTCATATAGGCCAGAAAACCGTTCATTTCCGCCGAATCGAGTGCGAGCGGCGTGCCGTTTTCGGAGCGGCGGAAGCAGTTGTTGATGCGCTGCGCCAGCGACTCGACCATGGCGCTGCGCGCCGTGTACGCAGGCGTGACGCCGGTCATGCCGTACCAGGGCGACGCATGCGGCGTCGTGCCGGCGCCGATGTGGCAGCTCGCGCACGACACCGCGGCGCCGGGCACGTGGCCTTGCGCATAGTGCGGCGTGTCGACGCTCAGGTGATAACCGAGCATGACGGCATCTTTGTCGGGCCCCGCCGGCAATGCAGCGAGTCGTGCTTCCAGGGTCTCGGCGGTGAGTGTGGGCGTGGCGCTACCGTTCGGCGCAGCGATTGGCGTCGCGCCGGCCTCGGCCGCTGCCGTCGGCAGCGCCGGCGCAGCGAAGACCGACACGCCGATGCAAACGGCCTTCCACCTTCGAGCGCGCCATGCGGAGGATAAGGCGAAGCGCGTGTGCGCGCGCTCACGGGCAGCGAGTCGAACCTCGCCGAATCTGCCGGGGAACCGATGATTCATGTGTACGGGTCTCCTCTTTCGTCTCTATGTGTCGCCCAGCTGGGCGTTCGCCGTGCCCCGGCGATCGCCGTCAATCCACGATGAACAGCTTCGCCCCGACCGGCGTACTCGAACGATGGGGTTCGGCATCGTCCGCGACCTGGTAGCTCTGGCCCGCCTTGAGCACAAAGCGGCGACCATCCTGAAGCTCGGTGTGCAGCTCGCCCTCGAGCACATACAGGATGTGCCCTTTCACGCACCAATGATCGGCCAGGTAGCCGGGGGTGTATTCGACCTGGCGAACGCGGATATCGCCGAACCGGCGCGTGCGCCAGAAAGCCGTGCCCGCCTCGCCGGGATGGGCTTGCGGATCGACGTCGGACCAATCGGTCACGCCGAACGGGGTCTCGGTTATTTTCATTGAAGGCGATGTCCTGTTTGAAGAACGAAACGATGCGCGTCGTACGCGTGAACATAGCGACGAACGACGCCGCGCGCAATTCGCTCATCTTCTAGTCTTCTGGTTTTCCGGTCTTCTAGACCGCCGACAGCGTCCCCGCGACGCACTATCGCGCATGCTGCGAACCCGCGAGAACCGATTGCACACATTCGTCGACGCTCAGTTCGCGCAGCGCATCGAGCGGCAGCGTCTCGTCGACGGCTCGTCTGAGCGCCGCGAGCGCGCGCGGCTTCAGGCGCACCAGCACGAGCCTCTGATCGTGCGCCCGCAGCTCGGCGGCGAAGACGCGTAGCGCCTCGATGGCCGTGCCGTCGACATCGGGCGTCTCCTCCAAGCTGAGCATGATGGTGCCTGGGGTGTTCGCCTGGCTGGCCGCGAGTTTGCGCACCTCGCCCAGGACGCGGTCGGCGTTGGCGAAAAACAACGGCGCCTCGGGCCGCACGATCATGATGCCCTCGATCGGCTGCGCGTCGGCATGCGCCGAGAGATCGACGAAATCGTGACTATCGCGCAGCCGCCCAAGCACGCTCACCATCGGCTCGGAAAAATCGCGCAGCGTGACGAGCAGGCTCACGCCGATCGCGACGAGCAGCCCATGCAGCACGCCGAGCAGCAATACGCCCGCGAGCGATGCGACGGTAACGAGCCGATCGCGTCGCCACACCCAGTACGGGCGAAACACGTCCGGATGCAGCGAATGGCTGACGGCGTAAATGACGATCGCCGCCAAAACCGGCTCCGGAATGCGCCCGAGTTGCGGACGCAAGAAGGCAACGATCAGCGCGACGACCGCCGCGGCGACGAGCCCCGCCCAACGTGTTTGCGCGCCTGCCGCTTCATTCGCCGATGTCGCCGAGTAGCCAGCGCCCACGGGCATGCCTTGCAGCAAGGCCGAAACGATATTCGCGCCGCCGAGCGCGACGAGGTCGCGACTGGCCGATACGGTGTCGCCATGTTTGAGCGCGAAACTGCGGATGGAGCCGTAAGACTCGGCATAGAGGATGAGCATGAGCGCGAAAGCGAGTTCCGCCGTTTGCAGCCATTGCGCGCGCGCCAACGCGGGCAGCCCGACGCGCACGTCTCGCACGTCTATCGTCCCGACCACCGCAATCGACCAGCGATGCCAATCGACGAAGTACCCGGCGCCGATGCCGAGCACGATCACGACGAGCGTCGCGGGAATACGCGCGCGACGGCCGAGCACGAACAGGATCATCAGCGCGAGACCGCCGAGCGCAACGCTATGCACGTTCCATCGGTCCCATTGCCGGGCAAGATCGAACGCGACGCGAGGCACGTCGGCGAAGTGCGGGGTCACGCCGAGGATGCTCGGCAATTGCTTGACGGCAATCGTCAATGCGAGGCCGAACGCGAAGCCCCGAAGCACGGGCTTGGCGACGAAATCCGACATTCCACCGAGACGGGCAAAGCCCGCCAGCGCGAATAAAATACCCGTCGCCGCGACAAGCGCCGCCGCGTACGCGAGTTGCGCGCCGCCCCCGCCCGTCTGCGCGCTGACGGTCGCGGCGAGCACTGCCGCCGACGACGACGTGGCCGAGACGATGGCAAAGCGGCTGCTGCCGAGTATGGCGTAGACGGTAAGCCCGGCCAGCAACGCGACGAGGCCTGCCTGCGGCGGCAAATTGGCGATGCCCGCATAGGCGACGGCCTCGGGCAACAGCAAGCCCGCAATCGAGATGCCGGCGAGCGCGTCCCTCGCGGCCCGCAGTGCGGGAGGCTTCGGCGCGCGGCGCGTGGCGTAGTGCGCGGGGTCTTGCAGGTGAGCGGCGGCCGCGTGTCCGGTATCGATCGTCATAGCGTCGAGCGCGCTCAACCCGCCGGCAACGCGCCAGACCAGCCCGGCAAGTAACGCGCGTCGGCATCGTGCGAATAGGCGAGCGCTTGCGCCAGCGCCTTGTCGAAGTCCTTGCGAACGCGCTTTTCGGGAATCTTCAAGCGTAGATAATCGGCCCAGAGAAACTCGCTGAAGGGCGTCATGTCCTTCGCGTAGCCGCCGAGGCGGCGCAGTTCGCCGGCCAGGCTGCGATATGGGTCGTCGACGAGTTCCGACAGCTTCTGCGGCAAGCGCGCGTAATCGTGCCGGGTACCATCGGGGCCGAACGGATGCACCCACTGATAGTGCTCCATCATGCGCCAAAAGATGACGGGCTCGAGCCACGACAGGTCGCGCAGCACCATGATCTGAACCTCGCTCACGCCTTCCTCGATCAGCGCCAGCCCGAGATGATGGTGATCGACGACGAAGTGCTGCCCGCCCAGCCCCAGCACGGCCGGGAACCAATGCGTCGCAATGGCCTGGCCGCGCGCCTTCTTGCCGAGCGATTGCCAATGCGCGCGCTTGGCGCGCACTTCGTGATAGCCCACGGTGATCTGGGTGGGCCGCAGTGCTTCGAGCTTGGCCGAGATCAAGCGAACATCGGCGGTCGAACCATTCACGGTGAACCCCTCTTCGTTTTCCCTAGTCAGCCACGCACGACCGGTGCGCCACGCGGGCCAACGACGTCCGACCCGTGTCGCCAGTAATGCGCGGCGCGCACGTGCCCCCGCTAATGCGTGCCGCTATTGCGCGCCACACCGGCCCCCGACTTCTTGCGCATGAGCTTCCACAGCGCGGCGAGCGCAACGGGCACGACCGCCGCGCCCACTCCGACCAGCACGATCAGGTTCAGATATTGCCGAATGAACGGAATATTGCCGAAGAAATAGCCGGCCAGCACGAGCAGCAGCACCCACAGCGCGGCGCCAGTCACGTTGAAGAGTTGGAAGCGCCCCATGCGCATCTCGGACACGCCCGCGACGAACGGAGCAAAGGTGCGCACGACCGGGATGAAGCGGGCGAGGACGATCGTCTTGCCGCCGTGCCGTTCATAGAAGTTGTGCGTCTTTTGCAAGGCGGCACGATCGAGGAAGCGCTCTAAGAATGGAACGTGCGTATTGAAGACCTTCGGCCCGATCGCGCGCCCCACGATGTAGTTGACCGTGTTGCCGCCCACTGCCGCGACCAGCAACAGCGCAATGAGCGAGGGCAGATTCATCTGCCCGGCCGCGCAGAATGCGCCACCGATGAAGAGCAACGAATCGCCCGGCAGGAAGGGCAAGATCACGAGGCCCGTCTCGCAAAACACGATCGCGAACAGCACTGCGTACACCCACGCGCCGTATTGATGGACGAAATCGCCGAGAAACTTGTCGATGTGCAAAATCAAGGCGACGAAATGAAGCAGCGTGTCCAAAGGCTTTCCTTCCAAAAAGTAGAAACGAGCAAAACGTCTCACGATTGCGCGCAGCCAAGCCTGCCCGCCCGGCGCCATCGCGCCATCATACCGAAACCCCGCGAAACCCCGTGGCCGATCTCGAAACGACCCGGTGCGAGCGTCGCCCGACGGTCTTGGGGGCGCGCCGAATCGCTATAATCCCGCCATGTCCGAATTCCCCGAATCGCCAGCCGGCGCCGAGCGCGCTACGCCAGCCACGGCGAGCGCGCGCCGCGCGATTGCGCCGCTGCCCGACCAACTGATCAGCCAGATCGCCGCCGGCGAGGTGGTCGAGCGCCCAGCCTCGGTCGTCAAGGAACTGCTCGAAAACGCGCTCGATGCGGGCGCCAAAACGCTACGCATTCTGCTCGACGCAGGCGGCGTCAAACGCATTTCGATCGCCGACGACGGGTGCGGCATTCCCTCCGCCGAACTGCCGCTGGCGCTGATGCGCCACGCCACGAGCAAAATCCGCTCGCTGGCCGAACTCGAAGCGGTCGCCACACTCGGCTTTCGCGGCGAAGCGCTCGCTTCGATCGCTTCGGTGGCCGAAACGTTCATTACGAGCCGCACCCATGACGCCGCCCATGCCACCCGCATCGACGCGCAAACGGGCGCATTGACGCCGGCCGCAGGCGGCGTGGGCACGACGATCGAAATACGCGAGCTTTACTTCAACACGCCCGCGCGCCGGAAGTTCCTCAAAAGCGAACAAACGGAACTCGGCCATTGCGTCGAGATGATCCGGCGCGCCGCGCTGGCTCGCCCCGATGTCGCCATCTCCGTGATGCACAACGGCCGCGCGCTCGAGCATTGGAACGCGAGCGAACCGACCGTGCGTGTCGCCAAGATTCTCGGCGAGGCTTTCGCGAGCGCTCACTTGCCGCTCGAGCAAGACGCCGGCGAAATCGCCCTTTACGGCTGCGCCGGCCTGCCGACCGCAAGCCGCGGCCGCGCCGATCAGCAATACTTTTTCGTCAACGGCCGCTTCGTGCGCGACAAGTTGCTCACGCATGCCGTGCGGGCCGCGTATGAAGACGTTCTGCACGGCGATCGCTATCCCTCGTATGTGTTGTTTCTCGACTTGCCGCCCGAAGCGGTGGACGTCAACGTGCATCCGTCGAAGATCGAAGTGCGCTTTCGCGATTCGCGCGCCGTCCATCAGTTCGTGTTCCACGCGCTGCAGCGCGCGCTCGCCCGCCACGCAGGCGCGTCGCCGGAGACGACGGCGCTAGGCCATGCCGCCCAGATCGAACCGCGGGCGGGCGCCGCCTTCGACGGCGCGGCGAACACAAGCGGTGCGGCGGGCGCCACCATCCCTGCGCACGGCAATGCCTCGATTTCGGCGGCAAATCGCAGCGGCTCCACCTGGATGCGCGACTCGCGCATGACGCAAGGCACGCTGCCCGTCGCGCAACCGCTAGCGCTCTACGATGCCCTGTTCGGCCGCAAGGACGCCGCGCGTGCCGACGGCAGCGCCTCGGACACAGGCGGCGCGCCGGCGCGCGATTCCTCCTCGGTTGGGAACGCGTCGAACTTGGAAGCGCGCGAAAGCGCCGCCCCGCCCTACGGGATGACATCGCCGCACGCGCTGCCGGCCGATCTCGATCATCCGCTCGGCTTCGCCATCGGCCAGATTCATGGCGTCTACGTGCTCGCCCAGAACACGCGCGGCCTCGTCATCGTCGACATGCACGCGGCACACGAGCGCATTCTCTACGAACAGTTCAAGCGGGCGCTCGCCGAACGCACGATCGCCGTGCAACCGCTGTTGATTCCTGTATCCATGACGGCCGACTCGGTCGAAATCGGCACCGCTCAGGAAGAACGCGAGGCGCTCGAAGCGCTCGGCTTCGATCTCGCCCCGCTCTCGCCCACGACGCTCGCGATCCGCGCGGTGCCGGCGCTGCTCAAAGATGCCGACCTGCCCGTCCTCGCGCGCGCGGTGCTGGCCGATTTGCACGCCTACGGCGGCTCGCGTGTGCTGACCGAGCGCCAGCACGAATTGCTGGGCACGCTGGCCTGCCACCACGCCGTGCGCGCGAACCGGCGCCTGACGCTCGACGAGATGAACGCACTGCTGCGCCAAATGGAAGCGACCGAGCGCGCCGACCAATGCAATCACGGGCGGCCCACCTGGTATCAGTTGACGCTGGCCGATCTGGACCGGCTCTTCCTGCGCGGGCAGTAAGCACGTGAATGCGTCGCGCCGCCTCGCCGTCGCCTGTTTGCTGGGCCCGACGGCATCGGGGAAAACCGCTGCCGCGCTCGCGTTCGCGGCCAAGCATGCTTCGGAGATCGTCAGCGTCGATTCGGCGCTCGTCTACCGCGAGATGGACATCGGCACCGCCAAGCCGACACTCGAGGAGCGCGCGCGCGTGCCGCATCACCTCATCGACATCCGCGATCCGACCGAAGCGTATAGTGCGGCCAACTTTCGTGACGATGCGCTCGAGGCGATCGCGGCCATCCTCGCGCGCGGCCGCGTGCCGCTGCTCGTCGGCGGGACCCTGCTCTACTACAAGGCGCTGACGCAAGGGCTGAACGACTTGCCCTGCGCCAACCCGGAGGTTCGGGCAACGCTCGAGGCCGATGCCGCGCGCGACGGTTGGCCGTCGCTGCATGCCCGGCTGGCGGGCGTCGATCCCGCGACGGCAGCGCGCTTGGCGCCGAACGACGCGCAGCGGATCCAACGTGCGCTCGAAGTGTTCATGTTGACGGGGCAGCCGATGTCGGCCCTGCTGGCTGCGCACGAACGCGGCGCCGAGACCCCCTACCGCTTCGTGCCGATCGCGCTGGAGCCGAGCGATCGCGCCGTGCTGCACGATCGCATCGCCCAGCGGTTCGACGCCATGCTGGCGGCAGGCTTCGTCGATGAGGTTCGCCGGTTGCGCGCGCGCGGCGATTTGAATCCGAGCCTGCCGTCGATGCGCTGCGTGGGCTACCGGCAGGTATGGGAGTATCTGGACGGTTCGATCGATTACGCGACGATGCGCGACAAAGGCATCTTTGCCACGCGTCAGCTCTGCAAGCGGCAACTGACGTGGCTGCGCTCGATGCCCGAGCGGATTTCGCTCGACTGCTGCGCGCCGAGCGCGACCGACGATGCGGTGAGGGTGTTGGAAGCCATCGCCCGGGAAAACGCCGGCAGCGCATCGGCATAGCCTCCAACTCGAACGCGTTTTCATGCGCATGGCGTGCGCAGCGCAACAAAAAACCGCTTGGCGCGATACCAAGCGGTTTTTTTGACGGCTATGCAAAACAAAAGTGCGGATCGAAACGACGACGCGCGCCCTCGCACGAGGGTCACGCCTCGGAGCTCAGTGCTCTGAGCTCCGAGGCCGTAGCACTCACACCACGACGGTCTGCGCCTCGCCTTCGCGGCTCGCACGCACGACGCCGATCTTCCAGACCTGCTCGCCCGCCGCCGTCAGCTCGCGCACCGCGTCGTCGGCGTCCGCTGCCGCCACGACGACGGCCATTCCGATGCCGCAATTGAAGACGCGATGCATTTCGGCATCGGCAACGCCGCCGTGCTGCTGCAACCAGGCGAACAGCGGCGGCATGGGCCAAGCCGACTGCTGCAGCTCGGCCGTCAGGCCCTCGCGCAGCACGCGCGGAATGTTTTCGACCAGCCCGCCGCCCGTGATGTGCGCCATCCCTTTGACGGCGATCTTTTGCATCAACGCGAGCAACGGCTTCACGTAGATGCGCGTGGGCGCCATCAGCGCGTCGGCCAGCGAGCGCCCATGGAAGTCGGCCGACAGGTCGGGGTTCGCACGATCGATGATCTTGCGCACGAGCGAGAAGCCGTTCGAATGGATGCCGCTCGATGCGAGCCCGAGCACGACGTCACCCGGCCCGATCGTGCTGCCGTCGATGATCTTGCTCTTCTCCACCGCGCCCACCGCAAAGCCGGCGAGGTCGTACTCGCCGTCGGGGTACATGCCCGGCATTTCGGCCGTTTCGCCGCCGATCAGCGCGCACCCGGCCAGCTCGCAGCCTTGCGCGATGCCTTTGACCACGGTCGATGCCGTGCCGACATCGAGCTTGCCGCAGGCGAAGTAATCTAGGAAAAACAGCGGCTCGGCGCCTTGAACGAGGATATCGTTCACGCTCATCGCCACGAGATCTTGGCCGACCGTATCGTGTTTATTCAGATGAAACGCCAGCTTCAGCTTCGTGCCGACGCCGTCCGTGCCCGACACGAGCACGGGCTCGCGGTACTTCTTCGGCACTTCGAACAGCGCGCCGAAACCGCCGATACCGCCGAGCACGCCTTCGCGCAGCGTCTTTTTCGCGAACGGCTTGATGGCGTCGACGAGCGCATCGCCGGCGTCGATATCGACGCCCGCGTCACGGTAGGACAGACCCTGGGCGCCAGCCTGGGCGTCCGGAGCGGATTTCGGTTGATTCATGGGGAAGGGCGAGAAGGTCGGTAAAATGCGATTTTAACCGATGTCGATTGCCGATCCAGAGTCGGCGCTCGCGCGGCCGCTCGCTTCCGGCGCTCGACACGCGGCAGCCGGGCGGCCGGCTCCCTCTCCGTCGATCCGATAAAACCAGGGGCACCCCTTGTCGCAGAGTTCTCCGCTTCTTACGCCCTATCAGCGCCAAGCCCTCTTTTGGGGCGCCGTCGCGCTCGGCCTGGGCATCCTGCTCTGGCTGCTCAGCCCCGTGCTCACGCCGTTCTTGCTCGGCGCGATCCTCGCCTACATCCTGCAGCCGGGCGTGGCCTGGCTCGTGCGCCACCGCGTCCCGCGCGCCCTCGCCGCGCTCTTGATGATGCTGGTGTTCGCGATCCTCGTCTCCCTGCTCGCGCTGCTCGTGTTCGCGGTCGTGCAAAAAGAAGGCCCGCAATTGAAGGCGCAAATCCCCGTGCTGATCTCGCATCTGCACGACTGGGCCCAGCCCAAGCTCGCCTTGCTCGGGTTTGCCGACGTATTCGATTTCTCGAGCCTGCGCGACATGCTGACGACGCAACTCGAGAGCAGCGCGCAAACCGTCGCGCTCGCGGCGTGGAAGTCGCTGCGCACGAGCGGCAACGTCATGATCACCGTGATCGGCGACGTCGTCATGGTGCCGCTCGTGCTCTACTACCTGCTTTACGACTGGAACACGATGCTCGCGCGGCTCGCCGCCGTCGTCCCGCGGCGCTGGCTGCCCAAGACCTTGGAGCTTGCTGTCGAAATGGACCGCACGCTGTCGCAGTACTTGCGCGGCCAGTTGGTGGTGATGGCGGTCCTGGCCGTGTTCTACGCGCTGACGTTGACGATCGCGGGTTTCGAGATCGCCCTGCCGATCGGCATTTTCACGGGGCTCGCCGTCTTCATCCCATACGTCGGCTTCGCGACCGGGCTCGCGCTCGCGCTGCTCGCGGCGCTGTTGCAGTTCGGCAGTCTCTACGGCTTCGTGGCCGTGGCGATCATCTATGGGGTCGGACAGATCCTCGAGAGCCTGTTTCTCACGCCGCGGCTCGTGGGTGAACGCATCGGCCTGCATCCGCTCGCCGTGATCTTCGCGTTGCTCGCGTTCGGCCAACTGTTCGGCTTTTTCGGCGTGCTGCTCGCTCTGCCCGTCAGCGCGATCATTTCCACCGCGCTGCGCGAGATGCGCCGAGGCTATCTCGCGAGCGCGCTCTACAAGAACTGATTCGAAAGAAACCGACCGATTGCGTTTTACATCGTGACTGTGCATCGCCAATTGACGCTCGACCTCGGCACGCCGCCGCCGTCGACGTTCGACAATTTCTTCGCCGGCGCCAATGCCGAACTCGTGGCGCGGCTCGCCGAGCTCGACGGCGCGCTCGCGGCGGGCCCGCTCGCCGATCGGACCTTCTATGTCTGGGGCGAGCCAGGCAGCGGCCGCAGCCATTTGCTGTCGGCGCTGGTGCATAGCGCCGCCCCCGGGCGCGCCTCGTTCCTCGGGCCGCAAAGCGCGTTGACGGCGTTCGCGTTCAACCCGAGCGTGACCATTTACGCCGTCGACGATTGCGACAAACTCTCGGGCGCGCAGCAGATCGCCCTGTTCAATTTGTTCAACGAGGTGCGCGCCCATCCGACGAGCGCCCTCGTCGCCACCGGCAACGCGGCGCCGATCGGGCTCGCCGTGCGCGAAGATCTGCGCACCCGCCTCGGCTGGGGCCTCGTCTTTCACCTCGCGCCGCTGCCAGACGAGCGCAAGACGGCAGTGCTCAAGCACGCGGCCAAGGAGCGCGGCATCGCGCTCGCCGACGATGTCCCGGCCTACCTGCTCACCCACTTCCGGCGCGACATGCCGAGCCTCATGGCGCTGCTCGATGCGCTCGACCGGTTCTCGCTCGAGCAAAAGCGCGCCATTACGCTGCCGCTGCTGCGCACGATGCTCGCTTTGCCGGGCGCCGACGCCGTCCCCGAAGGCTCGCCGGCCCCGCCGAGCCGCTTCAAGTAAAATGCGCTCCATGACGAACCTTGCACTCTTCGACCTCGATCACACGCTCATCCCGACCGACAGCGACCACGAATGGGGCCGCTTCATCGTGAAGCTCGGCATCGTGGATGCCGAAAGCTATCTGCGTGACATCGATCGCTTCTATGCCGACTACAAGCGTGGGCAGCTCGACATCCACGCGTATCTCGAGACGATTCTCGCGCCCCTCGCGCATCGCTCGCGCGCCGAACTCGCAGCTTGGCACGAGCAATTCATGCATGAGGTCATCCGGCCCGCCCTCGTCCCGGTCGCGCTCGAACTCGTGCGCGAACACCAAGACAAGGGCGATCTGTGCTGCATCGTCACGGCGACGAACGAATTCGTGACGCGCCCGATCGCCGATGCCTTCGGCGTGGACATGCTGATCGCCTGCGAAGTCGAAACCGTCGACGGCCAGCCGCATTCGCCGTTCACAGGGCGCGGCATGGGCACACCGAGCTATCGCGAAGGCAAGATCGTGCGCGTCGAGGCATGGCTGGCCTCGCTGGGCAAGACCTGGGCCGACTTCGAGCACAGCTATTTCTACAGCGATTCGCACAACGACATTCCGTTGCTCGAGAAAGTCACCGATCCGATCGCGACCAACCCCGACGCCACGCTCCGCGCCCACGCGCAAGCAAAGGGCTGGCGCATCCTCGATCTTTTCCAACCGTCGTGATCAAGAAACTCATTCGCAAGCTATTCGGCCAAGATACGGATGCGGCAGTCCGAGACGATTCGCTCGCCGAGGAAGCGGTTTGGACCGATGCCGCCGCCGAGCTCGCCGATCAGGCACCCGAGCAGCCGCGCCGCAAAAAGGGCCGCGCCGACAAACGCGCCGCCGCGCCCGGCCCCGACGCCCCCGTCATCCTGTCGTCCGACATCCACGGCATCGATCCCACACTGCTCTCGCGCAACGCGGTACGCGTGACGGACACGTTGCAACAGGCGGGCTACCGCGCGTTCATCGTCGGCGGCGCCGTGCGCGATCTGCTGCTCGGCATCGCCCCGAAAGATTTCGACGTCGCCACCGACGCAACGCCTGAACAAGTGCAGCGCCTGTTCCGCCGCGCGCGGTTGATCGGCCGGCGCTTCCAGATCGTGCACGTGCAGTTCGGGCAAGAGATCATCGAGGTCTCGACCTTCCGCGCGCTGATGGATGCGCCGAAGCAGGCCCCCGCCGAAGAGGGCGAAGCGGCGGCGGCGCCCAAGCGCCTACGCCGCGAAGAGCTCGATCGCCGCACCCACGCCGTCGATGCGAGCGGGCGGGTGCTACGCGACAACGTCTGGGGCGAACAGCATGAAGACGCCACGCGGCGCGACTTCACGATCAACGCCATGTACTACGATCCGGCAACGCAAACGGTGCTCGATTATCACAACGGCATGGCCGATATCCGTGCCCGCGTGTTGCGCATGATCGGCGATCCGGCCACGCGCTACCGCGAGGATCCGGTGCGGATGCTGCGCGTCGTGCGTTTCGCGGCCAAGCTCGGCTTCGAAATCGACGAGGCCACGCGTGCCCCGATCCAACCGCTCGCCGATCTGGTGCACAACGTGCCGGCGGCTCGCCTCTTCGACGAAATGCTCAAGCTGCTGCTCTCCGGCCATGCGTTGGCGTGCCTGCAGCAGCTTCGCAAGGAAGGGCTGCATCACGGCCTTCTGCCGCTGCTCGATGTCGTGCTGGAGCAGCCTCATGGCGAATCGTTCATTACGCTCGCGCTGAACAGCACCGACGCGCGCGTCAAAGCCGGCAAGCCCATCTCGCCGGGCTTCCTCTTCGCCACGCTGCTCTGGCACGACGTCCAGCAGCGCGCGCAGCAATACGAGGCCGGCGGCGAATTTGCGGTGCCCGCGCTTCATCACGCGATGGACGACGTGCTCGAGATGCAAACCGAGAAGCTTGCCATCCACAAGCGATTCTCGGCCGACATGCGCGAAATCTGGGGCTTGCAGGCACGCCTCGAAAAACGCTCCGGACGCAGCCCGCTCAAGCTCATCGAACACCAAAGATTTAGAGCGGGTTATGATTTCCTCCTATTACGGTGCGAATCGGGCGAACTCGATCCCGCAATCGGCGCGTGGTGGGGCGCCTTCATCGAAGGCACTGCTGCCGAACGCGAAGCACTGCTATCGCAAGGCGGCCGCGAGCGGGCGCCGCGCAAACGGCGGCGGCGCGGCGGACGCGCGCGCACGGGCGGCGAAGCGGAATCGGCTGGCGCAGAGAACGCGCCGCGCCAGCAAGAGGACTGACCCGGCGGCGGCGCGCCGGGCAATTGCCAAGAATTGCCAAGTCATGAAGTCGTAGGAAGCCATGCCATGACGGTTGCTTATCTCGGTCTCGGCGCGAACCTCGGGGATGCTCGCCAATCCTTGAAGGACGCGGTCGTCTGCCTCGCCCAGCAGCACGCCATCACCGTACTCGCGAAGTCGAGCCTTTACCGCACTGCGCCCATCGATGCAGGCGGCGACGATTACTACAACGTAGTCGTCAAGCTCGAAACGTCGCTCAGCGCGCAAGCGCTGCTCGCGCTCTGTCATCGGATCGAACATCAGTTCGGCCGGGAGCGCCCGTTCCACAATGCGCCGCGCACGCTCGATCTCGATATCGTCCTTTACGGCGATGCGTGCATCGACTTCCCGGATCTCGTCGTTCCGCATCCGCGCGCGTTCGAGCGTGCATTCGTGCTCGTGCCGTTGATCGAGATCGATCCGGACATTTCGATCCCCGGCCACGGGCGCGCCGATGCCCTACTGCCGGCGGTGGCGCATCAGCGCATCGAGAAAGTGAAAACCTGTTGCTGCCCGAAGATCGACGCGATGGCGAGCGGGGCCGCGACGGGCGCCGGCAAGACGGGAGGGCCATGAACGCAACGCCTGTCACCGTGACCGCGCCCGATCTGCGCGCCTTGCACCGCTACATCGCGATCGAAGGGCCGATCGGCGCCGGCAAGACGTCGCTCGCGCACCGGCTCGCCGAACGCTGGCCGATGCGCACGCTGCTCGAGCGGCCCGAGGCAAACCCGTTCCTAGCGCGCTTTTACGCCGATATGCCCCGGTATGCGCTCGCGACCGAGCTGCAATTTACGTTGCAACGCGCTGAAGAAAGCCGTCAAACGGCGGATTTGCTCGCCCAGGGCGTTGCCGTCATTACCGATTTCATCCCGCAGAAAAGCGCGGTGTTCGCGCGTCTCACGCTCTCGGATGACGAATGGCGGCTCTATCAGGCGGTGACCGCGCCGATCGATACGACCGCGGCGGGCGCCCCGGATCTCGTGATCCATTTGCAAGCGAGCGCGCCGACGCTGCACGCCCGCGTGGAAAAGCGCGGCCGTGCCGAAGAAGGTCGAATTTCGGAAGCGTACCTACGCCAATTGAGCGACGCCTACGACCAGTTCTTCTATCACTATGACGAGAGCCCCGTGTTGACCATCAACACCGAGCATCTGAACTTGCTCGGATCGGATGCCGACTTCGCACTGCTGCTCGAGCAGATCGAGACGATGCGCGGGCGCAAGACGAGCTTCGTCAAAGCCGAGTAATATCCGGCCCGACGGCGCGCCCGCGCCAATGTCCTCTTCCCCGAATACGAGACTTCCGATGACTTATTTGCAGGACTCCAATCGGCCGAAAATCACCGTGCCGAAACTGCAAGCAATGCGTGAAGCCGGCGAAAAGATCGCGATGCTCACCTGCTACGACGCAAGCTTCGCCGCGCTGCTCGACCGCTGCGGCGTCGACGTTCTGCTGATCGGCGATTCGCTCGGCAACGTCTTGCAAGGTCAAAGCACGACGCTGCCCGTGACGCTCGCCGATATTGCCTACCACACCGCCTGCGTCGCGCGCGCGCAGCCGCGCGGCCTAATCGTCGCCGACTTGCCGTTCGGCACCTACGGTACGCCGGCGGACGCCTTCGCCAGCTCGGTCGAGCTCATGCGGGCGGGCGCGCATATGGTCAAGCTCGAGGGCGGCGAATGGCTCGGCGAAACCGTTCGCTTCCTGGTCGAGCGCTCCGTGCCCGTGTGCGCGCATCTAGGCCTCACGCCGCAATCGGTGCACGCGTTCGGCGGCTTCAAAGTGCAGGGCAGGACCGATGAAGGGGCGAAGCGCCTGCTCGCCGATGCCAAGGCGATGCAAGCGGCCGGCGCGCAGTTGCTCGTGCTCGAAGCCGTGCCGCCGGCCCTCGCGGCGAAACTCACGGACGCCCTCGCCATTCCGACCATCGGCATCGGCGCGGGCGCCGACTGCTCCGGCCAAGTGCTCGTGCTGCACGACATGCTGGGTATCTTTCCCGGCAAGCCGGCTCGGTTCGTGAAGGATTTCATGGCAGGCGCTCCGAGCATCGGCGCTGCCATCGAGGCCTACGTGAAGGCGGTAAAGGACGGCACGTTCCCCGGGCCCGAGCACGTTTTCTGAGGCTGTTCGCTACGCGTCGCCGTGCGCTCGCGCTCGTTGCTGCGACGCTCGGGCGGGGGCACGGATGCGCCTTCGGCACAGGGCGAGGGCTTGCCGCCGCTGTGGCGCAGCGGCTTCCACTGAAAGCCGGTTCGACGGTGAGCGCACGCGTAGGATCGCCGTTGCATATCGAATCGCAGCAACGCACCAGGCGCACGAGGCGGCACCAGGCGGCGCGCTGAAGCGGCGCTCGGCAGCCAGCTATGCTGCGCAGTCAGCGATGAGCCGCGCCGGCAACGCACCCCGCAGCGCGTTGCAGATCACGAGCGCTTCTGCGCATAGCAGGTCCTCGCGCGTAAGCGTTCGCTCGCGCGCCTGCATGACCGGGTCCTCGAGCAATACGTGCCGCATCACACCCGGCAGCAACCCGGCAACGAGCGGCGGCGTGTACCAATGTCCGTCGAGCCTGACGAAAACATTCGAGCGAGCGCCCTCGGTCAACTCTCCGCGTTCGTTGAAGAACAGCATATCGAAGCCGCCCTTCGCTTCCGCTAACCGCCACGCCCGATCGTATTCGGCCCGCGCGGTGGTCTTGTGCCGCAGCAAAAACTCGCCGGAACGCGTAGCGGCGAAGCCGTGATCGCGCGCGAGTAGGACCCCGACCGGGGCCGACTCATCGGATTGCCCTACCGCCGATTGCGGAAGACGGATTACCGCGGCCAGAGGGCCACCCGTAATCTCGACCGCGCCGCTCTTGCTCAATGCCAGCCGCACGCGATGAGCGGTGTCTTCGGGCAAATTTCCGCAGTGTGTGGCTAGTCGGGCGCGCAGCGAATCGGCATCGAAGGGAAAGCCGAGTTCGGCCGCACTGCGGCCCAGCCGCGCGAGATGGAGATCCAGATAGCGAACACCCGCTTCACGCGTCGCATGCATCGTCTCGAAAATCTGGAAGCCCGGGTCGGCACCCGTCAGGAATGTCGCCTTGAGCCGGCATTCCGCGTATTCGTCCGCGGCCACACTATCGAGCACGATGCCGCCGCCCACCCCCATCGTCCCGCGCCGCGCCCCACCGGCATCGTTGCGCGGCGCGCCGCCGAGCGTGAGCGTGCGAATCGCAACCGATAGGCAGAAATCGCCGCAGCACGGCTCCGCCTGCGCGGTTGCAGCGCCCGGCGCGTCGATCCAGCCGATCATCCCGGTATAGAGTCCGCGCGGCGTCGTCTCGATTTCGTCGATGAGTTGCATCGTCCGATGCTTAGGCGCGCCTGTGATCGATCCGCAGGGGAACAGCGCCCGCATGATGTCTGCGAACGAGGTTCGTTCGCGCACGTTTGCCTCGATCGTCGATGTCATCGCCCAGATCGACGGATACGCTTCGATGGAAAACAACGCCGGCACGCATACGGAGCCTGTCTGGGCGACGCGCGAAACGTCGTTGCGCAGCAGGTCGACGATCATCAGGTTTTCGGCGCGATTTTTCGAATCGGCCCCGAGGAACGCCTTCGCTCGCGCATCGTCGCCGGGGGACGTACCGCGCGCGGTGGTGCCCTTCATCGGCCGCGTGCGCAAGCGCTCACCTACTTTCTCCACGAACAGCTCGGGCGAACAAGAGAGCACCCACTCGTCGCCCGGCAAGGCAATGAGCGCGCCATAGCGCACGGGCTGCCGCGCACGCAGCCGCCGATACAGCGCGATGGGCGATCCAAATGCGTCGAACGTCAGGCGGTAAGTGTAATTGATTTGATAGGACTCGCCGGCACGCAGCGCATCGTGCACTGCGGCGATCGCGGCGGTGAACGCTTCGGGCGTCACGCTTTCGACGATATTGGCCGCACCGGCCACCGAGGGGGCTGGCAGCGGCGTATCGTGAGGCGCCGGCATGGCGGCACCCCTAGGGGCCGACCGGCTGGCATCGGGGGCGTGCGCCTCGGCGTCCAGTTGGGCCAGCCATGCATCGACCTGTGCGCGCGAGCGCTTTTCGCACCGTTCGAACAACAAAAAGCGTAGCGAGGCATCGCCCCGCTGCCGGGGGACGACCGCACGCGCGGCGGTGCGCCCGCGCAATTCGAGATCGCGCCCGAACTCGTAGTCGCCGAGCACGACAGCGTGCAGGCCCGCGCGCATATCGCATTCGGCCGCCGCGCATACGGCGTCGAGCATCGCTGCGTCGGTGCAGACGTGCTCGCGGACGAACCCCGTGTAAAGGCGGCTCGTGGCGGCCGCAGCGCTCGCGTCGCAATCGTCGAGCAGCGCGAAAAGCGCGCTGCATGTTCCTGCGTTCATCTACCCTTCCATCGGCGCTGTGCGAAGGCGCATCATGCAACGGCTCGCCCGGTCGATAAACCCGTCAATCGAAGAAACTCTTTACGCGATCGAACCAGCTCTTGCTCTGTGGGCTGTGGCGCGGGCCGCCTTCGACGAGTGACTTCTCGAACTGCTTGAGCAGGTCGCGTTGCGTGTCGGTCAGCTTCACGGGTGTTTCGACTTGCACGTGGACGTACAAATCGCCCGGCACGCTTGCCCGCAGGCCCTTGATACCCTTGCCGCGCAAGCGGAACGTCTTTCCCGATTGCGTGCCTTCGGGCACCGTGAAAGTCGCACGTCCGGCGAGCGTCGGCACTTCGATCTCGCCGCCAAGCGCCGCCGTCGTAAACGGAATCGGCATTTGGCAATGCAGATCGTCGCCGTCGCGCTCGAACACCGAATGCTGCTTGATGTGAATTTCGACGTACAGATCGCCCGGCGGCCCGCCGTTCACGCCCGGCTCGCCGTTGCCCGAGGAGCGAATGCGCATGCCGTCGTCGATCCCGGCAGGAATCTTGACCTCGAGCGTCTTCGTTTCTTTCACCTTGCCCGCGCCGTGGCAATTCGTGCAGGGATCGGGGATGTACATGCCGCTGCCGTGGCACTTCGGGCAAGTTTGCTGAATGCTGAAAAAGCCCTGCGACATTCGCACCGCGCCGGAGCCGCCACAGGTCGGGCAAGTCTCCGGCTTCGTGCCCGGCTTGGCGCCGGAGCCGTGGCAAATCTCGCACGAGACCCAGCTCGGCACACGGATCTGCGTTTCGCAACCGTGCGCAGCTTGCTCGAGCGTAATCTCCATGCTGTAGCGCAGATCGGCGCCACGATACACCTGCGGGCCGGTGCGGCCTCGCCCCGCGCCACCGGCCGCCTGGCCGAAGATGTCGCCGAAGATGTCGCCGAACGCGTCCGCGAAGCCGCCGAAACCCTGCGCACCCGCACCGGCCATGTTCGGATCGACGCCCGCGTGGCCGTATTGGTCGTACGCTGCGCGCTTTTGCGCGTCGGAGAGCATTTCGTAGGCTTCCTTCGCCTCTTTGAAATGCTCTTCCGACTTCTTGTTGTCCGGGTTGCGGTCGGGGTGGTACTTCATCGCGAGCTTGCGATACGCCTTCTTGATCTCGTCGTCGCTCGCGTTCTTCGCAACGCCCAGAACCTCGTAGTAATCCCGTTTCGCCATCGGTATACCGCCGGCTCGCGCTTTGGGGCGCGACCGCTCCTTTTGCATACTGTGGAGTCTTGCGACTCGTTAGGCGGGCGCCACGCGGCCGCATCCACCGGCCAACAGCCCCGCCCTCCATAAAACAAATGTGCCCGGAGAACCCGAAGGCCCGCCAGGCGTTGGTTCGGCAGGCGCTTCGCCTCTCGATCGAGAACGAAGCGCCCGCCGCCTCACGGCGCGATACCGCAGCCGTCGGTCAGTCCTTCTTCACTTCCTTGAACTCGGCGTCGACCACGTCGTCTTCGGGCTTGCTCGAGCCTTGGCCCGCGCTCGCACCGGCCGCACCTGCCGCGCCCGCCGATGCCCCGCCGGCCGCCGCACCCGCGGCGCCCTGCGCTTGCATGTCGGCGTACATCTTCTCGCCGAGCTTTTGCGACGCCGTGGCGACAGCTTCGATTTTCGCTTCGATCGCGGCCTTATCGGCCGAGCTGCTCTTGAGCGACTCTTCCAGTTCTTTGAGCGCCGACTCGATCTTCTCCTTCTCGCCCGCTTCGATCTTGTCGCCGTACTCGGTCAGCGCCTTCTTCGTGCTGTGCACGAGCGCATCGCCTTGATTCCGGGCATCGGCCAACTCGCGCAGACGGTGATCTTCCTCGGCGTTAGCCTCGGCATCCTTCACCATCTTTTCGATCTCGGCTTCGGACAGACCCGAGTTCGCCTTGATCGTGATCTTGTTTTCCTTGCCCGTCGCCTTATCCTTCGCGCCTACGTGCAAGATGCCGTTCGCGTCGATGTCGAACGTCACTTCGATCTGCGGGACGCCGCGCGGTGCCGGCGGAATGCCTTCGAGGTTGAACTCGCCGAGTAGCTTATTGCCCGCGGCCATTTCGCGCTCGCCTTGGAACACCTTGATCGTCACGGCCGATTGGTTGTCGTCCGCAGTCGAATACACCTGCGAGTGCTTCGTCGGAATCGTGGTGTTCTTGTTGATCATCTTCGTCATCACGCCGCCAAGCGTTTCGATGCCGAGCGAGAGCGGCGTCACGTCGAGCAGCAGCACGTCCTTGCGGTCACCCGAGAGCACTTGCCCTTGGATCGCGGCGCCGACAGCCACGGCTTCGTCCGGGTTCACGTCGCGGCGCGGCTCTTTGCCGAAGAACTCCTTGACGGTGTCTTGCACCTTCGGCATACGCGTCATGCCGCCGACGAGAATCACGTCGTCGATATCGCTGACCTTCACGCCGGCATCCTTGATCGCGATCCGGCACGGCTCGACCGTACGCGCGATCAGATCCTCGACGAGCGCTTCGAGCTTGGCGCGCGTGATCTTCAAGTTCAAGTGCTTCGGACCCGAAGCATCGGCCGTGATGTACGGCAGATTGATTTCGGTCTGCTGGCTCGACGACAGCTCGATCTTCGCCTTTTCCGCGGCTTCCTTCAGACGCTGCAATGCGAGCACGTCCTTGGACAGATCGACGCCCTGCTCCTTCTTGAACTCGCCGATGATGTAATCGATGATGCGCTGGTCGAAATCCTCGCCGCCGAGGAACGTGTCGCCGTTCGTCGAAAGCACTTCGAACTGCATCTCGCCGTCAACGTCGGCGATCTCGATGATCGAGATGTCGAACGTACCGCCGCCGAGGTCATACACCGCGATCTTGCGGTCGCCCTTTTCGGCTTTGTCCAGACCGAACGCGAGCGCGGCCGCCGTCGGCTCGTTGATGATCCGCTTGACTTCGAGGCCCGCGATGCGGCCCGCGTCCTTCGTGGCTTGTCGCTGGCTGTCGTTGAAGTAGGCCGGCACCGTGATCACGGCTTCCGTAACCGGCTCGCCAAGGTAGTCCTCGGCCGTCTTCTTCATCTTGCGCAGCACTTCCGCGGAAATCTGCGGCGGCGCAAGCTTCTGGCCGTGCGCTTCGACCCAGGCGTCGCCGTTCTCGGCCTTGACGATCTTGTACGGCATCAGGCCGATGTCTTTCTGCACTTCTTTTTCTTCGAAGCGACGGCCGATCAGGCGCTTGACGGCGAACAGCGTGTTCCTCGGGTTCGTGACCGACTGACGCTTGGCCGGCGCGCCGACGAGAATTTCGTTGTCGTCCATATAAGCGATGACCGACGGGGTCGTGCGTGCACCCTCCGAGTTCTCGATCACTTTCACCTGGTTGCCTTCCATCAGCGCCACGCACGAGTTCGTGGTGCCGAGGTCGATACCGATAATCTTGCCCATTTTTCGTAATCTCCTAGATATCCGATCGCTTCGACGAGACGGCGCTTCGTTCGCGCGGCCGCCCCTCAATTCATACCTGCACCCAAGGTGAGTGCCGCCGCACCGATTTCAAGCCCCTAAGGCCCATGCGGTCATCCGTTTTTTTCGATTTTTGCCCTTGCCGCAGCCACCGCCGCCGCGAATTGCGCCAGCCCGTGCCAACCCGTCGCACGCCCCAGCCGCTCGCCCCGATGAAAGAAGAACCAAGTCGGCACGCCATGCAGCACGAACCGGCGCCCCAGTTCGGGATGCTCGTAGACGTTGGCGTGAAACCACGTGAGGCCCAGCGCGCGGATTGCCTCCGGCTGCGCCAGCATCGCCTTTTTCGCGATCTCGCAATTGAAGCAATCCACGCCCCAGAAGAAGACCACGGCCAACGCATCGCCGCTCGAGGCGAGCGCCTCTTCGATCGTCTCCGCCGTGACTTCCCGCATGTCGAATACCGAGAATGCGGTGGCGTCGATCTCGTGCGCGCTCATCATGGGTCCTTCGGGGCGGCGCCGCGCGCCTACTTCGGCTGCGCTACCGTGACGAGCGCGGGACGAAGCACGCGATCGGCGATCACATAACCCTTTTGCAGCACCGAAACGACCGTGTTCGGCTCCTGTTCGGCAGGCACCATCGAGATGGCCTGGTGGCGATGCGGATCGAATTTCTCGCCGAGGGGATTGACGGCAACGACGCGCCCTTTTTCCATCGCGCTCGACAGCTGGCGTAGCGTCAATTCGACGCCTTCGCGCAGTTTGGCCGCATCGCCGGACGTATCCGCCAGCGCGGCTTCGAGGCTATCGAGCACCGGCAGAAGGTGTTCCGCGAAGCTTTCGATCGCGAATTTGCGTGCTTTGGTCACGTCTTCCGCGGCGCGGCGGCGCACGTTCTCGGTCTCGGCCTTCGCCCGCAGAAAGTCCTCGTTGAGCGCCGCGAGCTTCGCTTGGGCATCGGCCAGCGCGGCATCGGCAGTGCCGGCAGCGTCGAGCGGCTCGCCTTGCGCAGCGGCAGTTTGCGCTGCGACGTTCTCGGCCGCCGGTTGTTGCATCGCTCCTTCGGGAGCTTGCTGCGGATAGCTGGCCGGATTGTCTTGCGTAGGTTCCATGTCGCTGAAATCGTCCAAAAAGTGAAATCGAAGCGGTAACCCGGTCGATTCGCGGTTCGGGCCGAGCGAGCCGCCGCAGCCGAAATGCCCGACGACCGTTGCCGACATACAACCGAGAACGACCGCGCTACCGCGCGTCGCGTGGGCAATTGGGGACGCCCACGGGTCTTTTCAAGCCCCGGCGCCCGTTTTTTGCACCATTTGAGCATGGCCGAAACGAACGGTAACACCGGTTACCGCGTCAGCCCTAAATGTGCGTTGAGCACCATCGTGGTTTGCCCTAAACTGGGTTCAAGCGTTTCGCGTGCCGGCGGCCCGGCGGCGAAATGCGCCAGCCCCACCCACCCGAAACGTTCGTGTCCGTGTCGCCTTCCTGCGAAGGGGAGTACCGTGAAACTGACCTTTGCCGTCGCGGTGGTCGCATTGGTGCTCGTTGCGGGAACCACGACCATCTGCTTGTCCGGCGCACTGACCGACTGTATGACGGAATACGGCGGCGCCCACGCAACCATCGATACGCTGTTCAATCCCCACCCGAAAGCTTGTCGATGATGCGCCGGTCGCGCTTGGTCGGCCGCCCTTGCAACGCCGCCGCGGGCTCGCGGTAGGTCCGGCGGCGTTCGGCCTCCGCGGCTCGTTTGGTCTTACTCTCGGGCGTTTCCGCGTAAAGCGTTTGCGCGACGCTCGCGGGGCCGCGCACTTCGCACGTTCCCAGCACCCGCACCTCCCACACGATTCGCTCGATCTCGACCTGAACGAGATCGCCCAGCCGCACGTCCTTTGCCGGCTTGACCGTGGCGCCTGCAACGCGCACACGCCCTTTTTCGACAGCATCGGCCGCCAGCGAGCGCGTCTTGAAGAAGCGCGCTGCCCACAGCCACTTGTCTATGCGCATGCGGGCGTCGGGTTCGGTCGAAATCTTGTGATTCATGACAGTGCAGAGACGAAAAGGAAACCGCCCGAACACGCGCGAGGGCCCGCAATGAGCTTGCCCGCCCAGCGCCTATGGCGGCCAGCGCTGCAGCCCCATTTTGTGGAAGCGCGAGCGCAAGCAAGAGCACGAGCGGCCGCCGCCGATTGCGCCTGCCGCCGTCTTGCGCCAGGTGTCGTGCCGCCGATCATGCCGGCGCCCCGACCGGAACGCTCGCCTGCACCGGCCAGCCCTGCAGTTGCTGGAGGACGATTTCCCCCAACGCGGCGATCCACGCCGGCGAGGCATTCAGGCACGCGATACGGTGAAATTCCTTCCCGCCCGCGTGCAAGAATTCATCGCGCACTTCCAGGCCGATTTCCTCGATCGTCTCGAGGCAATCGGCCGTGAAGCCGGGGCAAAACACGTCGGCGCGGCGCACGCCCGCCGCGCCCAATTCGCGCAAGGTGGGCGCCGTGTACGGTTGCAGCCATTCGGCGCGGCCAAAACGCGACTGGAAGGTCACGCGGCACTCCGTAGGCGTGAGGCCGAGCGCCGCCATCAACAACGCCGCGGTGGTGCGGCACTGATCGTGATACGGATCGCCCAAGTCGAGCGTACGTTTGGGCACGCCGTGAAAACTCAACACGAGTTTGTCGCCGGCTGCGAAATCCGGCTGGCCGTGCGCGGCCCAGTAGCGCCGGACCTGCTCGGCCAACGCGGCGACATAAGCCGGATGATCGGCGTAGTGACGCACCGTGCGCACTTCCAGTTGATTGCGCATGCGCCCCAGGGCGGCGAACGCGGCGTCGAAAGCCGTCGCCGTGGTCGAGGACGAGTATTGCGGATACATCGGCATCAACAACACCCGTTCGGCGCCGGCCAATTTGAGCTGCCCCAGCATCGCGCCGATGCTGGGCGTGCCGTAGCGCATGGCGTAATCGACGATCACCGGATAGCCGTTGACATGAAGCAATTGGCGCAACGCCTCGACCTGCTTCTCGGTGTACACGCGCAATGGCGAACCCTCCTGCATCCAGACGGAGGCGTACTTTTTCGCCGACGAACGGCCCCGCAGCGGCAAGATCAACCCACGCAACAGCGGTTGCCAAACCAGCGCGGGAATTTCGACGACGCGCGGGTCGGACAAGAACTGGGCGAGATAGCGCCGCACGGCGCGTGGGGTGGGCGCGTCCGGCGTGCCCAAGTTGATCAATAGCACCGCGACGCGATGCGAAGTAGCAGGCTGCGACGGCAACTCGAGATCGAAACGCATGTGCGATATAAGGCGCCCGAGGGCAAAGCGACGCGCGGCAACGAAGCCGCCCGGCTTGGGTGAAGTGAACGTGAAGGCCATTATAGCGGCGGCCCCGAGCGCGGCCCCTTCGTCCGTTCGGACGATGGCCGGCGCGCTCGAACGAGGGCACCATACGCAAAGATCGAACCGGCGCCGGTGCCAGCGCAGCGTGGCCGATCGAGCCGGCGACCCGCGGCCGCCCAGCGGCGGCTTATTGTTGGCTGAGCGCGGTGGAAAGCAGACGCGCCGTGATGTCGACGATCGGGATCACGCGGTTGTAGGCCATGCGGGTGGGCCCGATCACGCCCAGCGTACCGACGATCTTGCCGTTCACCTCGTACGGCGCCGTCACGACGCTCATTTGCTCGATCGGCACGAGCGTCGATTCGCCGCCGATAAAAATCTGCACGCCTTGTGCGTGGCTCGATACGTCGAGCAATTGAAGGAGGCTGGTTTTTTGGTCGAATACGTCGAACAACTTGCGCAGGCGCGCCATATCGGAGGACAGATCCGCCACTTCGAGCAGATTGCGCTCGCCCGAAATCAGCACGGTCTCGCTATCGTCGCTTTCCTCCGTGCTGGCGGTGACGGCCGCATGCATGAGCGCCGTCATATCGCCGCGCAGCTGGTCGATTTCCTCGCGCAAGCGCCGACGCACTTCGTCGAACGAGAGGCCGCCGAAATGCGCGTTGATGTAATTGGAGGCTTCGATGAGCTGCGAAGGCGAATAGTCGCGCTGGGTCGCCATCATGCGGTTTTGCACGTCCCCTTCGGGGGTCACGATGATGAGCAAAATGCGCTTGTCCGACAGGCGCATGAATTCGACCTGCTTGAACACGTGGCTGCGGCGCGGCGTCATGATCACGCCGGCGAACTGCGAGAGGTTCGACAAGACGCTCGCGGCGGCCGCGACCACTTTTTGCGGCTCGCCCGGCTTGAGTGTCTTGCGCACCACGCGTTCGACCGCCTGTTCGTCTGCGACGGGCTCGACAGTCAACATGGTATCGACGAACAGCCGATAACCGCGCGGCGTCGGGATGCGCCCGGCCGACGTATGCGGACTCGCGACGAGCCCGAGCTCCTCGAGATCCGACATCACGTTGCGAATCGTGGCCGGGCTCAGTTCGAGCCCCGAGTACCGGGACAATGTGCGCGAGCCGACCGGCTGACCTTCGGCAATATAGCGCTCGATCAGCGTTTTGAGGAGAGTTTGTGCGCGGGGTTCTAGCATGACGCAAAATTTTAGCCAAACGGCGTGCCCCCCGCGAGCGTATGGCGACGCTCGAACGTTCGCCCGCGCACCGCGCTCGATCAATGAGCCGGACGCGTGCAACGCCGCACCGGCGACGGGCGCGCCAGGCCGCCGGCGTCTTTCGGGACAACGCCATTCTAGCGACAAATCGCCGGCGCGGGACGAGCGCCCCGTTGTGCCGGCCCACACCCCTCGATGACGAAGGTTCTTTTCGACTCCCAGCTATGGTGTAATGCCGGCATGGAAATTGGCAGCCAATTCAAGACCGTCGCGCTCGTCGGGCGCAGCAACACCCCAGGCATCGGCGAGCCGCTGACGGCGCTCGCCGCCTGCATCGCCAGGCGCGGCTTCGAAGTCGTATTCGAGGCCGATACGGCGAAAGATCTCGGGGTGACGGATTACGTCGCGCTCACGGCCGCCGAGATCGGCGCCCGCGCCGACGTCGCCGTCGTGCTCGGCGGCGACGGCACGATGCTCGGCATCGGCCGCCAGCTCGCCCCGTATCGCACGCCGCTCATCGGCGTGAACCTGGGGCGTTTGGGCTTCATCACCGATATCCCGGTGGCCGAAATGAGCCAGCGCGTGCCGCAAATGCTGACCGGCAGCTTCGAGCGCGAGGAACGCACGCTGCTCGAGGCGCGCATCGTGCGCGAGGGCGAGCCGATTTATCACGCGCTTGCGTTCAACGACGTCGTCGTCAATCGCAGCGGCTTCTCCGGTATGGCCGAATTGCGCGTGTCGGTCGACGGTCGTTTCATGTACATCCAACGCTCGGACGGGCTCATCGTCGCCACGCCGACAGGCTCGACCGCCTACGCTCTATCGTCGCAAGGGCCGATTCTGCATCCGCAGTTGCAAGGGCTCGTGCTGGTGCCCATCGCGCCGCACGCGCTGTCGAATCGTCCGATCGTGCTGCCCGACGACTGCAACGTCGGCATTCAGATCATCGGCGGGCGCGATGTGAACGTGAATTTCGATATGCAGTCGTTCACCGCCCTCAAGCTCAACGACACGATCGAAGTGCGCCGCTCGCGGCATACCGTGCCGTTCCTTCACCCCGTCGGCTACAGCTACTACGCAACGCTGCGGCAAAAGCTCCACTGGAACGAGCACCCGTCCGACGAGGAAGGCAACGATGCAAACACCGTGTAGCCGCGGCACCTCGACGCTGCCCGGCGCTCTCTGAAAAAAGCCGTTAACCCGATTCCCATGCTCCGCCACCTCTCGATACGCGACTTCGTGATCGTCGCCGCGCTCGATCTCGAGTTCGACCGCGGCTTCACCGTGTTTTCCGGCGAAACCGGCGCAGGCAAATCGATTCTCATCGATGCGCTCGCACTCACGCTCGGCGCGCGCGCGGACGCCGACGTCATTCGCACGGGCGCCGCCCGCGCCGATCTGACGGCCGAGTTCGAAACCGGCCCGGAGCTCGCGTGCTGGCTGCACGATCATGCGCTCGGTGGCGAGCCGGCCGGCGCTGACGACGAGGGCCGCGTGCTGCTGCGCCGCGTCGTCGACGCCAACGGGCGCTCGCGCGCTTTCATCAACGGCACCCCGGCGACACTTGCGCAACTGCGCGAGGTTGGCGAGATGCTGGTGGACATCCACGGCCAGCATGCGCACCAACTGCTGATGCGGCCCGACGCACAGCGCACGCTGTTCGACACGCATGCGGGCTTGACCGCGACCGCCGCAGGCGTCGCGCGAGCTCACCGCGCGTGGCGCGATGCGGTGCAGGCGCTCGAACTCGCCTCCACGCGCGACCGCGAACTGCAACTCGAGCGCGAGCGCCTGGCCTGGCAGCTCGCCGAGCTCGATAAGCTCGCGCCGCAACCCGGAGAGTGGGAGGAGATCGGCGCCGAACACCGGCGGCTCGCCCATTCGGCCAGTTTGATCGAAGGCGTGCGCGGCGCGCTCGACACACTGTCCGAGGCCGACGGCGCCATGGTGGGCCAGCTCGGCTCGCTCATTTCGAAGTTGCGCGATCTGGCCGAGATCGATCCGGCGCTCGGCGATGCCCTAGCCGCGCTCGAGCCGGCCGAAATCCAACTGCGCGAAGGCGTCTATTCGCTCACGCACTACGCACAGCGCCTGGACCTGGATCCGGACCGTCTCGCTCAAGTCGAGCAACGTCTCGACGCGCTGCATTCCCTTGCCCGCAAGTTCCGCCTGCAACCGGAGACGCTGCCGCAAGAACACGAGGCGCGCCGCGCACAACTGGCGGCGCTCGATGCCGCAGCCGATCTCGATGCGCTCACTGCCGCCGTCGACAAAGCGCGCCAAGCGTATATGGCCGAGGCCAAGCAGTTGTCGAAGGCGCGGGCGAAGGCTGCCAAGGCGCTCGGAGCCGCGGTCACAACCGGGATGCAGGAATTATCGATGGCGGGGGGCAGCTTCGAGGTCGCGCTCGTGCCGCTCGCCGAAGGCAGCGTGCACGGGCTGGAACAGATCGAGTTTCGCGTCGCCGGCCATGCCGGCGTTCCGTTGCGGCCGCTCGCCAAGGTTGCTTCGGGCGGCGAACTGGCCCGCATCAGCCTCGCGCTGGCGGTCATTGCCAGCGCCGCCAGCCCCACCCCCACGTTGATCTTCGACGAGGTCGATACCGGCATCGGCGGCGGCGTGGCGGAAGTCGTCGGACGCCTGTTGCATCAATTGGGACGCGATAGGCAAGTGCTCTGCGTGACCCATCTGCCGCAAGTCGCGGCGCGCGGCGATCATCACTTCCAAGTCGTCAAAGCGGCTGCCAATGGAGGCGCAACGTTATCGACCGTGATCGCGCTCGACCACCCGAGCCGCATCGAAGAGGTCGCCCGTATGCTCGGCGGATTGGAGATCACCGCCACGACGCGCCGGCACGCCAAGGAAATGCTCGCGGCTTGATCGTTTGCTACATGGGCGACGGCGCCGCGTTGCCGTCGCGACGCTGCGTTGCCGCCGTTGCGCTGCGTTGCCTTGCGTTGCTGAGCGAATCAAGCAACGTCGCCGCCCGCCCCGCTTCCCGCAAACGCGCGCTGCCATAGTTTGAGCACGGCGTCGCGCTCACGCTCGATGAGCGCATGCGGCACGCGCGCCGTCTCCATCCCGTCGAGCCGCAATTGGTGCTGCAGCTTGCGGTAGGTCCGATAGGCGGCGCCGACCGTATCGGCCTCCTCGGCACTCATGAGCCCGAAGCGAGCGACTTCCCGCAACAGCGCGATGTTGCCGGTATTGCGCACCAGTTCGCGGTCCTGCGCCGCGTGCAGCAACACCCAGTACTGGACGATGAATTCGATATCGACCATGCCGCCGCGGTCGTGCTTGACGTCGAACAGCTCGCTCCGGTTGGGATGGCCCGCCGCCACGCGCTCGCGCATCGCGACGATTTCGGCCGCAAGCGGCGCGGCCTCGCGCGGCATCGTCAAGACGCGTTCGCGGATTCGCTCGAATTCGCGGCCGATCTCCGGCTCGCCCGCGCAAAAGCGCGCCCGCGTCAGCGCCTGATGCTCCCACACCCACGCGGTGTTGGCCGCGTCGCCCTCGCGCAATTGATAGCGCCGGAACGCGTCGAGATCGGTGATCAGCAAGCCCGATTCGCCGTTTGGCCGCAACCGCAGATCGACGTCGAACAGCGTGCCCGCGCCCGTCGCCGTCGTCAGCCACGTAATGAGCCGGCGCGTAAAGGTCGAATAGATATCCGCCGCCGCGTCGTCAGGGTCGTCGTAAAGAAAGATGAGGTCGAGATCGGAGGCATAGCCGAGCTCTTTCCCGCCTAGCTTGCCGTAGGCGATGACGGCAAAGCGCGGCGCCTCTCGATGGCGTTTGGGCAACTGCTGCCAGACCGTATCGATCGCCACGTCCAGCACGGAATCGGCCAGGTCCGAGAGGCGATCGCTGACTTGCTCCACCGTCAGCCGTCCGGCCAAATCGATCAGCAAGATGCGAAAGACCTCGGCTTGATGCGCATGGCGCAGCAAGTCCATCTGCTGCTCGACGCCGTCGGCGGCGGCCAAGCGCGCGCGCAGCGAGGTTTTGAACTCGGGCCAATCGAACGGGCTGCCGATCGCTTCGTCGTCGAGCAATTCATCGAGCAGTTGCGGGTGCCGGATCAAATAGCCGGCCGCCCAGCGCGAGCCCGAGAGCACGGCCAGGACGCGATCGAGCGCCGCCGGGTATTCGTTGAGCAGCGCGAGGTACGCACCGCGGCGGCTCACCGCTTCGAGCAAATCGAGCATGCGCGCGAGCGTGGGACCGCGCTTGTCGGGCGGCTCCATCGCAGCCGAGGCGTCGAGCGCGCGGGCTGCGATTTTGTCGAAGCGTTCGCGATTGCGCTCGGGCAACCGCTGGTAGCGCGACGAGCGGCGCACTGCGCTCAAGCGCGCAAACACCTCGTTTGCATCGCCGAAGCCAGCCGCGCTCAAGCGCGCGACCGCCGTCTCGTCCTGCGTGTCGTCCTCGAGCGCGCCGTTCCACAGTTCGCCCGCACGAGCGTCCGGGCCGCCGGCACCGGCCGCTAGCCCGTTCGCACGCGCCTTGTCGGCAAAAATCTGATCGAATTGCGCTTCGACTCGCTCTCGGTGGCCGTCCAGCACACCACGCAGCGCAGCGTGGTCCGCAAAACCCAGCGAGGCAGCCAGGCGCGCGCGTTCATCGACATCGACGGGCAGCGCGTGCGTCTGCGCATCGTTGCGGTATTGAAGGCGATGCTCCAGTTCGCGCAAGAAACGATAGGCGTTGGACAGATCGGCGCAAACGGAAGGCGCAATCAGGCCCCGCGCCGCAGCATGGCGCAGCACGGCCAGCGTGGGACGGATACGAAAGCCCGCGTCCTGGCCGCCGCGTATCAACTGAAACACCTGTGCGCTGAACTCGATCTCGCGGATGCCGCCTCGCCCCAGCTTGATGTCGTCGGCTTTGTCGGGCCGCATGGTGGCGCGACGCTGGGCCTCCTCTCGAATCTGCGCATGCAGCGCGCGAATCGCGCCGATGACGCCGAAATCCAGATAACGCCGATAGACGAACGGCTTGACGAGCGCCTCGAGCTGGGCCGCCAGCCGCCGGGCCGCGTCGCTGTGCGGCTCCGAGACGAGTCGCCCCTTGATCCACGCGTAGCGCTCCCATTCGCGCCCTTGGACGTAGAAGTATTCCTCGAGCATCCCCAGGCTGCAGACGAGCGGACCCGAGTCGCCATTCGGACGCAGGCGCATATCCACGCGAAACACATAGCCGTCGGCCGTCGGCTCGGCCAACGCACCGATCAGGCGCCGTCCGAGGCGGGTGAAGAACTCCTGCGTCGAAATGGCGGCGCGACTGCCGCCCGCCGTCTCGCCGTCGTCTTCATAGACGAAGATGAGGTCGATGTCGGAGGACACGTTCAGCTCACGGCCGCCAAGCTTGCCCATGCCGACGACGCCGAGCGTGAGCCGCTCGCCCCCGGCCGAGCGCGGCGCCCCGTAGAGCCCCTCCAGTTCGGCGGACAGCACCGCGAGCGCATGCTGAATCGCCGCTTCGGCCAAGTCGGTCATCGCGCCCGTCACTTCGGCGATATCGGCCCGGCCGCCCAAATCGCGCTCCATCACCGCGCAAAACACCTCTGTGCGCAGGCGGCGCAAGACGCAGCGCAACGGCTCCTCTCCGCGCGCGTCGCCATGCTCATCGCTCAGCTCGCGCAGCCGGGCGTCGATGCGCTCGCGCGTGACGGGCGCTTCGGCCCATGCGGCGATGCGCTCGGCAAGCTCTGGGCGCGCGGCGATGGCGCGCGCGACATAGGAGGAATAGGCGGAACTCAGCAGATCGGCAGCAGTCATGAGAAGGTGTGGGTCGCGTGTTGCAGCGGCTATCGGCGCGAGGCCGAGCGCCGGCTCCGGGCAAGCGGGCACGATCGCTGCGTGCCCGCTTGCCGCGAGCCGCGGCGAGTAGCCCGCCGCACCCGCCCGGCGGGCGAGGCCCGCTCGGATTCGACCGGCCGCTGTGATACATTTCGTCGTCCTAGACGCCAAACTACCATATTCATATCCCGATTCGCCGCAGTATGTCCGACAGCAAGGAATCCGCCGAAGCCGCCGTTGCCGGACACGCGCGTCACGAACATCGGCGGCTGCGCCGGGTCCTGCATCTCGCGCTGGTCATCGCGTGCATCGTCTACTTCGTCGTCGCGGCCCTATTCATCGGCCTACGCTACGTCGTACTGCCGCGCATCGACGATTTCCGCCCGCGCATCGAGGCGATCGTTTCGCAGCGGCTCCACGCCCAGGTGCGAATCGACAAGCTCGCGCCGTTCTGGTCGGGGCTCGAGCCCGGAATCGACGTCTCCGGCCTGACCATCCGCGATAGAAATGGCAACCTCGCGTTGTCCGTGCCGCATGCGACCGCCAACCTGTCATGGGCCTCCTCGCTGCGGCTCGAGCCGGCGCTCGCGAGCCTCGTGATCGAGCGGCCCGACGTATTGGCGGCGCGCGAGAGCGACGGCTCGCTATGGGTGGGCGGCGTGGGCGTGCCGACCACGCACAACGGCAACGACACGTTCTCGAGCTGGCTGCTCTCGCAACGAGCGATCGTCTTGCGCGGCGGTACGCTGCGCTGGCGCGATGCGCAGCGCGGCGCACCCGAGCTCGCGCTGCACGACGTGCGCATCGCCATGCTCAACGACGGCTTCACGCACCGGGTCGCCCTGCAGGCCCCGGGCGAAGGCGCCTTGCTCAAAGGCCCGGTCGATTTTCGCGCGCGCTTTCGCCATACGCCGTTGATGGCCGTCGGCAAGCCGCAAAATTGGACGGGCCAGGCGTATCTCTCCACGGGCCCGGTCGAATTGCCGATGCTCGCCGCCTATGTGAAGTTGCCCGTGAAGACTTACGCGGGCCGGGTCGACAATGCGATCTGGGCGCGATTCGGCAATGGACACATCCTCTCGGCGCACGGCGCGCTTCAAGGTTCGGACATCGCATTGCGCGTTCGGCCGACGCAGCCCAAGCTCGACTTGCCTGTCGCCCGTTTCGGCTGGGCGCTGCAGATCCAAGCGCAGCGCGACTACAAGCTGCGGCTCACGGACTTGCACGCCGAGCTCGGCCAGCCGCCCCTCGCCGACGGCACGCCCGTTTCGCGCACGCTCACGTTCGCTACGCTGACGGGCGAATACCGGGTGCCGACGACCGAGCACGGCCAACTGATGAGCGTGACCGGGGATCGCGTCGATCTCGGCATTCTCGCGGAGTTCAGCCGTGCATTGCCCGTGCCGCGCCGTTTCCTCGACGAGCTCGTCCGCTTCGATCCGCGCGGCATGGTCGCCAATTACACGATCGCGGTCGAACGTGCCCGCCCCGAGAGTGCGCTCGCCGCAAGCGAGGAGCGCGTCGCAGGGCAAGCGCCGGTCGTGCGCTACCGCTTCAAGGGAGACCTTCAGGGCATCAGCCTCGCCGCGCAGGAGCCGCCGCCCGGTCTTTCGCCCGCGGGCCATCCTCGCGCGGGCCTGCCGGGCTTCGAAAACCTTTGGGGCAGTATCGATGCCGACGAGCGGCACGGCGAACTGACGATCGACACCGTCAATGCCGCCGTCACGATTCCCGGGCAATTCGACGATCCCAGGCTCACCTTCGATCGGCTGCGAGCACGCGGAAATTGGACGGTCGGCCCCGCGCGTGCGCCGGGCGAGGCGCACAAGGCGTTTTCGGTGACGGTGCCCGAACTGAGCCTCGAGAACGCCGATACGGCGGGCACGCTGGCGGCCACCTACACCAATCCGGGCCACGGTCGCGGTGCGCTCGATCTGAAGGCGACGATCGCGCGCGCCAAAGCGCCGATGATTCCTCGCTACTTGCCGACGAGCATCGGCGAGCACTTGCGTCACTATTTGAGCCACGGGCTGCAAGACGGCGTTGCGCGCAACGCGACGATCGAAGTCCATGGCGGCCTCGACAAATTTCCTTACTCGCGCGAGCCGCAGGCAGGCGTTTTCCGCATCGTCGCGCCGTTCTCCGGAGGCAAATTCGACCCCTCCCCCTACCCGTTGAAAACGCTCAAGAACGGCACACCGGACGTTTGGCCGGCACTCGACGGCATCGACGGCGTCTTCACGTTGAAGGAAAACTTGCTGCGCTTCGACATCACGCGCGCGCGCTATCAACGCGTCGCGATCACGCGCGTTGCGGGCCGCATCGACGATCTCGGCAACCACGGATCCGATCTCGTCATCGACGGGGACGCCCGTGGCCCCCTCGCCGACATGCTCGACTATGTCAACCGCAGCGCCCTCGCCGGCATGTCCGGCCATATCGGCGAGAAAGTGAGCGCAAGCGGGCCTGCCACGCTGGCGCTCACGCTGACCGTGCCGCGCACGCACGAGCCGCATGTGGGCGTCACGGGCACGGTGGGACTCGAAGGCAATACGCTGTCGACGCCGCAGCTTCCGCCGCTCGAAGCGCTGAAGGGCCGCGTGCATTTCACGAAGCAGACGCTCGCACTCGAACGCGTCGCGGGCCGCTGGCTCGGCGGCGACATACGCGCGAACGGCGCGCTGCGCGAGAACGGTACCTATGCGTTCGACATCGCCGGCCGCATCGCCGCCGACAGCACTCGGCAATTGGACCTGGAAGGCCCCGCCGCAAAGCTGCTCGGCCATCTCTCGGGCGACGCGCCCTACGCGATCGACGTGCGCGGTGCACGCGGGTCGCTGCCGACCGTGTCCGCCCATTCCGATCTGTCGGGTCTCGCGCTCGATCTGCCGGCGCCGCTCGGCAAGCCGCGCGGCGCCCCGATGCCGTTTTCGTTCGACGTCGAACCGCTCGGCGCCGCGAACGGCGAGGCCTCTTCGCTGAGCGACGGCGGCCGGGCGCGCGCCGATCTGCGCCTCGGCCCGTTGCAAGCAGCCTATGTCGTCGAGCGCGCAGCGGCAAACGGCAAGGGCGCCTCGCCGCTGACCGTCTTGCAAGGCGCGGTGGGGCTCGGCGAACCGGCCGAACTACCGCCGCACGGCGTCACGGCGGCGCTGACCGCCGACTCGCTCGACGCCGACGCCTGGCGCGCACTGGTCAACGAGCTACGCGCCAGCCGCCTGCAGAGCGCGCAGGCCGCGGGGAATTCAGCCGTCATGGCGCAAGCGCCAGCCGGGCCGCCCCGCGGAAAAGAGAAGAGGGAGAATGCAGGGGCGGTTCAATCGCCGTTCCTGCCAAGCCGCATCGCCGCGCGCTTCAGAACCCTCAAGCTCATGAACCGCCAATGGTCGAACGTCTCGATCGATGCGACTCACGCGGACGAGCGCTGGCAAGCCGATGTCGCTTCCGGCGAACTCGCGGGCAACCTATCGTGGCAGCCTGGAGACGCCGATTCCCCCGGCGGCCTGCTGCGCGCGCGACTGCAGAAGGCCACCATCCCGGTTGCCGTGGGGCACGAACTGCTCGGGCAGCTCACGCCGGGCGCGAACGAGCACATGCCGGCGATCGATCTCGTCATCGACGCTCTGCAGGTGCGTCAGCACGACATCGGCCGTCTGGCCTTGAATGCGCGCAACTTCGACGAGGACGGCGTGCCCGTTTGGCAAGTCGACAAACTAGAGGTCTCGAACCCGGCCGCCCACCTGCTCGCCACGGCGAACTGGCGCACTTCGCGCCGGCTCGGCAGCGAGGTCGACGCCGACACGCCGCGCCGCACGATCGTCGACTTCAAGCTCGACGTCGAGGATGCGGGCGCGCTGCTCGACCGCTTCGGTCTGCCGCGAACGGTGAAGGCCGGAGCGGGCACCCTCGCGGGCAAGGTCGTCTGGCGCGGCGGCCCCACCGCGATCGACTACCCGACGCTGAACGGCCGTTTCACGATGGATCTGCATCACGGTCAAATCCTCAAGGTGGATCCGGCCGTCGCCAAGCTGCTCGGCGTGCTGAGCCTGCAGAGCCTGACGCGCGTGCTCACCTTGAACTTCCGCGACGTCATCGGCGAGGGGCTTCCGTTCCAGAGCGTGACGGGCAAGGCGCTGATTGCGAACGGCATCGCCAGCACCGACGACTTCCGGGTCGTGACGGCACCGATGCGCGCCGATCTGTCGGGCTCCGTCGATCTCGCTCAGGAGACGCAGCATTTGCACGTGGTTCTGACGCCCACGCTGAACGCGGGCTCGGCCGTCATCGCAGCGACGGTCGTCAATCCACTGCTCGGCTTGGGCGCACTCGTCGCCAATGTCGCGCTTTCGCAGTCGATCGCGCGCGCATTCGCGCACGATTATTCGGTAACGGGGTCGTGGTCGCATCCGCTCGTCGAGCGGCTCACGGCCGATCGGGGTAAGATGGCTGCTCCGGCCGAGGCGACGGGCCACTGACCTCCCCGCGGGGCCACGCGCTCGGGTTGCCCGGCAGCATCCGATATCGAATCGATGAGCGATCGACCTGCCCCTACGACACCCTTTCGCGTCGCCGCGCTGCAGATGGTGAGCACGCCGGAGCGCGAGCGCAATCTCGCCGACGCCGAACGGCTCATCGCGCAGGCCGCGGCCGAAGGCGCCCAACTCGTGCTGCTGCCCGAGTACTTCTGTTTCATGGGCCATAAGGATGCGGACAAGCTGGCCGTGCGCGAGACTTACGGCGACGGCCCGGTTCAACGCTTCCTCGCCGACAGCGCGCGCCGTCACGGCGTATGGATCATAGGCGGCACGCTGCCGCTTGCCGTCACCGAGCCGGCGCCCGACGCCTCGCGCGTGCTCAATACGACGCTCGTATTCGATCCGAGCGGCACGGAAAAAGCACGCTACGACAAGATCCACCTGTTCAATTTCGAAAAAGGCGCGGAGTCGTTCGACGAAGCCCGCACGATCCGCCCCGGCGGCGAGGTTCGCGCCTTCGACGCACCGTTCGGACGCGTGGGGCTGTCGGTCTGCTACGATTTGCGCTTCCCGGAGCTTTATCGGCGCATGGGCGATGTCGCGCTGATCGTCGTGCCTTCGGCCTTCACCTATACGACGGGCCGCGCGCATTGGGAGATGTTGCTGCGCGCGCGGGCCGTCGAGAATCAGTGCTACGTGCTCGCCGCGGCCCAAGGCGGTTCGCACGAAAATGGGCGGCGCACGTGGGGCCACAGCATGCTGATCGACCCTTGGGGCGAGATCATGGCTGTCCTCGACGAAGGCCCCGGCGTGGTAGCGGGCGACATCGACCGCGCACGCATCGACGAGGTGAGACGCAGCCTGCCTGCGTGGCGCCACCGCGTGCTGGCTTAAAGCGCGCTTGCTTAACCTTCTTGGCATCGAACGACCGCATGAATCTCATCGAACCCGGCATCCGCAATCTCGCGACCGCGAAAGACGTCCTGCTCACCCCTTATGGCCTCGACGAAGCGCGGCTCACGCGCACGCTCGCCGAGATCTTCACGCATCGTGTCGACTATGCCGACCTGTACTTCCAAGCGACGCGCAGCGAGGCATGGAGCCTAGAGGAAGGGATCGTGAAGTCGGGCAGCTTCAGCATCGACAAAGGCGTCGGCGTGCGCGCCGTGGCGGGCGACCGCACGGCATTCGCGTACTCGGACGACCTTTCGCCCGAAGCCCTGGCGCAGGCCGCGCATGCCACGCGCTCGATCGCCAAAATGGGCGGCGGCAAGCGCAAGATCCAAGTGGCTACTTCGCTCAAGGGCGTGACGGGCCGTGACCTTTACTTGGCGGCCGATCCGCTCGCCTCGCTCGATGCGACCGAGAAGGTCAAGCTGCTCGAGCGGATCGAACAGATGGCCCGCAGCCGCGATACGCGCATCACCCAGGTGATGGCGGGGCTGGCCGGCGAATACGACGTCGTGCTCGTCGCGCGCAGCGACGGCGCGCTCGCGGCCGACATCCGCCCACTCGTGCGCGTGTCGGTGACGGTCATCGCCGAACAGAACGGCCGGCGCGAGATCGGCAGCGGCGGCGGCGGCGGCCGCTTCGATTACGCATACTTCACCGACGACATCCTGGCCCGCTACGTCGACGATGCCGTCAAGGCCGCGCTCGTCAATTTGGAAGCGCGCCCGGCCCCGGCCGGAGCAATGACGGTCGTGCTCGGGCCGGGTTGGCCCGGCGTCTTGCTGCACGAAGCGATCGGCCACGGGCTCGAAGGCGACTTCAACCGCAAGGGGTCGTCCGCATTCGCCGGGCGCATCGGCGAGCGCGTCGCGGCCAAGGGCGTGACGGTGGTCGATGACGGGACGCTGCCGAACCGCCGCGGCTCGCTGAATATCGACGACGAAGGCAACCCGACGCAATGCACGACGCTGATCGAAGACGGCGTGCTCAAAGGCTACATCCAAGACACCCTCAACGCGCGGCTCATGAAGATGCCCGTCACCGGCAACGCGCGGCGCGAATCGTATGCGGCCCTGCCGATGCCGCGCATGACGAACACGTACATGCTGGCCGGCGACAAGGCGCCGCAGGAAATCATCGAATCGGTCAAACACGGCATCTACGCAGTCAACTTCGGCGGCGGCCAGGTCGACATCACCAACGGCAAGTTCGTGTTTTCGGCGTCCGAGGCCTACATGATCGAGAACGGCAAGGTCACCTACCCCGTCAAGGGCGCAACCTTGATCGGCAGCGGCCCGGAGTCGCTCAAGTACGTGAGCATGATCGGCAACGACATGGCGCTCGATACGGGTGTGGGCGTCTGCGGCAAGGAAGGCCAAAGCGTGCCCGTGGGCGTGGGCCAACCGACCTTGCGCATCGATAACCTGACCGTGGGCGGAACGGCCTGACCTATCGATTGGCCGTCGCGGCACCCATGCGGTTTTTTTGCGCGGCTGCGGCATTTTGTGCAAGGTGCCCGCATTTTTCGGGCCTGGCGGTTGCAGACCGCGCTCAACCGGCGTATAAAGTGGGACACACCTTTTGATGACGAGCCTTACCCCCGCTATGTCCACGAAGTTTTATTTTTACTTCTTTTGGCATCTCAGTCCGCTGGCGGATCGAGAGGGGTGTTAGCGCTCAACGCAAACCCGAATTCCCGAAAAACCGCCAGCGAACCTGGCGGTTTTTTTTCGCCTTGGCTCAGTCGATCGCCGGCGAAACCGTACCGAACCGATGAGGAGAACCGCAGCATGCCCCCGCACAATACCGACGACGTCCGTATTCGAGAACTCAAAGAACTCACGCCGCCCGCGCATTTGATCCGCGAGTTTCCGTGCAGCGAGGGCGTCTCCGATCTGATCTACAGCGCGCGGCGCGCGATGCATCGCATCCTGCACGGCATGGACGATCGGCTCATCGTCATCATCGGCCCGTGCTCGATTCACGACCCGAAGGCCGCGCTCGAGTACGCGAGCCGGCTCGTGGGCGAACGCAAGCGCTTTGCCGGCGAGCTTGAAATCGTCATGCGCGTGTACTTCGAAAAGCCGCGGACGACGGTCGGCTGGAAAGGGCTCATCAACGATCCGTATCTCGACAACAGCTTCAAGATCAACGATGGGCTGCGCGCCGCACGCGAACTGCTCGTCGGCATCAACGAGATCGGGCTGCCCGCCGGCACCGAGTACCTCGACATGATCAGCCCTCAGTACATTGCGGACTTGGTGTCCTGGGGCGCGATCGGCGCGCGCACGACCGAATCGCAAGTGCACCGCGAGCTGGCATCGGGCCTCTCCTGCCCGGTCGGCTTCAAGAACGGCACCGACGGCAACGTCAAGATCGCCGTCGATGCGATCAAGGCGGCTTCACAGCCGCACCACTTCCTGTCGGTGACCAAGGGCGGCCACTCGGCCATCGTCTCCACCGCGGGCAACGAGGATTGTCACGTGATCCTGCGCGGCGGCAAGACGCCGAACTACGATGCGGCGAGCGTCGATGCGGCCTGCGCCGATATCGGCCGCGCCGGCCTCGCGGCGCGCTTGATGATCGATGCGAGCCACGCCAATAGCTCGAAGAAACACGAAAACCAGATTCCGGTTTGCGCCGATATCGGCCGGCAAGTTGCAGCGGGCGATGAGCGCATCGTGGGCGTGATGGTCGAGTCGCATCTCGTGGCCGGACGCCAGGACCTGCAGCCGAACTGCCCGCTCACATACGGCCAAAGCATCACCGACGCATGCATCGGCTGGGACGAGAGCGTCGCCGTGCTCGAAGGGTTGGCGCAAAGCGTGAAGCAACGGCGCATCGCACGCGGCAGCGGCAACTGACTCGCGACTGACTCGTATCGAGGCGAGCCCGCCATGACGAACGGGCCGCCAGCCTTGGGGTTGTTCGTTTCCCCTAAGGCTGGCGGCCCGTCGCATCGCGAGCGGTCGCTTGTAGCGCGACCTTGATCGCTGATCGCGCTTTAGGCGAGTGCGCCCGTGCCGAACACCTCGCTGTGGATGCGCGCGGGATCGATGCCGCGGGCCACGAGCGCGTCGCGCTGCGCCTCCATGAAACCCATCGGGCCGCAGAGGTAGTAATCGGCGTCGGGCACGACGGCTTGCTCGGCGATCTTCGCGAAGTCGATGCGGCCTTCGAAGTCGTAGTCGACGCCTGGCCGGTCGGCCACGCCCACTTCTTCGTAGAACACCGCGCGCGACACGTTCGGGCGCGTCGCCACGACTTCGGCTAGCCACGTTTTGAACGCGTGGACATTGCCCGAGCGGCACGCATGCACGAACGCGACGCGGCGCTCGCTACCGCCGGCGACGAGCGTCGAGAGCATCGATACCATCGGCGTGATGCCCACGCCACCGGAAACGAGCACAACCGGGGTCGACTTCGACCGATCGAGGCGGAAATCGCCCATCGGCGCCGTCACTTCGACGATCGCGCCCTCTTCCACTCCGTCGTGCAACAGCGTGGACAAACGGCCAGCGGGCACCGCCTCGTTACCGCCTTCCCGCTTCACCGAAATGCGCAGCCACTTGCCGTGGGGCGCGTCGGACAAGCTGTATTGGCGGGGCTGATCCACGCCGAGCTCGCCCACGTAGCGCTTCACCGACACGAATTGGCCCGGCTGGAAGCTCGCTGCCGGGGCGCCGTCCGTGGGCGTCAGATAGAACGAAGTGATCTCGTCGCTTTCCACGACTTTGCGCGAGACGACGAACGGGCGATAGCCGCTCCATGCCGCGCCCTCATAGAGCTTCGCCTCGGCCCCGATCATGATCTGGGCTAGCTGCGCATATGCGGCACGCCAAGCTTCGAGCGTCGCTTCGTCCACGGCATCGCCCAGCACCTCGACCACCGACGCAAGCAGGTTCTCACCGACGATCGGGTAGTGCTCGGGACGAATGTTCAGGCTCGCATGCTTGTGCGAAATGCGGCCCACCGCGGCGCCGAGCGCGCCGAGGTTGTCGATGTTCGCGGCATAGGCGTACACGGCGTGGGCGAGCACGTCCGCTTGACTGCCGCTCGTCTGGTGCGTCTGGTTGAACAAGTTCCTCAACTCGGGACGATTCGCGAACATGCGGCGGTAGAAATGCTTGGTGATCGTGGCGCCATGTTGGGCGAACACCGGGGCGGTCGCTTTGACGCGAGAAATTTGGTCGGGCGTAAGGGCGGAGGTCATCGATTCGCGCTCGTCGTTAAGATGTATCAAGAATACATTTTAATAGACCGCCGCCTCCATACGACACTTTGTCGCAGGGCAGCATGCCGCGCAGGCGGCAACCGCTCGTCGTTTGCTCAGAATCGATCCATTCGCTCTGCTGCGGCTGCGCTATTGAACGCGGCGTTCGGGCTGCCACAGGACATCGGCGCCGCCATCCGCCCGATTGAGCACGCGGGCGAGCACGAACAGCAGGTCGGACAAGCGGTTCACGTAGCGACGCGGGGCATCGGCGAGCGATTGAGTAAGGCCGAGCGTGACGATTGCTCTCTCGGCCCGGCGGCAAACGGTGCGGCAGACGTGCGCGAGCGAGGCGGCGCGCGAGCCGCCGGGCAGGATGAACTCTTTGAGGGGCGGCAAGCTCGCGTTGTAGTGCGCGAGCCAACCGTCGATGCGGGCGAGATGGGCATCGCCGATCACGACGTGGCCCGGGATGCAGATTTCACCGCCTAGATCGAACAGATCGTGCTGGATGGCAGTAAGCGCGTCGCGCACATCCTCCGGCAGCGGCTCGGTCAAGAGCACGCCTATGTTCGAGTTCAGTTCGTCGACGTCGCCCATGGCGACGATGCGTGCGTCGTCCTTGCGCACGCGGCTGCCATCGCCAAGGCCGGTCGTGCCGTCGTCGCCCGTGCGCGTGGCGATTTTGCTCAAGCGGTGGCCCATATCGTTGCTCCCTTTTTTGTTGCCGTTGACTTTGTTGCCGTTGACTTGCCGTTGCCGGGGCATCAGCGGTCGATTCGCTTCGGCGCTCGGCGCCCGCGAAGACGGGCGAGCGGGCCGCGACAGCTGAAAGCGGATCATTATAGGCGCGCCGCGATGCCCTTTTGCCCGGCTCGGGATCGGCCGTTCGGCCAATTCTGGTGCGCCGGCGATGGGCGTAGAATGAACCGACCTTTGAACTGAGTGCACGCGCCATGTGCGATCGCGGCACGCGCCGCTTCGTAGCTTGATTGGCCTCACTAGCTGCATGACATCGACGCGCGAGCCGTTTCGGTATGCGCGCGTCAGGAGACACCTTCGTGAACCATCCCGCGCCCCCCGCCGCCGTGGCCGCTCGCCGGCCGTTTCCGCCCGCCTTGCTCACGGCGCTCCAAGCCGCGTTCGGCGAGCGCGTGTCGGTTTCGGAAGCGGTGCGTGCGCATCACGGGCGCGACGAGTCGCCGTTCGACCCGCAGTTGCCCGACGCCGTCGTCTTCGCTCAAAGCACCGAAGACGTGAAAACCGCCGTCGAACTATGCGCGCGCTACGATGTGCCGATCATCGCTTACGGCAACGGCTCCTCGCTCGAGGGGCAACTGCTTGCCGTCGAAGGCGGCGTCACGATCGACGTATCGGGCATGAACCGCATCGTTTCGGTCGCGGCCGAGGACATGACAGCCACCGTCCAAGCGGGGGTGTCACGCAAGACATTGAACGAAGCGCTGCGCGACACGGGCCTGTTCTTTCCGATCGATCCGGGCGCCGACGCCAGTCTCGGCGGCATGGCGGCCACGCGCGCTTCGGGCACCAACGCCGTGCGCTACGGCACGATGCGTGAAAACGTCCTTGGGCTCACCGTCGTGCTCGCCGATGGCCGGATCGTCAAAACCGGCACGCGAGCCCGCAAGTCGTCGGCCGGCTACGATCTCACACGCCTATTCGTCGGCTCGGAAGGCACGCTAGGCGTCATCACCGAAGTCACCGTGCGGCTCTACCCGCAGCCCGAAGCGGTATCGGCAGCCGTCTGCGCCTTCCCGTCGATGGGCGAGGCCGTGCGCACCGTCATCGAAACCATTCAACTTGGGGTGCCGATCGCGCGGGTCGAATTCGTCGACGCGCTGGCCATTCGCGCGATCAATCGGCACTCGAACCTCACGCTGACCGAATCGCCCACGCTGTTCTTCGAATTTCACGGTACCGAGGCGAGCGTCACGGAGCAGGCCGAACGTGTGGAGGCCCTGGCCGCCGAGCACGGCGGCAGCGGTTTTGCCTGGGCGACGCGCCCCGAAGAGCGCAGCCGCCTGTGGAACGCGCGCCATACGGCGTTCTTCGCGATGCTGCAATTGAAGCCGGGGTGCCGCGCCGTTACCACCGACGTTTGCGTCCCGATTTCACGGCTCGCCGATTGCGTCGTTCAAACCGAAGAGGACCTGATCGGCTCGCCGCTGCCCTGCCCGATCGTCGGCCACGTCGGCGACGGCAACTTCCATGTCGCCATGCTGATCGATCCGGCCAAGCCTGAAGAGCTGGCCGAAGCCGAGCGGCTGAACCGGCGCGTGGTGGAGCGGGCGCTGTCGATGGGCGGCACATGCACGGGAGAGCACGGCATAGGCTTGCACAAGATGGATTTCCTGCTCGAAGAGCACGGCCTCGCAGCCGTGGACGCGATGCGCGCCATCAAGCATGCGTTCGATCCGCGCAATTTGATGAATCCGGGCAAGATTTTTTCGTACACGGCCTAATCCAACCGACGGGGGAACCTATGGAAGCCGTTGCCTTGCCGGCCGCCGCCATCCGCGCCGAGCGCCAGCGAGAAGTCGTGCAAGCGTTGATGGCCACGCTGCCCGCGCACTGCCTGCTTTACCGCGATGAAGATACCGCGCCGTACGAGTGCGACGGCATGAGCGTCTATCGTCAGTTGCCGCTCGCCGTCGCGCTGCCCGAAACCGAAGCGCAAGTGCAGCGCGTCGTGCAAATCTGCAAGCGGCTGGGCGTGCCCGTGGTGCCACGTGGCGCAGGCACGGGCCTCTCGGGAGGCGCCACGCCGATCGCGCATGGTGTCGTGCTTTCGCTCTCGCGCTTCACGAAAATCGTCGAAGTCGATTCCTATGCGCGCACGGCCACGGTCCAGCCAGGCGTTCGCAACCTGGCCGTATCCGAAGCCGCAGCGCCGTATGGGCTCTACTATGCACCCGATCCTTCGTCGCAAATCGCCTGCACGATCGGTGGCAACGTCGCGGAGAACTCGGGCGGAGTGCACTGTCTGAAATACGGCTTGACGGTTCACAACGTCATGCGTGTGCGCGCCGTCACCATGGATGGCGACATCGTCGAATTCGGCTCGCTCGCGCCGGATTCGCCGGGGCTCGATTTGCTCGCCGTCATGATCGGCAGCGAAGGCATGTTCGCGGTCGTGACCGAAGTGACGGTCAAGCTGATCCCCAAGCCGCAAACCGCGCAGGTCGTAATGGCGAGCTTCGACGATGTCGTCAAAGGCGGGCAAGCCGTGGCGGGCATTATTGCCGCCGGCATCATCCCGGCCGGCCTCGAGATGATGGACAAGCCCGCCACGCAGGCCGTGGAAGCGTTCGTCGGCGCGGGCTACGACCTCGATGCCGCCGCCATCTTGCTGTGCGAGTCGGACGGCACGCCCGAAGAAGTGGCCGACGAGATCGTGCGCATGACGGCGGTGCTGCGCGAGCATGGCGCGACGCGCCTGCAGATATCGCGCAGCGAAGCGGAACGCCTGCGCTTTTGGTCCGGCCGCAAGAATGCATTCCCCGCCGCTGGCCGCATCTCGCCCGATTACTACTGCATGGACGGGACGGTCCCACGCCGCAGCATCGGCCCCTTGCTCGCCCGCATCGAAACGCTGGAAGGCAAGTACGGCCTGCGTTGCATCAATGTGTTCCATGCCGGCGACGGCAACATGCACCCCCTCATCCTATTTAACGGCAACGACCCGGACGAGCTTCGACGGGCCGAGGAATTCGGCGCCGAGATCCTCGAAACGTGCGTCGAATTCGGCGGCACGATCACGGGCGAGCACGGCGTCGGCATCGAGAAAATCAACTCGATGTGCGTGCAGTTTTCGCAGGCCGAACGCGATGCATTTTTCGCCGTCAAGCGCGCATTCGATCCAGCCGAATTGCTCAACCCCACCAAAGGCATTCCGACGCGCGCACGCTGCGCCGAATACGGGAAGATGCGCGTGAGCGGCGGCTTGTTGCCGCACCCGGAGTTGCCTCGATTCTAGGGCCGGGTCGCCGCAACCACCCGTTCGTTCGGCGCGCGGTTCGTCGCTGCCGGCTGCCACCGCAATAGCCGGCGGCATCGGCTCATACGCGTAGTTACCCCTAGGCAAGCGCCTAGCGGCTTGTCTCGGGGCGCTCGGTCGGTACAATCTGGAACGAAGTGAACGACGGCATGACTTGCAAAAAGCCGGCACAACCGGATGAACGACACGACGAAGCGGGAAGGCATGCAAGACGAAGAGATCGTGGCCTACTGGTCCGAACGGATTCGGACGGCCACGGCAGAGGCGCGTCCGTTGCGCGTACGCGGCGCTGGCACGAAGGACTGGTACGGTCAGCAATTGCAGGGCGAAATACTCGATACGCGTGCCTATCGGGGCATCATTGCGTACGACCCGGCCGAACTCGTCATGACGGCGCGCTGCGGCACGCCGCTCGCCGAAGTCGAAGCGGCGCTCGCCGAGCATGATCAAATGCTGGCGTTCGAGCCTCCGTACTTCGGCCGTGCGGCGACGCTCGGCGGTTGCATCGCCGCCGGCATTGCCGGGCCGCGCCGAGCGCAGGCCGGCGCGGCGCGCGATTTCCTATTGGGCGTCACGATGATGAACGGGGCCGGCGAAGTCCTGCGCTTCGGCGGCCAGGTCGTGAAGAACGTCGCAGGCTACGACGTTTCACGGCTCATGGCCGGCTCGCTAGGCACGCTGGGGTTGATGCTCGATCTATCGATCAAGGTGATGCCGCGCCCGGCGGTGGAAGCGACGCTCAAGTTCGACATGAACGGCACCGACGCCGTGCGCAAGCTGAACGAATGGGGTGGCCGGCCATTGCCCATCACGGCTAGCGCATGGCGCAACGGCACGCTCGCCGTACGGTTGTCGGGCGCCGAAAGCGGCGTTAAAGCGGCGCGCAGTGCGATTGGGGGAGAAGTTGTCGACGCCGTCGAGGCCGAGCGCTTTTGGGAAGGATTGCGGGAACAAACGGACCCGTTCTTCGCCTCGATTCCCCCGAACGCGGCGCTGTGGCGCCTCGCGCTGCCATCGATCACCGAGCCGCTGCAGTTGCCCGGTGCTCAGTTGATGGAATGGGGTGGCGCGCAGCGCTGGTGGGTGACGGATACCGACGCGCAGACGGTGCGTATCAGCGCGAAACAAGCGGGCGGACACGCGACGATCTTCCGCGCCGGTCGCGCGTTCGACCGCAGCGTTGGCGTCTTCACGCCGCTGCCCGCGCCGATCATGAAGATCCATCGAGGGTTGAAGGCGGCTTTCGACCCGGCGCGCGTGTTCAATCGCGCGCGCATGTATCCCGACTTCTGATGCCGCGGGCCTTTTCGTCCCGAGGGCGCGCCGAGCCTTCACGAACCATGCGACCGAGCAAGGGATAAGAGCGCAGCGATGCAGACCCAACTCGCAGACTTCATCCGCAACACCGCCGACGGCGAAGAGGCCGAAGCGATTCTGCGCAAGTGTGTCCACTGCGGTTTTTGCACGGCCACCTGCCCCACTTATCAATTGCTCGGCGACGAACTCGACGGCCCGCGCGGGCGCATTTATTTGATCAAGCAGATGGTGGAAGGCGCGCCGGTCACACGCAGCACGCAACTTCATCTCGATCGCTGCCTGACTTGCCGCAGTTGCGAAACGACGTGCCCTTCGGGCGTGCAGTATGGGCGGCTCGTCGAGATCGGGCGGCAGCACGTGGAAGCGACGGTGCAACGGCCGTTGCGTCAACAACTATTGCGGCGACTACTGGCGAGCGTGCTGCCGAACAGCGCCGTGTTTGCACCGGCGCTGCGTCTGGGGCAACTCGTGCGTCCGTTCTTGCCGCGGCGGCTGCGCGACAAGATTCCACCGCGCCAGCGTCTGCTCGAATGGCCGGCCAACGGAGCGCCGCTCACCGCCAAGAGTAGCGCCATCGCGGATGCGCCCGCCACCACGCGCCGCATGTTGTTGCTCGCGGGTTGCGTGCAGCCGGCCATGCTGCCGAACATCAATATTGCGACGGCACGCGTGCTTCATGCGTTGGGCATCGAGGCCGTCATAGAGCCCGAGGCCGGGTGCTGCGGGGCGATTCGCCTGCATCTAGGGTACCGCGACGAAGCGCTCGACGACGTGAGGCGCAACATCGACGCCTGGTGGCCGCATGTCGAGGCGGGGATCGACGCGATCGTCATCAACGCGTCCGGTTGCGGCGCGACGGTGAAGGAGTACGGCCATTTGCTGCGCAACGATCCCGATTATGCGGAGAAGGCGCAGCGGATCACCGAGTTGTCGCGCGACATCGCCGAGGTGCTCGGCGGTTACGAAGCGGAACTCGCGGGGCTTGCGCGTCGGCGCGGCGTGCATACGATCGCGTTTCATCCGCCGTGTACGCTGCAGCATGGGCAACAGATTCGCGGGACCGTCGAGCACTTATTGGCGACGCTCGGGGTGGAGACGCGGTTGCCGGTGGACAGCCATCTTTGTTGCGGCTCGGCCGGGACCTATTCGGTCACGCAGCCGGCCTTGTCTTACACGTTGCGCGATCGGAAGGTGCGGAACCTCGAGGCGCTCGAACCGCAGATGATCGTGTCGGCTAACGTGGGCTGTATCGCCCATCTGCAAAGCGGGACGTCGATGCCCGTCGCGCATTGGGTCGAGCTTGTCGAGCATTTGATTTATGGGTGAGCGGTGACGAAATGCGCGGCCGGAGGGACAACTCGTCACGCAAGCCCGTGCGCACGAAACGCACCGTCTTCTGCTCGGCCGCGCGACGCAACGCCCCGCCCACCTGTGCGCCGTATAATCCGCAACTGACTTCGAGCCTTCGCTCCCGTACCGTCCATGTCCCATATCGCCGAGAATCTTCAGGAAGTGCACGCCCGCATCGAACGCGCGGCTAAGGCCGCCCAGCGGTCGACGGACGCCGTTCGCCTGCTAGCCGTCTCGAAGACGTTCCCGGCCGACGATATCCGCACCGCTTTCGCCGCGGGACAGCGTGCCTTCGGCGAAAACTACGTGCAAGAAGCCGTCGCCAAAATCGAAGCGCTTGCCGATCTGCGCTCCGAAATCGAGTGGCATTTCATCGGCCCGCTGCAATCGAACAAAACGCGGCCCGTGGCCGAGCATTTCGATTGGGTCCATTCGATCGATCGCCTCAAGATCGCTCAACGTTTGTCCGAGCAACGCCCCGATACGCTGCCCCCTTTGAACGTATGCCTGCAAGTGAACGTCAGCGGCGAGGCATCGAAAAGCGGTGTCGCGCCTGAAGACGCCCCGGCCCTCGCACGCGAAATCGCGGGTCTGCCCAAGCTTCGTCTGCGTGGCCTGATGTCGATACCCGAGCCCGCCGCCGATTCGGCAGCGCAGCGCGAGCCACATCGCACCCTACGCGAACTGTATGAAACGTTGCGCGCGCAAGGCGTTGCACTCGATACCCTATCGATGGGCATGTCGGGCGATCTCGAGGCGGCCGTGCTCGAAGGCGCGACGATGGTCCGCATCGGCACGGCCATCTTCGGCAAACGCGACTACGCTCACTGAACGACGCTTCGACGGCGTCCCCGGCCTCCTCGCACCGGATACTCCACGCTCACGGTTGCACCTGCTCCGGGTTGCACCCGACGGAACGCCAACCGACGGCGGTCTATAATCGCCCGCTACGCCTACCCCTTCCTCCTGCTCGACATCATCATGAAGATCGCATTTATCGGCGGCGGCAACATGGCCGCGGCATTGATCGGCGGCTTGATCAAGCGCGGCGTCGCGCCCGCCGGCCTCTACGCCATCGACGTCAACGAAGACGCCCGGGCACGCACTCACGCGCAGTTCGGCGTCGCGACCGGCGCGCAAGCCGATGAAACGTTGCGTGGCTACGATGCCGTCGTGCTGGCGGTGAAGCCGCAAGTGCTCAAAGCCGTCTGCGCTTCGCTCGCGCCGCATCTGTCGACGCAGCTCGTCGTCAGCATCGCAGCGGGCATTCGCGGCGCCGATCTCTCGCGCTGGCTCGGCGGCTATACGCGCGTCGTGCGCGCCATGCCGAACACGCCGGCGCTGATCGGACAAGGCGTGACGGGGCTGGTCGCACTTGCGGGCGTCGACGAAGCGGGACGTACGCTCGCATCCGCGGTCCTCGGGGCCGTCGGCACGACGGTATGGTTCGACGACGAAGCAAAGATCGACGCCGTCACCGCAATCTCGGGCAGCGGTCCGGCCTATGTGTTCTATTTCATCGAGGCGATGCAGGAAGCGGCGCGCCGCCTCGGATTGAGCGACGAACAAGGTCGCGCCCTGGCGCTCGGCACGTTCGCGGGCGCGGCGCAACTGGCGGTGCAATCGGATGACAGCGCCGCCGTTTTGCGCGAGCGCGTGACCTCGAAGGGCGGCACGACAGCCGCAGCGTTGGCTGCATTCGAGGCGCAAGGCGTCAAGGAAGCCATCGTCAAAGGCGCACTCGCGGCCGATGCCCGCGCGAAAGAAATGGGCGACGAGTTGGGCAATCAATAACGCGACCAGCCTCGCAGAAGCCGACGCGCCGTCGGCTTCCTCGAACGCGCTGGCGTCAGAACGCCGTCACCGCATAGTGCGCGGCAATCCCGGCGAACAGCACGCCGCCGAGCCAGTTGTTGTGGCGAAACGCCGCGAAGCAAGCCATCCGCTCGCGGCCGCGAATGAGCGTGTAGTGGTAAAGCGCGCAGCCGAGCGCAGCCACCCATCCGGCCCAATAGAATGCGTTGAACCGCAGCACGACGCCGATCGCCGCGTAAATGCCCAGCGTGGCCGCATAACAGAGCATCACGGCTGCCACGTCGAATCGGCCGAACGTGAGCGCCGACGTGCGAATGCCGATTTTGACGTCGTCGTCGCGGTCCACCATCGCGTATTCCGTGTCGTACGCCACCGACCAAAACACATTGGCGAGCAGCATGACCCACGCGAGCATCGGCACGCGCCCCTGCACGGCAGCGAACGCCATCGGAATGCCGAAGCCGAACGCGATGCCCAGATACGCCTGCGGGATCGCAAAGAAACGTTTCGTGAACGGATAAGACCCGGCCACGAACAGCGCCGCCACCGACAACGCCTTCGTCAAGCCATTGAGCGGCAGAATCAGCAGAAAAGAAACGATCGACAAGGCCGCCGCAATCGCAAGCGCCTCCCATGCGCGTATCTTGCCCGACGTGATCGGTCGGGATTCGGTGCGTTTGACGTAACGGTCGAAGTCGCGGTCGGCGTAGTCGTTGATCGCACAACCGGCAGAGCGCATCAGCACTGTGCCCACGACGAAGATGGCGAACAGCGAAAGCGACGGCCTACCATTCGAGGCGATCCACAGCGCGTTGAGCGTGGGCCACAGCAGCAACAGGCTGCCGATCGGCTTATCCATGCGGATCAAACGCAAATAAAGGGGAAGACGGGCGAACATGGGCGCAGACATGGGCGAAGCGGCCGTAAACGAAAAACGAACGCCGTATTGTAGAGCCGTGGCACCGAAACGACGAAGGCCTCCCGGTTGGGGAGGCCTTCGTCAACGATGATGACGGCGCGCGCGGCGGGTCAAGCCAGCATCGAACGCAGCATCCATGCGGTTTTCTCGTGCGTCTGCAGGCGCTGGGTCAACAGATCGGCCGTGGGCTGATCATTGGCGGCATCCGCGGCAGCAAAGACGTCGCGTGCGGTGCGCGCGACCGCCTCTTGCCCTTGCACGAGTTGGCGAATCATCTCTTCGGCCGCGGGCACGCCGTCGGCCTCCGGAATCGACGACAATTTCGCGAAGTCCTTGTAGCTGCCCGGCGCATGCACGCCCAGCGCGCGGATGCGCTCGGCAATCGCGTCGACGGCCAGCGCGAGCTCGTTGTATTGGCCTTCGAACATGAGGTGCAGCGTGTTGAACATCGGCCCGGTCACATTCCAATGGAAGTTGTGGGTCTTCAAATAAAGCGTGTAGGTATCGGCAAGCAACCGCGACAAACCTTCCGCGATCTTTTTGCGGTCCTTGTCATTGATGCCGATGTCGATTTGCACTGCGGTGTTTTTCTTTGCCATGGCGATTCCTTCGAAGGATGAAGCGAAACGGCGAAACAGCTCAACGCGTCGATAACCCTTTCGCGAGCGAACCGGCGAAAGGACCGACGAAACTCGGTAGGACACGAACGATCGCCAGTGTAGCCCAGGCGCATAAAACGGCGCCAGTTACGTGACAACGCCGTGACACCCAAAGTGCAAGCTCTTTGCCGCCGCCCGGCTTTCTGCCTCCGTCTTTGCAGAAGTCGACGCGATGATCGACGCGACGCTTCATTTGCATTTCATCAGCGATAGCCCGTGAGCGTGAGGGCCCCGACCCGACAAGGGCCGAGGTATCCGCTTTCCACGCCGGCTTATTTTTCGCGCGCGGCCTGGCGCTGCTCGATTGCCGCTGCAACGCCTAAACCGTAAGCCTCGTCGGCGCGGTTGAAATGCTCGAGCGCACGCGCGACGATGTCGGCAGGCACGCCGTCGATATGCCGGGCGATGTTGTCGAACAACCGCTGGCGCTCGCCTTCGCCGAACAAACGGAACAGCGCGCCGGCCTGGCTGTAGTAATCGGTGTCGTCGCGATGGTCGTATCGATCGATCGCGCCGGCGGCGAGCGGCGGTTCGGCCGCACGCGCGTCCTGAGCGAATTCGCCGAAGCGGTTCGGCTCGTAGTTCGGCGTCCCGCCGAGATTGCCGTCCGTGCGCATCGCCCCGTCGCGATGGAACGCATGATGAACGGGGCATTTCGGCGCGTTCACGGGAATCTGATGATGATTGACGCCGAGGCGATAGCGCTGCGCATCGCCATACGAGAACAGCCGCCCCTGCAGTAAGCGATCGGGCGAAAAACCGATGCCGGGCACGACGTTGGCCGGCGTGAATGCAGCCTGCTCGACATCGGAGAAATAGTTGCCCGCGTTCCGATTGAGTTCGATCACGCCGACATCGATCAATGGATAGTCCTTGTGCGGCCACACCTTCGTGATGTCGAACGGGTTGTATGCGAGCGTCGCCGCGTCCGCTTCGGGCATGACTTGAATGCGGAACGCCCATTTCGGAAAGTCGCCGCTCTCGATGCTGGCGATCAAGTCGCGTTGAGCGCTCTCTCGGTCGCCGGCGATCACCTGCGCAGCTTGCGCATCGGTATAGTTGTCGATTCCGTTCAGCGACTTGAAGTGAAACTTCACCCAAAAGCGTTCGCCGTTGTCATTGACGAAAGAGAACGTGTGGGAACCGAAACCGTGCTGCTGCCGGTAGTTCTTCGGAATACCGCGATCGCTCATGAGAATCGTGACTTGATGCAGCGACTCGGGATGGCGGGTCCAGAAATCCCACGCGGCGACGTTGCTGCGCAGATTGGTGTACGGGTCGCGCTTTTGCGAGTGAATGAAGTCCGGAAACTTCAGCGGATCGCGAATGAAGAACACGGGCGTGTTATTGCCGACGACGTCCCAGTTGCCCTCCTCCGTGTAGAACTTGATCGAAAAGCCGCGCACGTCGCGCTCGGCATCGGCGGCGCCGCGCTCACCCGCCACCGTCGAAAAGCGCATGAAGAGCGGCGTTTCCTTGCCGATCTCGCTGAAGACTTTCGCCTTCGTGTACTGCGTGATGTCGTGCGTGACGACGAATCGGCCGAAGGCGCCCGAGCCCTTCGCATGCACGCGGCGCTCGGGAATCACCTCGCGATCGAAATGGGCGAGCTTTTCGAGCAGCCAAACGTCCTGCAGCGCGATCGGTCCGCGCACGCCCGCGGTCAACGAGTTTTGGTTATCGGCAACGGGGGCGCCTGCGGCGGTCGTCAATTTTCGGTCGGACATCGTGTGCTCCTCAGCAAAGCAGGTAATCGGGGTGTCGTGGATTAGGGACGCGGCGAAGTACATCCGCCGCGCGCAAGGTCTAGGCGCTTGCCGGACGGCAAATGCGAGTTGCAAGCGGAGGCCGCACGGGCTCAAGCCCCAAGCGCGCGGTCGGCCAGCAGCGACACGGCCGCCGCTCGTGAGCGGCGCAGCGAGATGGCGAGCCGAGCGCCAGTTCGGGCGCGGGCACTCGACGAAACGACACGAGCAAGCAATTGCGACATGACTTTCTCCCTCTGCGTGGGCGCTCCAGCGGGCGCGGTATGGAGAGAAGAATAAAGAATGCTATTGAATATTGAAATTCAATTGTTTTTATCTATTCGATAGCCGCAGTCATTCGAAGCGGCCGCCCGCGGCTCGGCAGGGCGGCAAAGCGGCATGTCGCTGCGGCCGAGGCGCCGCCGGACATCGGAGGATTTAGCTGATGCTTAGTGGATCGGGGTTCGGCAAGCCGATTGCCGACTGGCCCTGCGTCCGTCAATTGACCACGGCCGGCATGTCGAGCTTGTTCACGCCCGGCAACTCGCAGGCCGCGATGGCGTCGCTGATGGCGTCGATGGCCGGCATGCGCGTGAAGCTCTTGCGCCAAGCGAGGACGACGCGTCGATCCGGCACCGGCTCGTCGAACGGCACATAGCTGAGCAGCCCGGCATCGGGGCCACCGGCATGCGCTCGCACCTCGGATACCGACATGCGCGGCAGCACCGTAATGCCGACGCCGCTCGCCACCATATGGCGTATGGTTTCGAGCGAGGACCCTTCGAACGTCTTCTGAATGCCGTCGGCCGTTTGGGAAAACCGCATGAGTTCGGGACAGACGCCCAGCACGTGGTCCCGGAAGCAATGTCCCGTGCCGAGCAGCAGCATCGTCTCTTGCTTGAGGTCGCTCGCGTCGATCTTCGTGCGCGACTCCCAGGCGTGCCCCGCGGGCAGTGCGACCACGAACGGTTCGTCGTAGAGCGGGCGCACCATGAGTCCCGTCCCGGGAAACGGCAACGCCATGATCGCCACGTCGATCTCACCCTGCTTGAGCAATTCGATCAACTTGAGCGTGTAATTCTCCTGCAGCATCAGCGGCATCTGCGGCACGCGCTTGATCATTTGCTTGACGAGCGTGGGCAGCAGATAAGGCCCGATCGTATAAATGACGCCCAAGCGCAACGGTCCGACGAGCGGGTCCTTGCCCTGCTTCGCGATTTCCTTGATGGCGATCGTTTGCTCGAGCACCCGCTGCGCTTGCGTGACGATTTGCTCGCCGATCGGCGTCACGCTGACTTCGCTCGTCCCACGCTCGAAAATCTGCACGTTCAGTTCGTCTTCGAGCTTCTTGATAGCCACGGAGAGGGTCGGCTGGCTGACGAAGCACGCCTCGGCGGCGCGGCCGAAATGCCGTTCGCGCGCAACCGCCACGATGTATTTCAGTTCAGTGAGCGTCATTGGGGGACCAATCAGGACATTGAAATCGATAGGTTTATCTTATACACCCGAGACGCCGATTCGCCAACTGGGGGCCAGGTCGTGTCAGCCGCCCGGCACGGTCGACCACCCCGGCGCAGCAGCCATGCGCCTGAGCGCGGCATACGCGCCCTTCGGGGCCGGTGCTCGAGCCCGATCGCTCATTGGCCGGCGCCTACCAAAGGGTTGCGGCGCCGCGGCCTCACGCCTTCAAAAAGTGCTCGCGTCCGCCCAGCCAGCGCGCCAAGTGTTGCAGCACCACATCGGGATAACGTTCGATGAGCCGTGCCGCCGCTTCGCGGGCCGGCTCGATGAGCCAGGCGTCGTTTTCCAAGCTGGCGAAACGCAGCATGGCTGCGCCGGACTGGCGTGCCCCGAGGAATTCGCCCGGGCCGCGAATCTCCAAGTCGCGACGCGCGATCTCGAAGCCGTCGGTCGTCTCGCGCATCGTTTTCAAGCGCTCGCGCGCCGTCAGCGACAGCGGGTTGCTGTAGAGCAGCACGCAAATCGAGGCGGCGCTGCCGCGCCCCACGCGCCCTCGCAACTGGTGCAGTTGGGCAAGGCCGAACCGCTCAGCATGTTCTATCACCATGAGCGATGCATTGGGCACGTCCACGCCCACTTCGATGACCGTGGTGGCCACGAGCAACTGCACCTCGTTGCGCGAGAACGCTTCCATGACGGACGCCTTTTCGGCGGGGGGCAGCCGCCCGTGCACGAGGCCCACGCGCAATTCGGGCAGCGCGGCGACGAGCGTCTCGTATGTTTCGATCGCCGTCTGCAGTTGCAGCGTCTCGCTTTCCTCGATGAGCGGACACACCCAATACACCTGCCGCCCCGTCAATGCGGCGTCGCGCACGCGGGCGACGACCTCGTCACGGCGCGCGTCCGAAATCAGTTTCGTCACGATCGGCGTGCGTCCCGGGGGCAGTTCGTCGATCGTCGAGACGTCCAGATCGGCGTAATAGGTCATGGCGAGCGTGCGCGGGATCGGCGTGGCCGACATCATCAGCTGATGCGGCTGAAACCCAGTGGCGCCGTCGGCCGCGCGATCGGCCTTGGCCCGCAGCGCCAGCCTTTGGGCGACGCCGAAACGATGTTGCTCGTCGACGATCACGAGACCGAGCCGCGCGAACTCGACCGTATCTTGGATGATCGCGTGCGTCCCGATCACGAGTTTCGCCGCGCCGGAAGCTGCCGCTTCCACGGCCGCGCGTTTGTCCTTCGCTTTCAAGCTGCCCGCCAGCCAGGCGACGCTTACGCCTAGCGGCTCGAGCCAGCCGCGCAATTTGCGCGCGTGCTGTTCGGCGAGAATTTCGGTGGGCGCCATCATGGCCGCCTGGTAGCCGCAATCGATGGCCTGCGCGGCCGCCAGCGCGGCGACAACCGTCTTGCCGCTGCCCACGTCGCCCTGCAACAGCCGCTGCATCGGATGAGGCGCGGCCAGATCGGCCGCGATCTCGCCCACGACGCGCACCTGCGCGCGCGTGAGTTCGAACGGCAGCGCGGCCAACAGCCTGGCGACGAGCGTACCGTCCGCACCTTCGGCCCGGCCCGGCGGCATGGCCGGGGCGGAACGGGCGCGCCGCTCCTCATGAGCGCGCTTGAGCGAGAGCTGCTGCGCAAGCAACTCGTCGAACTTGATACGGGTCCACGCCGGATGCGTCCCGTCGATCAACGCTGCCTCGTCCGCACTCGCGCTCGGGTGATGCAGCACGCGCACGGCCTGCTCGAGCGGCGGCAGCGCGAGCGGCGCGCAGTACTGCTTGGCGATAGGCTCGGGCAAGATTTCCGGTAGCGGCGTGCGGGCGAGCGCATTGTCGATCGCCTTGCGCAGATACGCCTGCGAGACGCCCGCGGTGCTGGGATATACGGGCGTCAACGCTTGCGGCAACGGGGTGTCTTCTTCGACGGGACGCACCGTCGGGTGAACCATTTCGAGCCCGAAGAAACCGCCGCGCACATCGCCGCGCACGCGTAGCCGCACGCCGAGCGCCATTTGCTTGACCTGCGAACCGTAAAAATTCAGAAAACGCAGCGCCAGCTCCGCGCCTTCGGCGTCGCGCAACTTCACGACGAGCTGCCGGCGCGGCTGATAAGCGATTTCATTGTCGACGACGACGCCTTCCGTTTGCGCCGTCTCGCCCGGCAGCAGTTCGCCGATCGGCGTGAGCGTCGTCTCGTCTTCGTAGCGCATCGGCAGATGCAGCACGAGATCGATGTCGCGCGTCAACCCCAGCTTGGCGAGCTTATCGACCGGCTTGGCCGGCTTGGCCGGCTTGGCGGCCTTGGCGGTCTCGACGGCCTTAGCGGTGGTCTTGGCGGCCGGCGGCGCCTCTGCGGCGGAATCGGTCGGACGCGATCGGGGCAACGGCATTACGCTCCTGGCAAGTACAATGACGGTTTTCTCTGGACGAACGGCATGCGGGCCGCATCGGCGCCGCTTTGCGATCATAGCGGCTCGTGAGCCGTCTCGCCGCGCCCCGCCGCCGATCATCAACGCAGCATGTTCACGCTTTCCGATTTCGATTTCAATCTACCGCCCGAACTCATCGCGCAGACGGCGCTGCCCGAGCGCAGCGCAAGCCGTCTGCTCGAAGTCGATGCCACGGCCTCGCCGCCGCGTTTCGTCGACCGGCGTTTCGCCGAGTTGCCCGACTGCGTGCGGCGCGGCGATTTGCTCGTGTTCAACGATACCAAAGTGCTCAAGGCGCGCTTCTTCGGTCAAAAGGCGAGCGGCGGCAAGATCGAGGTGCTCGTCGAACGCCTGACCGGCGAGCATACGGCGCTCGCGCAAATTCGCGCGAGCAAGAGCCCGGCGCCCGGCACCACGCTCAGGCTGGCCGACGCGTTCGACGTGACCGTCGGCGAGCGCGTCGAACCGTTCTACACGCTGCACTTTCCGCAGGCCTGCCTGACGCTCATCGAGCGCTACGGCCGCTTGCCGTTGCCGCCTTACATCGAGCACGATCCCGACGCCACCGACGAAACGCGCTATCAAACGGTGTTCGCGCAGAACCCCGGCGCCGTGGCTGCGCCCACCGCCGGCCTGCATTTCGACGAGGCGCTGCTCGCCAGGCTCGATGAGCAGGGCGTCGAGCGCGCGACGCTGACGCTGCACGTGGGCGCGGGCACCTTCCAGCCCGTGCGCGTCGAGAACATCGCCGAGCACAAAATGCACAGCGAGTGGTATCAGTTGCCGCAGGCGCTCGTCGATAAAATCGCTGCCACGCAGGCGCGAGGCGGCCGGGTGATCGCCGTGGGCACGACCTCCATGCGCGCGCTCGAAGCCGCGGCGCGAGACGCGGATGCCGCCGGCCGGCCGCTTTGCGCCACCTGCGCGGAAACCGACATCTTCATCACGCCCGGCTATCGTTTCCGTGTGGTCGACCGGCTCGTGACGAACTTTCATTTGCCGAAGTCGACGCTGCTCATGCTCGTGAGCGCGTTCGCCGGCGTCGAGACGATCCGCGAGGCGTACCGGCACGCGATCGAACAACGCTATCGTTTTTTCAGCTACGGCGATGCCATGTTGCTGACGAAGGCCTCAAGCCAGTAGGGCGAACGGCGCGCGCATGCAGCGCACACACAAGCCGTTCGTCTCTTGGTCTCGAGATGGACCGAATTTACTTAACACGCGGTCGCCTAGATCCGGCCGCGACCCTTTCCCTGCGCCGGGCACGCACGCCAAGCGTATCCCGGCTGCGATAGGAGTCCAATATGACCGACGGTCATACCCTTGATAACGCGCCCTCGCCCGTACCGGGCCTAGGGGGTTTGAAGTTCGAGCTGCTTCGGACCGACGGCCGCGCGCGCCGCGGCCGCTTGACGCTGAACCACGGCGTGGTCGAAACGCCGATCTTCATGCCGGTCGGCACCTACGGCACGGTGAAAGCAGTCCAGCCGCGCGAGCTCGAAGAGATTCGCGCGCAGATCATCCTCGGCAATACCTTTCATCTCTGGCTGCGCCCGGGGCTCGAGACCGTCGCCGCGCATGGCGGCCTGCACGGCTTCATGGGCTGGCGGCGCCCGATTCTGACCGATTCGGGCGGCTTCCAAGTCTTCTCGCTCGGCGATCTGCGCAAGATCACCGAGGACGGCGTGACGTTCGCCTCTCCGGTGAACGGCGACAAGCTGTTCCTCTCGCCCGAAGTCTCGATGCAAATTCAAAAGGTGCTGAACTCCGACATCGTCATGCAATTCGACGAATGCACGCCGTACGCAACCGACGGCGTGCCGACGACGCACGAGGACGCCGCCGCGTCGATGCGCATGTCGCTGCGCTGGGCCAAGCGTTCGATCGACGAGTTCGACCGGCTCGGCAATCCGAACGCGCTGTTCGGCATCGTCCAGGGCGGCATGTTCGAAGACCTGCGCGACGAATCGCTCGCCGGTTTGTCGGACGCGGGCTTTCACGGGCTGGCTGTCGGCGGCCTGTCGGTCGGCGAGCCGAAAGAGGAAATGCTGCGCGTGTTGGAGCACATCGGCCCGAAGCTGCCGGCCGATAAACCGCATTACCTGATGGGCGTGGGCACACCCGAGGATCTGGTCGCCGGGGTGGCCGCGGGCATCGACATGTTCGATTGCGTGATGCCCACGCGCAATGCGCGCAACGGCTGGCTATTCACGCGCTTCGGCGACGTGAAAATCCGCAACGCAACCCACAAGAACTCGCTGCGCCCGCTCGACGAAACGTGCGGCTGCTACACCTGCCAGCACTTCACGCGCGGTTATTTGCATCATTTGCATCGCGTCGGCGAAATTCTCGGCGCGCAGCTCAATACGATCCACAATCTGCATTACTACCTCGAACTCATGAGCGAAATGCGCGACGCCATCGAAACGGGCGCTTTCGAGGCATTTCGTCAGCGTTTTCGAGACGAGCGCGCACGCGGCGTCGAATAGCGGCGCCGGGCGAAATCGTGCTTACCCAGCGCCGCAAAGCGGGCCGGCGGCGCCGGGTGGACGCGCACCCAGGCTTCGCGGCCGCCCGATTCAGTCTCGGTGGTAAAATACGCGGCTATTTTTCGATCGCTTCAGATCGTTCCGATCGTCACTTACGGAGAAACCAACGTGTCGCTGATTCCCAACGCATTCGCGCAAGGCGCAACCGGCGGCGGCGCCGAGTCGAGCCTGATGAGCTTTTTGCCGCTCATCCTCATGTTCGCGGTGCTGTACTTCATCATGATTCGCCCGCAGATGAAGCGTCAAAAGGAGCATCGCAATATGCTCGCCGCGATGGCCAAGGGTGACGAAGTCGTGACGAGCGGCGGCATGGTCGGCAAGGTGACGAAGGTCGGCGAAGCATACGTCGGCGTCGAAATCGCCGAAGGCACGGAAATCACCGTGCAAAAATCGGCCGTCACGACGATTCTCCCGAAGGGCACGATCAAGTCGCTCTAATGCGGCTCACCGCCCGTCCTGCCCAGCCCGATGCGGCGCGGCGCGCCTAGCGCTTCGCGCGCCGCCCACGGCCCGGCGGGCGAGCGGCGCGCACCGCCACCACGCCAACCCACCCGTTCGGCTCCCTCATGAATCGCTATCCCCTTTGGAAATATGTCTTGATGGCCGTGGCGCTCGTCATCGGCCTTCTCTACACATTGCCCAACTTCTACGGCGAAGCGCCGGCCGTGCAGGTGCTCAGCGGCAAGGCGACGGTCAAGCTCGACACGTCCACCTTCGCTGAAGTCGAAGCGGCGCTCGCGGCCAACCAGATCAAGCCCGACGACATCACGGTCGACACGGCTTCGGCCAACGCCAATATCCGCGTTCGCTTGAAGGACACCGACACGCAGTTGCGCGTGAAGGACGTGTTGCAAAAAGCGCTGAACCCCGATCCCAACGACCCGCAGTTCGTCGTTGCGCTGAATCTGCAAAGCGCGTCGCCACGCTGGCTCACGGCGCTGCACGCGCTGCCGATGTACCTCGGCCTGGACTTGCGCGGCGGCGTTCACTTCCTGATGCAGATCGACATGGCGGGCGCGCTGAACAAGCGCCTCGACTCCGACGCATCGGATGCGCGCACGCTCTTGCGCGACAAGAACATCCGCGAGGGCGGCGTCAATCGCGTCGGTCAATCGATCGTGATCGCCTTCGCCGACCAAGCGACGGCCGACGCAGCCCGCGCTCAGCTCACCCGCGCGGTCACGGAATTGCAATGGACCACGCAAGCGGCCGCCGCGGGCGGCGTGCAGGTGGTCGGCACGTTCGCGCCGGCGCAGCAGCGCGCGGTCGAGGAAGCGGCCGTCAAGCAAAACATCACGACGTTGCACAACCGCGTCAACGAGCTGGGCGTGGCCGAGCCCGTGATCCAGCAGCAAGGCGCCGATCGAATCGTCGTCGAACTGCCGGGCGTGCAAGACACGGCGAAGGCCAAGGAAATCATCGGCCGCACGGCCACGCTCGAGGCGCGCTTGGCCGATCCGGTCAACACCCATCCCGCCCCCGGCGAGGCGGTGCCCCCGGGCGACGAGCTCTTCACCGAAGGCAGCCAAGCGCCGGTGCTGCTGCGCAAGCAAGTGATCTTCACCGGCGACAGCATCATCGACGCCTCGGCCGGCTTCGACGAGCACCAGCGCCCGTCCGTCAACATCCGCCTGAACTCGTCGGCGGGCCGTGCGGTGGCGAGCGTTTCGCGCGACAACATCGGCAAGCCGATGGCGATGGTGCTGTTCGAGAAGGGCAAGGGCCAGGTGCTGACGGTCGCGACGATCCAGTCGGAACTCGGTGATCGCTTCCAAATCACCGGCCAGCCCACGCCGCAAGCGGCCACCGATCTCGCACTGCTGCTGCGCGCGGGCTCGCTCGCCGCACCGATGGATATCATCGAAGAGCGCACGATCGGGCCGAGCCTCGGCGCCGACAACATCAAGAAGGGCTTCGATTCGGTCATTTACGGCTTTGCCGCGATCGCCGTCTTCATGGTCGCCTACTACCTGCTGTTCGGTCTCGTCTCGGTGATCGGCCTGTCGGTGAACCTGCTCTTGCTGATCGCCGTGCTCTCGATGCTGCAAGCGACGCTCACGCTGCCCGGTATCGCCGCTATCGCACTCGCGCTCGGTATGGCGATCGATTCGAACGTGCTCATCAACGAGCGCGTGCGCGAAGAACTGCGCCACGGCGCACCGCCGCAGTTGGCGATTCAGAACGGCTATGCGCACGCTTGGGCGACGATTCTCGATTCGAACGTGACCACGCTGATCGCCGGCCTCGCACTGCTCGCCTTCGGCTCGGGCCCGGTGCGCGGCTTCGCCATCGTCCACTGCATCGGCATCTTGACGTCCATGTTCTCGGCCGTGTTCTTCTCGCGCGGTATCGTCAACGCCTGGTACGGCGGCAAGAAAAAGCTGAAGACGCTCGCGATCGGCCAAGTGTGGCGCCCGGCAGGCGCCGAAGCGATGGGTTATTCGCAACCGCAAGCAAGCCTCGGCGCGGAAGCCGATGCGGATACGGACACGATGCGAGCAACCAAAGCGATCGCCGCGCAACCGAAGAGCAAAGGCGGACGCAGCGGCCCGAAGCCGGTCCTGCGCAATCGCGCGCGCGAGAACGCGGCGCCGCGCAAACCGGGCTCGTCCCGCTAATCGGTTCACGAGGACCGGGAGACAAGGAACATGGAATTTTTCCGCATCCGCAAAGATATTCCCTTCATGCAGCGCGCGTTGATCTTCAACGCGATCTCGTTTTTGACCTTCTTCGCGGCGGTGTTTTTTCTGCTGCATCGCGGGCTGCACCTGTCGGTGGAATTCACTGGCGGCACCGTCATTGAAGTTCAATATCCGCAAGCCGCACAGCTCGAACCGGTCCGCGCGACGCTCGGCACGCTGGGCTATGGCGACGCGCAAGTGCAGACGTTCGGCACGTCGCGCGACGTCATGATTCGACTGCCGTTGAAGCAAGGCTTGACCTCCTCGCAACAGAGCGAGCAGGTCATGACGGCGCTCAAGACGCAAAACGCGTCCGTGCAACTGCAGCGCGTCGAATTCGTCGGCCCTCAGGTGGGCAAGGAGCTCGCCACCGACGGCTTGCTCGCGCTCGCGTGCGTCGTAGCGGGCATCGTCATCTATCTGTCGTTTCGCTTCGAATGGAAGTACGCCGTGGCCGGCGTCATCGCGAACTTGCACGACGTCGTGATCATTCTCGGCTTCTTCGCGTTCTTCCAATGGGAGTTCTCGCTGTCGGTCCTCGCTGCCGTGCTGGCCGTGCTCGGCTACTCGGTGAACGAATCGGTCGTGATCTTCGACCGGATCCGCGAGACGTTCCGCCGCGAACGCAGGATGACGGTGATGGAAGTCATCAACCACGCGATTACGAGCACGATGTCGCGCACGGTCATCACGCACGGTTGCACGCAGATGATGGTGCTGTCGATGTTCTTGTTCGGCGGGCCGACACTGCACTATTTCGCGCTCGCGCTGACGATCGGTATCTGCTTCGGCATTTACTCGTCCGTGTTCGTCGCCGCGGCGCTGGCGATGTGGCTCGGCGTGAAACGTGAAGATTTGCTCAAGGAAAAGAAGCCTCGCCACGACCCGAGCGATCCGAACGCCGGTGCGGAAGTTTGAGCGCTGACCTCTCTGGGCGCTAGCTAACCCGTAGCCTGTTCTAAAAGCTTCGACACAAAAGCTTCGGCACTACTGCGAAAAAGATGTGAAAACGGCGCGCAATGCGGTCTTACCGCTGCGCGCCGTTTTTCTTTGCCCGCTCTTTCGGCGAAGCACGCTCAGCGATTAAGTTCCGCTAGGGTCAGTGGTGGCCGACTTGGCGGCGTGATGGTGATGCCTGGCCGAAGTGCGGGCGTGACTGCTTGCTTTTCCTGCCGCGTGCGTGCGCGTGCTGGCGTCGGCGCCGGTGGCGCTCTTGTCCGTATTCGCCGCGTCCTGCCCGTTCGGCTGAACGGCGCCCTGCGCTCCCATTTGCCCGGATGTCGTCGCACCGGCACCGGTATCGGCAGCGCCCGGCGTCTTCACCCCTGCATTCGCGCCGGAATCCACGCCTGCTTTTGCACCGGCGCCCGCGCCGGTCGCCATGCCGCCCGTGCCGCTCGTATCGGCGCCCGAGGTCGCGCTGAGCGAGGTTTGGCCGCCCAGTGTGCCGGGAGCCGCCGTGCTGCCCGTATCGCTGCCCGCAGCGAATGCCATCGTCGATGCAAGCACCGTCACACCGGTTGCCGCCAAGAGCGTCCAACGCTTCGTCTTCATCATCCGAATCTCCTAAAACAAGTTGCGGTGAGTGGATTCTATGAAGACGCTTCGCTCTCACAAGTTACGGGTTGTTTCGGGACGCAACAGGATGAACGCCGACGGCGCAGTTTCTTATATGGAGCGGCGGTTTTTGCGGCGTCGGCCGTCTCATCAAGTCACACTCTTCACATCTCTTATTATTCGCCGATCCCAAGCGCACCCTTACCTGAACCCAAGCGTCCTGCGCGCCGCAACGAGCGCGACGAAGCTCACCAGCGCGGCGAACATCAAGTAAAAGCTGGGCGCGACCTTCTCACCGGTCGCTCGAATCAGCCAAGCAATGATGAACGGCCCGAAGCCGCCGAAGATCGTCACGGCGATGTTATAGGCCAGGGACATCCCGGTCGTGCGCGTCGCCACGGGGAAGATCTCCGACAGCAGGCCCGGCAACGCCGCAAAATAGCCGGTGACCATCACGCCCATGGCTACTTGCACGGCAATCAGCGCCGCTGCGCTCGGCCGCGCAACGAGCCAGGCGAACGCGGGATAGACGAGCACGAGCATGAGGGCGGCCGAGGTCAGCATCAGGCCTGTGCGGCCAATCTTATCGGACCAATGGCCGACTATCGGCGAACCGACCATCTGGATCAGTCCCGTCAGCACGACGGCCGAAAACGCCACCGACGGCGGCAAGCCCAACTGCTTCACCCCGTAGGTGGGCATGAACAACACCAAGTAAGTCGCCACCGTCCCGAGCACGACGATGCCGATCGCAATCAAGAGGCGCACCTTCTGCCCGGCTAAGGTATCTCGCAGCGGCGATTGCGTCGTTTCCGCGGCGAGAAATTCGGGGGATTCGTCTACACGAGTGCGAATGTAATAAGCGATCGGCCCGAGCAGCAATCCGAACGCGAACGGCACGCGCCAGCCCCAAGCCATCAACTGGTCGGGCGTGAGCGTACTCGTCAGCACGGTGCCGAACACAGCCGCCAGCACGGTCGTGAGCCCTTGGCTCGCCACCTGCCAACTCGCGAAGAAACCGCGTCGATGCGGCACGTGTTCGGCGAGAAACGCCGTCGCGCTGCCGAACTCGCCACCGGCCGAGAAGCCCTGCATCAAACGCGCGAGGACGAGAATGAGTGGCGCCGCAATGCCGATCTGCCGGTAGGTCGGCAACACGACGATGATCGCCGTGCCCAGCATCATCAATAGAATCGAGAGCGTGAGAGCCGCTTTGCGGCCGGCGCGATCGGCATAAGCGCCGATCACGATCGCGCCGAGCGGGCGCATGAAGAAGGACACGCCGAAGGTGCCGAGCGTGAGCAAGAGGGAGACGGCGTCGCTGCCCGCGGGAAAGAACAACTTAGCGATGACGACTGCGAAGAAACCGTACACGACGAGATCGAACCACTCGAGCGCATTGCCGATCGAGGTAGCCACGACGGCGCGCCAAATATGGCCGCGCGAAGTCATCGATGCTGCCGCCAACGTATCACTCATGCCTGTCTCCCTCAAAGGAATCATCGGCGTAGCGCCGCGTGCAGCGAGCGCTTCGCCGTTGCGCCGAATTAGGTGCGTACGCAACCAAACGCACCCCGCTTGGCGGCTGGCGCCAAGTATCGCCCGCAAAAATGACACATGCAACGCGCCGATTCTCACGGGATGAAAAAAACCGCCCGAAGCGAAGGACTCGCGGGCGGTTCTCGACTACGCGTTTGCGTGGCGGCAACGCGGCGCGCCGGGGCGGCTGCGCACCGCCGCAGCCACGCCCGGCCCGGCGGCCGGAGCGAAGTTCGGCGGTTACTGCTTGATGCCTTCCGCTTGAATCTCGAGCTTGGTGTCCATGTTGAAACCGTACGTCTTACCGAAATCGAGGCCGAACTCATCGCGCGGGAAATCGGCCGCCGCCTCGACGCCGCACACTTCACGCTTGAGCATCGGATGCTGCATGCACTTGAACGATCCGATCTTCAGATTGACGGGCTTGCTCACGCCGTGCAACGTCAAGGTGCCGATCACCTCGACGGGCTTGTCGCCATCGAACTTGATTTGCGTGCCTTTGTAAGTTGCCGTCGGATATTCCTTCACGTCGAAGAAATTGGCCTCTTGCAAATGCTCGTTGAGCGTCGCATTGCCGGTGTCGATCGAAGCGGCGTCGATCGTCACGTCCACCGTGCCGGTCTTGCTCTTGCGATCGAGCGTGACCGTGCCCGTGGTCTTCGTAAATTTGCCGCGCCAGACGGACAGGCCGCCGAAGTGGTCCGCGGCGAAGCTCGGGTACGTATGACTCGGGTCGAGTTGATACGTGTCGGCCGCGAAGGCCGGGGTAAGCGAGCCGATCGAAGCAGCGGCCAGCGCTGCGCTAACGAGCGTATGGATCTTCAATGAATTCTCCTAATGGGTAGCCGCCCGGCCGGGCGGCGAGCAAACGATCACGATGCAAGTCCGATGCAGTGCGATCTTGGCAGCGGCTTCACGACTTCTTGGGTACGACGATATGAAACTTGATGGTGACTTCGTCGGCAACCGTGGACGTGTCCTTCCACTCGCCGGTGCCGACATCGAACTTCAAGCGGCTGATCGGCACGGCACCGTCGAATGTCTGCGCGCCGGCCTGCTGAGCGACCGTCATCGGGAAGGTGACGGCCTGCGATTTGCCCTTGATCGTGAGCGTACCGGTCACGTTGTATTTGTTCGGCCCCGCGGAGGCGATCGACGACGACACGAACGTCGCCTTCGGATACGTCTTCGCATCGAACCACTCTTTGCCGCGCACCTGTTCGTTGTAGCTGTCGTCACCCAGGTCGTAGCTGCCGACGTCGACGCTCAACTGCGCGTTTGCCGCCGCCGGCTTGGCCGGATCGAAGCTCACCTTGGCGTCGAACTTCTTGAACTTGCCTTCGACCGGCACGTTCATTTGTTTGGAGGTGGCGCTGATCGTGCTCTTGGCCGCATCGACCTGCGCAAAGGCGAGGCCCGTGGCCGCCATCGACGCGGCCGCGAATGCGGCGATCATGTAGCGGTAAAACGAAGCTTTCATAACGATCCTTGCTGGTTGACGTCGTTTTGCTTTCAGGTTGCTTGTGGGCGGCGCAATCGGATTGATCGATCTCGATAGCGAACCCGCTCTATCTCTGCTTTATTTCAAAAACGGCAGCATCCGAGACAGCAAGCGGTCTCGATCCACCCACTGATGCTTGAGCGCGGCGCCGACGTGGGCCAGCACGAGCGCCGCCAACGTATAGTTCAGCGCGAGGTGCGCCGTCTTGAACACCACCTTGAGCGTCGGATCGGGCGCGATCAGCCGCGGCAACGGTACGATGCCCAGATACACGACGGGCACGTTCGACGCCGAGCTGAACAAGTACCCGGTGATCGGGATGACGATCATCAGCACGTACAGCAACACATGAACGAGGTTCGCGGCCGCTCGCTGCCACGCGGGCATGCCGAGCGGCAAAGGCGGCGCGCGGTGCGTGGCGCGCCATAGAATGCGCAGTGTCGCGAGCGCGAACACCGTCACCCCGATCCACTTGTGCCAGGAGACGTAGCGCAGCTTGGCCGGCGTGAAGCCATGGATGCTCGTCATGATCCAGCCGAGCGCGAAGCCGCAGATCATCAGCGCGGCGATGAGCCAATGCAGGCCGATCGCCGTGGATGTATAACGCTCGTCGTAATCGACGGTAAACAAATCGCGGTGTGTCATTGCCGTGCTGCGAATAGGGTACGGTTGCCATGCTACCCGAAGCCGCTAATTCTTGTGGAGCCGCGCCCGGCATGCAAAGCGTTCGAGTGACGGCCGAGCGTGGCGCGAAAGTTGCCCCGTCCACACTGCGATGTAATGGCCTGCCCAGCGCGGATCGCCCCGCGCGCGTGCGCATTGCACCCCATTTGGTAAGATGGGCGCGGGTTTGCGGGGCGTCGGCGCGTTTTCCGAGCCGCGCACCGAAGGCTCCGGTCTATGAAGGCGACACGCAACCCTTATGAACCGAAACGACCTTATTGCATGTCACGACTGCGACGCACTGTTGCGAAAATCGCTTCATTGCGTGAAGGGAAGCGCACGGTGCCCGCGCTGCGACGCATTGCTCTATCGCCCGAGCGCGGTTCAACTCGAGCGGATCAGCGCGCTCACGCTCGCAGCCTTATTCACGTTTCTCATCGCCCAAGGCTTTCCGATCGTCGAGTTGGAACTGAACGGGGTGACCTCCCAGACGACGCTCACCGGTGCGCTCGTCGCCCTATGGAGCGAAGGGATGGAGCTCGTCGCGGTAGCCGTGTTTTGTTCGACGATCTTGTTTCCGCTGATCGAATTGACCGCGCTGCTCTACGTGTTGATGCCGATCCGTGCCGGCGTCGTGCCGCCCGGCTTCAATCTCGTGCTGCGGGCAATCCAATTCGTGAGGCCCTGGGGGATGATCGAAGTCTTGATGCTCGGCATCCTAGTGACCATCGTGAAAATGACGAGCCTTGCGCGCGTGGTCCCGGAAGCCGCGCTGTTCGCGTTCGGCGCGTTGACGCTGATGCTGGCCGTCGTCGTGCTGTTCGATCCGCGCGCCCTGTGGGACATCGCCGACGGCATCGAGCAACGCAGGTCTCGCAACGCCCAGCGGCGGCACGACGCGACGGCGGGCGCCCCTCGTCGAGGCACGCGCGCCCCATGAGATATCTGAGCGCCGTCCGTTCCGGCATGATCGGCTGCCACGCCTGCGGACAAGTGCAGGCGCGCGAGGCGGCGGCGCGCGGGCGCCCCCCGCAGCGCTGCGCTCGATGCGGCGCGACGCTTCATGCGCGCAACCCCGACAGCATCAGGCGAACTTGGGCGCTGCTCATCGCCGCCGCGATTCTCTACATCCCCGCGAACCTGCTGCCGGTGCTGCACACGGCTTCGCTGTTCGGCAACGAAGACGACACCATCATGAGCGGCGTCGTCTACTTCTGGGTATCGGGCGATTGGCCGCTCGCCGTGATCGTGTTCGTCGCGAGCATCCTCGTGCCGATGCTCAAACTGAGCGTGCTCGCGCTGCTCGCATGGACGACGCAGCGCGGCTCCGACTGGCGCCCGCTCGAGCGCACCAAGCTCTATCGCATCGTGGAGCGCATCGGACGATGGTCGATGCTCGACGTCTTCGTCGTGACGCTGACCGTCGCGCTCGTGCGCTTCAAGTCGCTAGCGGTCATCACCGCGGGCTGGGGCGCGCTCGCCTTCGCCTGTGTCGTCGTGCTCACGATGATGGCGGCGCTCCAATTCGATCCGCGCTTGATCTGGGATTGCGCGCAGACGCGCGGCACGGACGCTTTTCGACGAGACCCCCCACATGAATAGCCCGCAAGGTCAAAGCCCTTCCTCCAACGGCGGCCCGCCGCAAGGCCCCGAGTTGCCGCCCGACCTGCCGGAACCGGTCGTCGCGCCGCGCGGCGGTTGGCTGCCGTCGCTGGTCTGGCTCGTGCCGCTCGTCGCTGCGCTCATCGGTATCGCGCTCGTCGCCAAATCCGTCTTCGATCGCGGCCCCACGATCACCATCAGCTTCACCACCGCCGAGGGGCTCGAACCGGGCAAGACGAAGGTCAAGTACAAGGACGTCGACATCGGCTCGGTGAAGACGATTCGGCTCTCGCGCGATCATTCGCGCGTCCTGGTTTCGGTGCAGCTCACCAAGGAAGCCGAAGACTTCGCGGTGGAAGACACGCGGTTCTGGATCGTGCGCCCGCGCATCGGCACGACCGGCATCACGGGGCTCGGCACCTTGCTGTCGGGCGCCTATATCGGCGTCGATGCGGGCCGCTCGCACGAATCGCAATCGGACTTCGTCGGTCTGGAGAAGCCGCCGGCCGTCACGGGCGATTTGAAAGGGCGCCGTTTCTCGTTGCACGGCGCCTCGCTAGGATCGATCGACATCGGCTCGCCCGTCTATTACCGGCGCGTGCAGGTGGGACAAGTGGTCGGCTTTGCGCTCGATCGAGACGGCACGGGCGTGTCGATCGATGTGTTCGTCGATGCACCCTACGATCAGTACGTCGGCCTCAATTCGCGTTGGTGGCACGCAAGCGGCGTCGATCTGCGGCTCGACTCGAACGGGCTCAAGCTGAACACGCAATCGCTCGCAACGGTCGTGATCGGCGGGCTCGCGTTTCAATCTCCGCCCGGTGAGCGCGTCGGCAACGAAGCGCCCGACGATACGGTCTTCACGCTGGCGGCGAACGAGGGCGATGCGATGCGCGCGCCCGACGGCCCCCCGCTCACCGTGGTCATGAACTTCAATCAGTCGCTGCGCGGCCTGTCGGTCGGCGCAACGGTCGATTTCCGCGGCATCGAGCTGGGCGAGGTCACGGGCATCGGCGTTCAGTACGATCCGAAGGCGCGCGACTTCACGATGCCGGTCACGATGAATCTGTACCCTGACCGCCTCGGCCAGAAGTTCCGCGAATCGGTCGAGCGCGGCGGCGAAGCGGCGGGCAAAGAGTTGCTGCGCACGCTCGTCGCGCACGGCTTGCGCGGCCAATTGCGCACCGGTAACTTGCTGACCAGCCAACTGTACGTGGCGCTCGATCTGTTCCCGAAGGCCGCGCCCGTTTCGCTCGACGTCAACCGCGTGCCGTTCGAGCTGCCGACGGTGCCCAATGCGCTCGAAGAACTACAAGTGCAAGTGGCCGACATCGCGAGAAAGCTCGACCAAATTCCGTTCGACCAACTGAGCAAGAACCTGAACGGCACGCTGCGAAGCGCGAACAGCCTGTTCAAGCAGCTCGACACGCAGTTGGCGCCGCAGGCGCGCGAGACGCTGGCGGCAGCACAGCGCACGTTCGGCGCGGCGCAGTCCACGCTGCAACAGGACTCCCCGCTGCAGTCGGACATGCATCAGGCGCTGACGCAACTCACGCAGACGCTGCAAACGCTCAATGCGCTTGCAGACTACTTGGAACGCCATCCGGAATCGCTGCTGCGCGGCAAAAACAAGGATCCGAAACAGCCATGAAGCTCGACCGATTCGCTCTCCTCGCGCGCCCGGCCGGATCGGCCGCCGTCTGCGCCGCGCTGATCGGCGCGACGCTCCTCTCGGGGTGCGCCTCGCCGCCCGAAAGCCGGTTCTATACGCTCGGCACGGACACGGATGCCGCGCGGCCCGCCGCCGACGAAGCGACCCAGCCCGCGCTTCTGATCGAAGTGCCGACAGTGCAGATGCCTGCACAGGTCGCGCGCAATCAGCTCGTCGTGCAAGACGACGCGACGCGTGTGACCGTCCTCGAGCAAGAACGCTGGGCCTCGCCCCCGGCCGACGAACTGCGACGGGCGCTCTCGGGCGATCTGGCGGCGCGGCTCAGGACCTTGGACGTTTTCGGCTCGCCGCACCCGGAGAACGTGCCCGTCTATCGGATCGCGGTGAACGTGCGCCGGTTCGAATCGTGGCCCGGCTCGCGGGCCGTGCTCGACACCGTCTGGAGTGTGCGCTCACTGAGCACGCAAGCCTTGGTGACGTGCAACACCGTCCAAACGGAAACCGTCGGGCCCGGCTACGACGCGCTCGTTGCGGGGCACCGGCGCGCGATCGGCCGGCTCGCGGATACGATTGCATCGACCGTGCGGGCCTTGGCCTCGGGCGGGCGCCAGCCCGTGTCCGGCGCGAACACCTGCGCAATAGGAGCGCCCTCCGCGGCGAAGGGCGGTGGGACCTAGCAGCAAGGCGGCCGGCGCCGAGCGCCGCCGCGTACAATGACGCCTTTGCACGCTCGGTTTCCCCCATGTCCTCCCCCACTGCGTTCGATTTTTTTGCCCCCTGCCCACGCGGGCTCGAAGCCGCGCTCGCCGCCGAACTTGCGGAGATTGCGCAGCGCTTGCCGAGCGCAGCCGGCGCGCCGCGCTTCGCACCGGGCGCGCAAGTGCCCGGCGGGGTCCACTTCCGCGGCGGTTGGACGGAGGGCATGGCGGCGAATCTGCACTCGCGCATCGCGAGCCGCGTGCTGCTCAAAATTGCCGAGCGGCCCTATCGCAACGAGCAAGACATTTACGCGCTGGCAGCCGAGCAGCAGTGGGAACGCTGGTTTTCGGCGAACGAAACGTTGCGCGTGGACGTCACCGCCATCAAATCGCCGCTGCGCAGCCTCGAATTCGCGACGCTGCGCGTGAAAGACGCCATCTGCGATCGTCTGCGCGGCGTCAGCGGCGCGCGGCCGAGCATCGACACGGCGCAGCCGGACGTGCGCGTCTTCGCATTCCTGACGGCGACGGCCTGCACGCTCTACCTCGATACGTCGGGCGAACCGCTGTTCAAGCGTGGCTGGCGCCTGGACAAAGGCGCCGCGCCCCTGCGCGAAAACTTGGCAGCAGGAATCTTGCGCGTAACCGGTTGGACGCCCGGCACGCCGCTCTACGATCCGATGTGCGGCAGCGGCACGTTCATCGCCGAAGCCGCGCAAATCTCGCTCGGCGTGCCCCCCGGCGTGGAGCGCCGCTTCGGTTTCGAAAAGCTCAAGCAGTACGACGTGTCGGCCTGGCAGGCGATGAAGGTGGCCGCCCTGGACGCCAAGCGCGCCGCCGGCGCGAACCGCGCGCAACTGCCGATCTTCGGCAGCGACATCTCGGGCGACATGCTCGAGAAAGCGCGAGCGAACCTGGCGCGCGCCGGGGTGCCCGGCCTTTGGCTCAAGCAGCTCGACGCGCGCGCGATCGTGCCGCCAACCGACGAGCCGGGCATCATCGTCGCGAACCCGCCTTACGGCGAGCGCATTGCGGTGCGCGGACGCGGTCCGCGCGGCGAAGTGCGCGAGCCGCGTCACGGCGGCCGCGAACCGGGCGTCGAATCGTTCAGCCGCGCTCAGCCCGATGCTGCCGACAGCGAATTCTTCCGCGCCTTCGGCGATGCGCTCAAGCAGCGCTTCACCGGCTGGCGCGCCTTCGTCTTGACTGTCGATCGCTCCCTGCCGGGACAAATGCGGTTGCGCGAATCGACGAAGACGCCGCTGTTCAACGGCGCGCTCGAATGCCGGTTGTTCCGTTTCGATCTCGTGGCGGGCAGCGTCAAGGCGCGTCCGGCGCAGCAAGACCCGCAGGACGCGGCCGGCCAGTGACACCGCCCGCAGGCTGACACGCTCCGCGAAATAGGGACAAGCTGCTGACAGAACGTTGTCAGCAGCGCCGGCGCAGACTCTCTCTTACGCCAACCGGCGCCTTGCCCAGCTTGCTTTCCCACCTTCGACGGAGACTGTCATGACAGCTGTTGCCACTGCCACGCGCGTGCTTGCCTGGTTCGAAATTCCCGCACTCGATTTCGCGCGCGCCGTGCGTTTCTACGAGGCCGCACTCGACGCTCCGCTGCGGCGAGAAGTGTTCGGCGGCATGCCGATGGCCGTGTTCGCGCACGAACACGAAGCGACGGGCGGCGCCATCGTCTGCAACCCGCGCGATATGCGACCGTCGGTGACGGGTGACGGCGTTGCCGTCTACCTGAACGCCGAACCCACGCTACAGGCCACACTCGATCGAATCGAGCCGGCCGGCGGCAAGATCGACGGCTCGATCGTCGAATTGCCGAACGACATCGGGTACATCGCCTTCTTCATCGATACGGAGGGCAACCGGGTCGGCCTGCATTCGCGTCATCTGCGTTGAGCATTACACTTGCGCCATGAGCCGACGCGCCGATCGCTTGTTCCAAATCGCCGAATTGCTGCGCGGCCGGCGTTTGACGACCGCGCAGCAATTGGCCGAATGGCTGCGGGTATCGCAGCGCACCGTGTATCGGGACGTGCGCGACCTGCAATTGTCGGGCGTGCCGATCGAGGGCGAAGCCGGTATCGGCTACCGGCTCAGCCGCTCGGCCAGCCTGCCGCCCTTGACCTTTACGGCCGAGGAGCTGGCGGCGCTGGCGGCGGGCGCGCGCATGATCGAGACCTGGGGCGGCGCCGCGCTGGCGAGCGGCGCGCGCAGCGCCCTGGCGAAGGTGGCTTCGGCCATGCCGGCCGACAAACGCGCGACCCTCGAGCGACTTGCCGTCTTCGCGCCGTCGTTTCACATCGACCGCGAGTTTTCCGAGAAGGTCGACACGCTGCACCGCGCCGTCGATACGCGCCATATCGTCAGCTTCGCCTACCGCGATCGGCAGGGCGCTTGCACGCAGCGGCGGATCTGGCCGCTCAGCCTCGTCTATTGGGGCGGACGCTGGACCGTCGGCGCTTGGTGCGAGCTACGCGGCGATTTCCGCAATTTCGACATCGCGCAAATGACGAGCGTCGAGCAAAACGAGTCGTTTCCCGACATCGAAGGACGGCGGCTCGCCGATTACCTACGGCGGGTCGAAGCGCCATCGGAGCAAAAGGCGTCACACGCGCGCGCGTCGGTGAAAACCTAGCGCGCGCTCACGCCAACCTGCGGGTCCGAACCGGCTGACGGAACGGGACCCTCGTCGCGGCGCCGGTCAACGCCCGAACGGCAGCCGGCGCAGGGGCCTCATTCGACAGCCTTCACCATATCTTCGATGACTTTCTTCGCATCGCCGAAGACCATCATCGTCTTGTCCATATAGAACAGCTCGTTGTCGAGCCCGGCATAGCCCGCCGCCATCGACCGCTTGTTGACGATCACCGTGCGTGCCTTGTACGCCTCGATGATCGGCATGCCGGCGATCGGCGATTTCGGATCGTTCTTGGCCGCGGGATTGACGACGTCGTTGGCGCCGAGCACCAGCACGACATCGGTCTGGCCGAACTCGTTGTTGATGTCCTCCATCTCGTAGACGAGGTCGTACGGCACTTCGGCCTCGGCAAGCAGCACGTTCATGTGTCCCGGCATCCGGCCCGCGACCGGGTGAATGGCGTAACGCACGTCCACGCCCTTCTCGATGAGCTTGTCGGTCAACTCCTTGAGCGCATGCTGCGCGCGCGCCACGGCCAACCCATAGCCGGGCACGATGACGACCGACTCCGCGTTGCCGAGCATGAACGAGGCGTCTTCGGCCGAACCCGACTTCACGGGCCGCTGTTCCCCCGTCCCGCCGGCAGCCGTCGCACCCGGCTCTGCACCGAACCCGCCGAGCAACACGTTGAAGAACGAGCGATTCATCGCATGGCACATGATGTACGACAGGATCGCACCCGAGGAGCCGACGAGCGAGCCCGCAATGATCAGCATCGCGTTGTTCAGCGAAAAGCCGATACCGGCCGCGGCCCACCCCGAATAGGAGTTGAGCATCGACACGACGACGGGCATGTCCGCGCCGCCGATCGGGATGATGATGAGCACCCCGAGCGCGAACGCGATGAGCGTCATGATGATGAACGGCAGCCACGATTGCGTCAGGAAGAAGATGATGCCGAAGCCGAGCATGCCGAGCGCGAGCATCAGATTGATCAGATGCTGGCCCGGATAGACCACCGGCGCGCCCTGAAACAAGCGGAACTTGTATTTGCCCGACAGCTTGCCGAACGCGATGACCGAACCGCTGAACGTGATGGCGCCAACGAACGTGCCGATGAACAACTCGATGCGGTTGCCGTACGGCAGGAAGCTCGCATCGGGCGCATCGGGCGGCACGAGCCCGAACGCAGCCGGCTCGCTGACGACGGCATAGGCAATCGCCACGGCGGCCAAACCGATGAGCGAATGCATGGCGGCAACGAGTTCAGGCATCTTCGTCATTTCGACGCGCGCGGCCACATAGGCGCCTACCGCCCCGCCCACGACGAGCGCCGCGAACAGCAAGCCGAGCCCGAGCGCGAGGTTCGAGCCGAGCAGCGCCGCTTGTTTGACGATGAGCGCGATCGTGGTCAGGATCGCGATCGCCATGCCGGCCATGCCGAATAGATTGCCGGCGCGCGCGCTCTTCGGGTTGGACAGCCCCTTGAGCGCTTGAATGAAACAGACCGACGCGAGCAGATACAGCAGCGTAACGAGGTTCATGCTCATTTACGCACCCCCCTTCTTCGTCTCTTTCTTCGGCTCTTTTTTCTTGAACATCTCGAGCATGCGCCGCGTCACGAGAAAGCCGCCGAACACGTTGACGGCCGCAAGCAGCACGGCGAACGTGCCGAAGAACTTACCCGGGCCGCCGATGGTGAGACCGGTTGCGAGCATGGCGCCGACGATCACGATGGCAGAAATCGCATTGGTCACGGCCATGAGCGGCGTATGCAGCGCGGGCGTCACGTTCCAGACCACGTGATAGCCGACATAGACGGCCAGCACGAAGATGATCAGGTTGATGACGGTATGGTTGATGAGTTCCATCGCCTCGCTCCTTATGCCGGCTTGCGGGTCACGGCGCCGTCGCGGGCCAGCAACGTGGCCGCAACGATGTCGTCGTTCATGTCGATGTTCAGCGCACCCTCCTTCGTGACGATCAACTTCAGAAAGTCGAACAGATTGCGCGCATAGAGCGAAGAAGCGTCGGCCGCGACCATCGCCGGCAGGTTCGTATGGCCCACGATGGTGACCCCGTGCTTGGTCACGACCTTATCGGGCTCGGTGAGCGGGCAATTGCCGCCGCGCACGCCCGGCACGCCCGCCAGCTCGGCGCCGCGGCCTGCGGCCAAATCGACGACGACCGAGCCGGGACGCATGGCCTGCACCGTTTCGGGCGGCAACAGCGTGGGAGCGTCACGCCCGGGGATCAATGCCGTCGTGATGACGATGTCGGCCGCCTTGGCGCGCTCGTGAACGGCCGCGGACTGGCGTGCGAGCCACGAGGGCGGCATGGGCCGAGCGTAGCCGCCGACGCCTTCGGCCGCTTCGCGCTCCTCCTGCGTCTCGAACGGCACGTCGATGAACTTCGCGCCGAGCGATTCGATTTGCTCCTTGACGGCGGGGCGCACGTCGGACGCCTCGATCACGGCGCCCAGGCGTCGCGCCGTGGCGATCGCCTGCAAGCCCGCGACGCCGGCGCCGAGAATCAGCACGCGCGCGGCCTTGACGGTGCCCGCGGCCGTCATCAGCATCGGCATGAAACGCGGATAGAGATCCGCCGCGATCAGCACGGCCTTGTAGCCCGCGATATTCGCCTGGGAGGACAAGACGTCGAGGCTTTGTGCGCGCGTCGTACGCGGCGCGGCTTCGAGCGCGAACGCCGTGAGGCCCGCTTGCGCGATGCGCTCGGCATTCGAGGCGTTGAACGGATCGAGCATGCCCACCAAGACGGCGCCGCGCTTGACGAATGCAAGCTCGGTTTCGCTGGGCGACTGCACTTTGAGGACGAGATCGGCGCCCAACGCCGCGTCGGCTTCGACAAGTTCGGCACCGGCGGCTGCGTAAGCGTCGTCGGTGAAGCTGGCGGCCGCTCCCGCGCCGCGCTCGATCGTGACGCGATGCCCTGCCTGGACGTACTTCTTGACCGTCTCGGGCGTCGCGGCGACGCGCGCTTCGTGCGCATGCGTCTCGGCTGGCACTCCGATGTGCATCGTTGAATCCTCCTCACCTGCTCGTGATTGAAGCGAAGATGGGCCGACGATGCTGCGCCGACTCCATCGTTTGAATACGATTACACGGCTGCAAGAACACGCTGGGCCGCGCCAAGCGGGCGCTCTGCTCGCGGGCAGGCCCCCTTGGCGATGGCGCCATGCGCGCCTGGCACGGCCACGGCACGCTGAGCGTCACTTTAACCGAAGTCGCCCCGACTCGAAAAAAATCGGTGCCATAAAGCAGGAGACAGCCGAACGCGGCCTGAAGCGGTGCCGAGCCGCCCAAGCCGCCGCCGCTCTCGCAAGCAGTGGCGCGCGTGATTCGCGTCATTCGGTGATCGACGGGCACCGGACCGGGGCCGGGCGCGAGCCTGCCCGGCAGCGCCGTCCGTCAACCGGTAAAATGGCGCCCATGAAACAGGAACGCTGGGCGCCCCACGTGACCGTGGCGGCAGTCGTCGAACGAGAAGGCCGTTTTCTGGTCGTCGAGGAACGAACGTCCGAAGGTTTGCGCATCAATCAGCCAGCCGGGCACCTCGAGCCGGGCGAGACGCTGACGCAGGCCGTCGTGCGCGAAACGATCGAGGAAACCGCGCATCGGTTCGTGCCGCAAGCGCTCGTCGGCGCTTACATGATGCATGTCGAGCGCTCGGACGGCCGAGCCGCCACCTACCTGCGCTTCACGTTTTGCGGCCAGCCGGAGCCGGCGGCTGCCGCGGGTGCGCTCGACGAAGGCATCGTGCGCACCTTGTGGCTCACGGCCGACGAGCTGCGCGCCTGTCGCGAGCGGCATCGCACGCCGCTCGTCATGCGCTCGCTCGACGATTACCTCGCGGGCCGGCGTTTTCCGCTCGACTTCGTGCATACGCACTCGGTCGGGCCTTCCAACGGCAAGTAACAGCCAAGCAGTCGGTCATGCGTTCAATGGGTAAGCAAAGAGTCGTGGTGGGCATGTCGGGGGGCGTCGATTCGTCGGTGACCGCGTGGCTGCTCAAGCAAGCCGGGTACGACGTCGTCGGCCTGTTCATGAAGAACTGGGAAGACGACGACGACAGCGAGTACTGCTCTACGCGGCAGGACTGGATCGACGTCGTCTCGGTGGCCGATTTGATCGGCATCGATGTCGAAGCCGTCAATTTCGCGGCCGAGTACAAGGAGCGCGTGTTCTCCGAATTCCTGCGCGAATACTCGGCCGGCCGCACGCCGAATCCCGACGTGCTGTGCAATGCCGAAATCAAGTTCAAGGCGTTCCTCGATCACGCGATGGCGCTCGGCGCCGAGACCATCGCAACGGGCCACTATGCGCGCGTGCGCGAGGTGGGCGGCCGCTTCGAGCTGCTCAAGGCGAAGGACCTCACGAAAGATCAGTCGTATTTCCTGCATCGGCTGAACCAGGCCCAGTTGTCCAAGACGCTGTTCCCGCTAGGCGAGATTCCGAAGACCGAAGTGCGGGCGATCGCCGCATCGATCGGCCTGCCCAATGCGAAGAAAAAGGATTCGACGGGCATTTGCTTCATCGGCGAGCGGCCGTTTCGAGATTTCCTCAATCGCTACCTGCCCACCCAGCCGGGCCCGATGAAGACGCCGGACGGCACGATCGTGGGCGAGCACGTCGGGCTCGCGTTCTATACGCTCGGGCAGCGCAAGGGGATCGGGATCGGCGGCAGCAAGGCTGGCAGCGGGGAACCGTGGTTCGTCGCGAGCAAAGACATGGCCAGCAACACGCTGTACGTCGTGCAGGGCCACGACCACGATTGGCTGCTCTCGCGCACGCTCGTTGCCGGCAATACGAGCTGGGTGTCGGGCGCCGCGCCCGAGCCGGGCATGCGCTTCGGCGCGAAAACGCGATATCGGCAAGCCGACGCCGCGTGCGCGTTCGCCGGGTTGGATGCGAGCGGCGACGGCGAACGCTTCACTCTGGCATTCGACGAACCGCAATGGGCCGTCACGCCCGGCCAGTCCGCCGTGCTCTACGACGGCGACGTGTGCCTCGGCGGAGGAATCATCGAATCGGCGCAAACGGGCGCCGGCGCGACCGCTCCTTCAAGCACCAACGCGCGAGTGGCGATGCCGGCTGCGGGGTGAGCCGCGACGATCAAGCCGCCGGCTCGATGGATGCCTTCGCGTACGATTCGCGTTCGATTTCGACGACTTGCGCGGAAAGCTGAAGGTGAACGCCCGACGGCGCGCCGCAGCGCGCCTTCAAGACGGACAGCACTCGCTCCGACAACGCGCGCCGAGTCTCGAGCGTCCGCCCGCTCAGTATCGAGAGCGTCGTATGAACGAATGCGCGGGGCTCGCTCGACGTGCCCACAAGAAAGGCGTCGCGCCGAACGCACCGGCTCTTGATGTCGATCTCGACGGGGAAATGGCCGGAGGTAGCCAGCGATTCGTTGAGCGCAAGCAAAGTGGCCTCGGCATCGAAGGCGCCGAGGGTTGCTGAGTACTCGAGTATCAAGTGAGGCATGGGTTTAGGCGTGAGGGTCGATAGGTGTCGGCCAAGGCCGCGCATCCAGCTAGCGAAAGCGCGACGCGGGCAATCGCACCGGCTAGCGCCGGGCGATGCGCGTCAATTGGGATTGGGTTGTGTGTCGACGAACGATTGCCGCTGCGAAAGCTTGGCGAAGTGCTTGTCCAAATTCGGATACTGCCCCCGCCAATCCAAATCGGGCATGCGGAAATCGAGATAACCGAGTGCGCAGCCGACGGCGACATCGGCCAATGTGTAGTGGTTGTTCGCGCACCACGGCTGACCGGCGAGCCCTTGCGACATGGCCACGAGCCCCTCGTCGATTTTGCGCTGCTGGCGCGCCACCCAGCCTTCGTTGCGTTGGCTTGCCTCGCGCTGGGTGCCCTCGAGCCGGATCAGCACGGCCGCGTCCAGCATGCCGTCGGCGAGCGCTTCCCAGCAGCGCACTTCGACCCGCTCTCGGCCCGACTGCGGAATCAGCTTTCCGACGGGCGAAAGCATATCGACATACTCGCAAATCACGCGCGAATCGAATACGGCTTCCCCATCTTCCATCACGAGACACGGCACCTTGCCGATGGGATTGAACGTATGAATGGTCGACTCGGGCGACCAGACATCCTCGAGCACGAATTGATAGTCGATCTTCTTTTCGGCGAGCACGATCCGCGCCTTACGGACGAAGGGGCTCGCCAGCGAACCGATTAATTTCATCATCTGCCTTTCTCTCATGAAAACACCGGACCGCCCTCGAAACGGCTTTCGCGTCCGCCGCGTCGTGCGCGCGGCGCGCTTGCGCTGCGCAGGCGACGGGGGCCTCGCGCAACGCCAGTCGGGCAGGCCCTCTGAAGTGCGAGAAAGAGTATAACGTCGCCGACGCCCAAAACGGCGTGTGCCCGCGCCAACATGTCTATTCGGCCGCCACCTAGGCGCCGCGCGTGCCTGGCTAACCCGCCCCAATTGAGCAGTACAATCGCGCCATGAACACGCCGACCGAATTCCCCATTGCCGTCTCCGTCTACCAAGCACGGCGCGAACGCCTGCTCGCCGCCATGCGCGCCGCGGGCGGCGGCGTCGCGCTCGTGCCGACGGCGCCCGAAGCGCTGCGCAACCGCGATACCGACTATCCGTACCGCCACGACAGCTATTTCTACTACCTGAGCGGCTTTACCGAGCCGCAGTCGTTCGTGGTCCTCGATGCGACCGCGCAGGCAGGGGAGCCGGCCTCGATCCTGTTTTGCCGAACGAAAGACGCCGAGCGCGAAACGTGGGAGGGGTTCCACTACGGCCCCGAGGCGGCGCGCGAAGCATTCGGCTTCGACGCCGCGTTTCCGATCGAGGCGCTCGACACACAGTTGCCGCGCATCATCGGCAACGCACCGGCGCTCTTCTACGGCTTCGGCCGCTCCGGGGAGCTAGACGGCCAAGTGCGGCGCTGGCTCGACGCCGTTCGCGGGCAGAGCCGCAGCGGTGTCGTCCCGCCACTGAAGCTCATCGACTTGATGCCGCTGCTCGACGACATGCGCCTCATCAAGGAAGAGCACGAACTGGCGATCATGCACGAGGCCGCGCGCATTTCCGCTCGAGGGCATCGGCGGGCCATGCAGGCATGCCGTCCGGGCATGCGCGAATACGAGCTCGAAGCCGAGCTGCTTTACACGTTCCGCCGCCATGGCGCCCAGGCGCCGGCGTACGGGTCGATCGTCGCGGCAGGCGCCAACGCGTGCGTGCTGCACTACCCCGCGGGCAATGCCGTGTTGCGCGACGGCGACCTCGTGCTGATCGACGCCGCCTGCGAGCTCGACGGCTACGCTTCGGACATCACGCGCACGTTTCCGGCGAACGGCCGCTTCTCGGGGCCGCAGCGCGAGCTGTACGACATCGTGCTCGCCGCGCAGCAGGCCGCCATCGACGCCACACGCCCCGGCGTCAGCTTCGAAGCGCCGCACGACGCGGCCGTGCGCGTGCTCGCGCAAGGGCTGCTCGATACCGGCATCGTCGATCGCAGCAAGTTCTCGACGGTCGACGATGTGGTCGCCGAACGCGCCTATTCGCGCTTTTACATGCATCGCACGGGCCATTGGATCGGCATGGACGTGCATGACTGCGGCGACTACCGCGAGCGCACGGCCCTGCCCGACGCCGAAGGCGCCCTGCCCTGGCGCACGTTGCGTGCGTCGATGGCGCTGACGATCGAGCCGGGACTGTACGTGCGCGCCGCGGCCGACGTGCCCGAAGCCTATTGGAACATCGGCATCCGCATCGAGGACGACGCGATCGTCACCGAAGGCGGCTGCGTGCTGCTTACCCGCGACGTCCCGGTCGAAGCCGACGCGATCGAAGCGCTCATGCGCGAGGCCGTCCAGGAACCCGGCGCGGCGTGAACCATGAGCGACGTTCGCCCCTTGCCCAGTCCGCATGAATTCGACGTGACGATCGTCGGCGCGGGGCCGGTCGGCCTCGCGCTGGCAGCCTGGCTCGCGCGGCGCGGCGCGAGTGCGTCGCTTTCGGTTGCGCTCGTCGACGCGCGCGAGCCCGAGGCGGCCGCGGGCGATCCACGCGCGATCGCCATTTCCGAGGGCAGCCGCATGCTGCTCGAGCCGTTCGGCGCCTGGCCGGCCGACGCCAACGCGATCGAGCGCATCCATGTATCCCAGCGCGGCCGCTTCGGCCGAACGTTGATCGAGCGCGCCGAGCACGGCTTGCCGGCGCTCGGCTACGTGGCACGCTACGGTTCGATCGTTCACGCCTTGGCGCTCGCCGTGCGCCGCACTCGAACGCATTGGTTCACGCCATGCCGCGCGTTGCCGCCGCAGGTTGACGCCGGCGACGAATTCGCGACGCTGCCGATCCAAAGCGCGCACGTGCAGCGAACGCTGCGCACGCGAGTGCTGATCAACGCCGAAGGGGGGCTTTACGGCGAGACCTCGAACGCCAAGCGTGCTGCGCGCGACTACGGCCAAACCGCCATTGTCGGTATCGTCAGCGTCTCGGCTGCGCAACCGCACGTGGCGTGGGAGCGCTTCACGGACGAAGGCCCCATCGCCCTGCTGCCGATGGGGGGCGTGCGGCAGGCAGACTACGCGCTCGTCTGGTGTATGCAGCCGGCGCAGGCGGCGCGCCGCGGCGCACTATCCGATGCGCAGCTACTGACCGAACTGGGCGCAGCCTTCGGCGAGCGCATGGGCCGCTTCGAATCGATCAAGGGGCGGGCGGCGTTTCCGCTCGGACTCGTCGCGGCGCAAACGTTGGTCGAGGGGCGCATGGCCTTCATCGGCAATGCGGCGCAAACGCTGCATCCCGTTGCCGGACAGGGGCTCAATTTGGGTCTGCGCGACGCGCACGCCCTTGCCGATGCGCTGGCCCACGCGGGCGCGACGCCCGAAGCGCTGGCGGAATTCGCGCGCAGACGTGCGCTCGACCGCCGCCTGACGATCGGGGCAACGGATGCGCTCGCGCGGCTGTTCACCGTCGACTTCGGCCCGCTCGCGGCCTTGCGCGGCGTTGCCCTGACCGCCCTCGAGTGCCTGCCTGCCGCCAAAACGGCGCTCGCGCGGCAGATGATGTTCGGCCAGCGGCGTTAGCCCGCCCGGTCCGATATTGCGGCCGGCCGCCACCCGGCTATGTCGTTCGTACCGGCCCGGCGCGCTCCCGGTCCGCGGTTAACGGTAAAATGCACGTTTCCCTGGTCGCCTTCCCGCGCCCGCGCCACCGCCGCGCGGGCAGCCGCTCCTTTCCATGATGCCTACGCTCCTCGGCTCGCACACTCTGCGCAACAACCTTTTCGTCGCCCCGATGGCGGGCGTGACGGATCGGCCGTTCCGTCAACTGTGCAAGCGGCTCGGCGCGGGCTATGCGGTATCGGAGATGGTCGCCTCCAACGCCCAGCTCTGGAAAAGCGAGAAGACCATGCGCCGCGCGAACCATGCGGGCGAGGTCGAACCGATCGCCGTGCAAATCGCCGGGGCCGATCCCTCGATGATGGCCGAGGCGGCCCGCTACAACGTTCAAAACGGCGCGCAGATCATCGACATCAACATGGGCTGCCCAGCCAAGAAGGTGTGCAACGTCGCCGCCGGATCGGCGTTGTTGCAAAACGAGCCGCTCGTCGTGCGCATCGTCGAGGCCGTGGTGAATGCAGTGGGCGTCGGCCCCGACGCCGTGCCCGTGACGCTGAAGATTCGCACGGGTTGGAACCGCGAGAACCGCAATGCGGTGCGCATCGCGCAACTGGCCGAGGCCGCCGGCGTGTCGATGCTGACCGTCCACGGCCGCACCCGCGCCGATCTCTACCACGGCGAGGCGGAGTACGACACGATCGCGGCCGTGAAAGCGGCCGTGCGCATTCCAGTCGTCGCGAACGGCGACATCGATTCGCCGCCCAAGGCGCGCGCCGTGCTGGCCGCGACGGGCGCCGACGCGATCATGATCGGCCGGGCGGCCCAAGGACGGCCGTGGCTCTTTCGGGAAATCGAGCATTTCTTGGCGACGGGCGAGTTGCTGCCGCCGCCGCGCATCGCCGAAATCCGACAAGTGATGAACGAGCACCTCGAAGATCACTACGCGTTTTACGGCGAGTTCACGGGCGTGCGCACGGCGCGCAAGCACATCGGCTGGTACACTCGCGGCCTTTCCGGCGCCAATTCGTTCCGGCACCGGATGAACACGCTCGATACCACACGCGACCAGCTCGATGCCGTCAACGGATTTTTCGACGAGCAAGAGGCCTTGTCGGACCGCCTCGTCTATGTCGATGAAGCCGCCGAACGCGCCGAGCCGAACCGAAACGAACCCTTAGCAGCATGAGCAAGCACAATATCGAACAATGCGTCCGCGACAGCCTGGGCATGTACTTCCAGGACCTCGACGGCGCCAATCCGCACGACGTCTATGACATGGTGATGTCATGCGTCGAGAAACCGATGCTCGAGGTGGTGCTCGAGCGGGCCGGCGGCAATCAGTCGCTGGCCGCCGATTACCTCGGCATCAACCGCAACACGTTGCGCAAGAAGCTGCAGCAGCATGGGCTGCTGTGACGTGCGCCGCCTCGTTCCCTTTCGGCCTTCGTTCTCATCATGATCAAGCAAGCGCTCATTTCCGTTTCCGATAAGTCCGGCATCGTGCAATTCGCTCGTTCGTTGTCGGCGCTCGGCGTCAAGATTCTGTCCACGGGCGGCACGGCGAAGCTGCTCGCCGACGCCGGCCTCCAGGTCACGGAAGTGGCCGATTACACCGGCTTTCCCGAGATGCTCGACGGCCGCGTGAAAACGCTCCACCCGAAAGTTCACGGCGGCATCCTCGCGCGGCGCGATCTGCCCGAGCACATGGCCGCGCTCGAAGCCCATTCGATTCCGACGATCGATCTGCTCGTCGTGAACCTGTACCCGTTCGTCGCCACCGTGTCGAAAGACGAATGCACGCTCGAAGACGCAATCGAGAACATCGATATCGGCGGCCCGACGATGCTGCGCTCGGCGGCCAAGAACCACCGCGACGTCACGGTCGTCGTCGATCCGGCCGACTACGAGACGGTGCTCGAGGAGATGCGCGCGAACGGCAACACCGTCGGTTACGCCACGAATTTCCGTCTGGCGACGAAAGTGTTCGCGCATACGGCGCAATACGACGGCGCGATCACGAACTACCTGACGAGCCTGACCGACACGCTGCAACATTCGTCGCGCGTGGCGTATCCGAACACGCTGAACCTCGCGTTCGACAAGGTTCAGGACTTGCGTTATGGCGAGAATCCGCATCAGAGCGCGGCGTTCTATCGCGAGCTGAAGGTGCCCGCCGGCGCGTTAGCCGGTTATCGCCAATTGCAGGGTAAAGAGCTGTCGTACAACAACATCGCCGATGCCGATGCGGCGTGGGAGTGCGTGAAGACGTTCGATGCGCCCGCTTGCGTCATCATCAAGCACGCGAACCCGTGCGGCGTGGCGGTTGCCGCGGGCCCGGCCGAGGCCTACGCAAAAGCATTCCAGACCGATCCCACCTCCGCGTTCGGGGGCATCATCGCGTTCAACCGCGAAGTGGACGAAGCGGCAGCTCAGGCCGTCTCGAAACAGTTCGTCGAAGTGCTGATCGCACCGTCGCTGAGCGACGGTGCCAAGCAAGTGCTCGCCGCCAAGCAAAACGTGCGCGTGCTCGAGATCGCATTGGGCGACGGTCAAAATGCGTTCGATTTCAAGCGCGTCGGCGGCGGCCTGCTCGTGCAGTCGCCCGATGCGAAGAACGTCCTGCCGCGCGATTTGCGCGTGGTGACCAAGCGTCATCCGACTCCGCAGGAGATGGACGATCTGATGTTCGCTTGGCGCGTCGCCAAGTTCGTGAAGTCCAATGCGATCGTGTTCTGCGGCAAGGGCATGACGCTCGGGGTAGGCGCGGGTCAGATGAGCCGTGTCGATTCGGCGCGCATTGCGAGCATCAAGGCGGAAAACGCGGGGCTTTCGTTGCAGGGCTCCGCCGTGGCATCCGATGCGTTTTTCCCGTTCCGCGACGGCCTCGACGTTGTCGTCGCCGCCGGCGCGAGCTGCGTCATCCAGCCGGGCGGCTCGGTGCGCGACGACGAAGTGATCGCCGCGGCCGACGAACACAATATCGCGATGGTGGTGACGGGCGTCAGACATTTCCGTCATTGACGAGCCGTAGACGGCGTTGCCAAACAGCGCATCGCAGCGTGACGAAACCCGGCAGTCGAACCGCCGGGTTTTTTTATGCCCGCAATACGTCGTCGCCTTCATCTGTCGGTCCGATGCTTCCCCCGCTACCGTGGCGTAACGCCATCGGTATCCGGCGCCGCAATAGGCGCGCCGCGCGGTTCCCTGTAGTATCTCAGGCACTTCGTCCGATTTTTATTCATGAGAATCCTCGGCATCGATCCTGGTTTGCGTGTGACGGGTTTTGGCGTCATCGAGCAAACGGGGCAACGGCTCACCTATGTGACGAGCGGCGTCATTCGCACGACCGACGGCGATCTGCCGTCCCGCCTCGGCACGATCTTCGACGGCATCTCGGCGCTGATCCGCCAGCACACCCCCGATCAGTCGGCCATCGAAAAGGTGTTCGTCAACGTCAACCCGCAATCGACGCTGCTGCTCGGTCAAGCGCGCGGCGCCGCGATTTGCGGCCTCGTCGCGGGCGGGGTGCCGGTGGCCGAATACACCGCGCTGCAACTGAAACAGGCTGTCGTGGGCTACGGCCGCGCAACGAAGGAGCAGATGCAGCAAATGGTGGTGCGCTTGCTGAGCCTATCGGGCATGCCGGGAACCGACGCCGCCGACGCACTGGGCATGGCCATTTGCCACGCGCACGGGGGCAGCACGCTCGAAACGCTGGGGGGCATTGCGCCCGCCCTCGCCAAGAAAGGCTTGCGCGTGCGTCGCGGGCGGCTGGTGGGCTAGGGCTCGTTCGCGGCCCTGGCGCGAGGTCGAATATTTCGGGACCGCCGAGCTCAGGTGAAACGTCTGGTGCTACAGTTCGTGCTCGCCACCGGCCTGACCGTGCCCCTTTCGTTATCCTACGAACCAGCAATGCATCGTCACGCTCGAAGCGATCGCCTTCAATCACAGTCACGTCACGCTAAGCGCTCCCCGCCATGATCGGTCGTATCGCCGGCATCCTGCTCGAAAAGAACCCGCCCCACCTGCTCGTCGATTGCAACGGCGTCGGCTATGAAGTCGACGTGCCGATGAGCACCTTTTACAACTTGCCGTCCACGGGCGAGAGAGTCGTCCTGCTGACGCAGCTCATCGTGCGCGAAGACGCGCACCTGCTGTACGGCTTCGGCACGGCGCAAGAACGCGCCACGTTCCGCGAGTTGCTCAAGATCAGCGGCATCGGCGCACGCATGGCGTTGGCGGTGCTCTCGGGCATGAGCGTGCAAGAGCTCGCTCATGCGGTCACGTTGCAGGATGCTGCGCGTCTCACGCGCGTTCCGGGCATCGGTAAAAAAACGGCCGAACGGCTGCTACTCGAACTGAAGGGCAAGCTCGGCGCCGATATAGGCGCGGCAGCAGCGGCCGCATCGCAGTCGGATCACGCGTCGGACATCCTGAACGCCCTACTCTCACTCGGCTATTCGGAGAAGGAAGCGCTCGCGGCGATCAAAAACGTACCGGCGGGCACCGGCGTCTCCGAGGGCATCAAGCTCGCCCTCAAGGCGCTGTCGAAGGCGTAGCGCCGGGCGGCCCCGCGCGCACGCCGGGCCGCTCGCCTTGGGCGCCTGGGCCGAGCGCAAATAGCTGCGCCATGCGGCCAGGAAAGCGCTCGCAAGCGCTTTCCCACGCGCTCGGCTAAGCAGCCGGCGCGCGCGGTACAATCGCCCATATGATCGAAACCGACAAGCTCGCCGCCGAGCGCATCATTTCCGCGACACCCGCGTCAACGCACGAAGAGGCCTTCGAGCGGGCGCTGCGTCCGCGTCAACTCGACGAATACGTCGGCCAGGAAAAGGTGCGCGGGCAGCTCGAAATCTTCATCGAAGCGGCAAAACGACGCTCCGAAGCGCTCGACCACGTCTTGCTGTTCGGGCCGCCCGGCCTAGGCAAGACCACGCTTGCGCACATCATCGCGCGCGAAATGGGTGTCAACCTGCGCCAAACGTCGGGGCCGGTGCTCGAACGCGCGGGCGATTTGGCGGCGCTGCTCACGAATTTGGAAGCGAACGACGTTCTGTTCATCGACGAAATTCACCGGCTCTCGCCCGTGGTCGAGGAAATCCTGTACCCGGCGCTGGAGGATTACCAGATCGACATCATGATCGGCGAAGGGCCGGCCGCGCGCAGCGTCAAGCTCGATCTGCAGCCGTTTACGCTCGTCGGCGCGACGACGCGCGCTGGCATGTTGACGAACCCTCTGCGCGATCGCTTCGGCATCGTCGCGCGGCTGGAGTTTTATGACGCCGAGCAACTCTCGCGCATCGTACGACGCTCCGCAGCGCTGCTCGGTGCGCAACTTCATTCCGAAGGCGCGTTCGAAATCGCCAAGCGGTCCCGGGGCACGCCGCGGATCGCCAACCGTCTGCTGCGCCGCGTGCGCGACTATGCCGAGGTCAAGGCCGACGGTACGATCACGGCGGGCGTAGCCGATGCGGCGTTGGCCATGCTCGACGTCGACCCGGTCGGTTTCGATCTGATGGACCGCAAGTTGCTCGAAGCGATCTTGCACAAGTTCGACGGCGGCCCTGTCGGCGTCGACAATCTCGCTGCCGCTATCGGCGAAGAGCGCGACACGATCGAAGACGTGCTCGAGCCTTATCTAATCCAGCAAGGCTATTTGCAGCGCACGCCGCGCGGGCGCGTCGCGACGCTGGCCGCCTATCGCCACTTCGGCCTCGCCGCGCCCGATGCATCGAGCACCGTGCGTACGCTGTGGGACGACGAAGCGAACGGATAGGCGCGCGTCTCTCACGTCGTCCCGCTCAAACCCGCGAGGCCGTATCGCCATGTACGAGCAGGCAAACCGCCACCGAGACCGGCACCACATGGCGCAGGCCCCCTGGATCATGCGCATGCGCGAGCGTGTCTCGCAAAGCGTCCTCAGTGTGACTAGCGGCAGCGGCCCCACGCTCGATTATGCGAACCCGCCGGGCGATCCCGGCCTGTTCGGCCCCGATTCCGTCTGCTGGCGCGTGCATGCCGATTTCACATCGATGATGATCGGCGGCGTGAGCGCCTTGATGCTTCAGGCGCTGCATCCGCTCGCACTGGCCGGGGTATGGGACCATTCGTCGTTTCGCACCGACATGCGTGGGCGTCTGCGGCGCACGGCCACCTTCATCGCGGGCACGACTTACGGCGCGCGCAAGGACGCCCTCGCACTGATCGAACGCGTCAAGCGCATCCATCTCTCGGTGACAGGCATCGCGCCCGACGGCCGCCCCTACCGCGCGAGCGACCCGGCGCTCTTGACCTGGGTTCATGTCGCGGAAGTGTCGAGCTTTCTGGCGGCGTATCTGCGTTACGTGGACCCATCGCTTTCCGCCGAGCAGCAAGACCGCTACTACGCGGAAGTGGCCTCCATCGCCAATATGCTCGGTGCGACCGACGTGCCCGAAACGCGTGAGCAGGTGGCCGCCTACCTGGAATCGATGCGGCCGCAGCTCGAGGCCAACTCGCGCACGCTCGAAGTCGTGCGCATTTTGCGGCGCGCCGCGCCGCCCGACCGTCCGCTCATGCGGCCGGCGGTGAAGCTGATGCTGAACGCCGGCGTCGATCTGCTGCCCGATTGGGCTCAGGCGATGCTCGGTTTCAACTCGTTGGCACGGATGCGGGCAGCGCTGGCGCGTCCCGGCGTGCGGATGGTGGCGCCCGTCATTCGATGGGCGCACGTGAATGCCGTTTCCAAGCGCGCGCGGCGGCGGGCAGCGGCGTCATCGCCCTAGCCCTCCCGCCTCGCCAGTCCGTCGTCATCGCTCGCGGCGGACAAGTGCGCGATGTCGGCCCAACCCAGCACACGCGCCGTGCCGTCTTCGGCATACTCGACGGTGTTGATGCTCGTATTGAGCAGCGGATAATTGCGCGCAGCGTCGAGCGGCAGGCCGCAGGCATGTCGGTACACGCAATCGAGCACCCCGCCATGCGTCACACAGGCGATACGGCTGTCAGGATGCGCGCGCACGATCTCGTCCACGGCATGCAGCACTCGGTGGTAGAACGAGCGCACCGATTCGCCGCCCTGCGGCGCAAACCCCGGGTCGCGCGTTTGCCAGCGCGCATAGTCGTCGGGATAGCGTTGCGCGATCTCGCGGCTGTCGTGCCCTTGGAACACGCCGTATGCGCGCTCGCGCAACCCTTCGACCAGCCTCAGACTTAAGCCGAGCGCAGTTGCCACGCCCTGCGCCGTTTGCTTAGCACGCCGTAAATCGCTCGAATAAATCGCATCGAGGCGCGCGACATCGCGGGCGTCGCGCGCCAGCCGTTCGGCCAGGCGCTGCGCCTGCTCGATACCGCTTTCGGCCAACGGGATATCGATATGGCCTTGAATGCGCTTGATACGATTCCAGTCCGTCTCGCCATGTCGAATGAAAAGCACTTGGGTAGGCATCGGCAGCGCCAGCGGGAAAATAGCGAACGGGGGGAAGTCAGGGCCGCGTTTGCAGCCAGAACGTCACGGGGCCGTCGTTGACGAGCGAAACCCGCATCATCGCACCGAATTCGCCGGTTTCGACGATCGAATGGCGAGCGCGCGCGGACGCGACGAAGTAGTCGAACAGTCGCTTGCCCTCCTCCGGCGCCGCGGCCGGCGTGAAGCTCGGCCGCAAACCGCTGTTCGTTTCGGCTGCCAGCGTGAATTGGGACACGAGCAGCAAGCCGCCGGCTTGGCCCGCGCCATCGATGTTCGTGACCGGCAGGTTCATCTTGCCGGCCGCATCGCTGAAGACCCGGTACCCGAGAACTTTGGCAAGCAACTTGTCGGCGCTTGCCTCGGTGTCGCCGCGCTCGGCGCAGACGAGCGCCAGCAGGCCCGGGCCGATCTGCCCGGTGACGCGCTCGCCCACTCGCACGCTGGCTTCGGCTACACGCTGTATCAGCGCGATCATCGCCCCGCTCCGCAGCGATGTGCGCCCGTGCCGCGACGCTTGCTCGAACGGCGGATCGTCATCGCGCCCCAGCCCTTCATGCGGTCAGCGTGACGCGCGCGAAGCGGCGCTTGCCGACCTGAACCACGTATTCGCCCGCTTCGAGCTTGAGCGCTCTATCGGAAATCACCGTGCCATCGATCCGCACGCCACTTTGATCGATATTGCGCAGCGCCTCGCTCGTGGACGGCACGAGCCCGGCCTGCTTGAGCAATTGGCCGATGCCGAGCGGCGCGCCGCCGAGCGTGACCGAAACGATGTCATCGGGCACCCCGCCCTTGGCGCGGTGATTGAAATCCTCGAGCGCGCGCTCGGCGTCGGCTTGCGAATGAAAACGGGCGACGATCTCCTGGGCGAGCATGACTTTGAAGTCGCGAGGGTTGCGTCCCTCTTCCGCTTCGCGCCGAAAGCGCGCGATTTCGTCCAGGCTGCGAAACGAGAGCAATTCGAAGTAGCGCCACATCAGCGTGTCGGAAATGCTCATGAGCTTGCCGAACATGTCGCCCGGCTTTTCGCTGATGCCGACGTAGTTGTTCTTCGACTTGGACATCTTGTCGACGCCGTCGAGGCCTTCGAGCAACGGCATCGTCAAAATGCATTGCTGTTCCTGCCCGTACTGCTTTTGCAATTCCCGCCCGACGAGCAGGTTGAACTTCTGATCGGTGCCGCCAAGCTCGAGGTCGGCGTTGAGCGCAACCGAATCGTAGCCTTGCATCAGCGGGTAGAGAAATTCGTGGACCGAGATCGGCACGCCGCTTTGAAAGCGCTTCGTGAAATCGTCGCGCTCGAGCATGCGCGCCACGGTGTAGCGCGAAGCAAGCTTGATCATGCCGTCGGCGCCGAGCGGCATCGACCATTCGCTGTTGTAGCGGATCTCGGTCTTTTCCCGGTCGAGCACCAGCGCGGCCTGCTCGAAGTACGTCTTGGCGTTCGATTCGATCTGCTCGCGCGTGAGCGGCGGACGGGTTGCGTTACGGCCCGAAGGATCGCCGATCAACGAGGTGAAATCGCCGATCAGGAAAATGACGTGATGGCCGAGATCTTGCAGCTGCCGCATCTTGTTCAGCACGACCGTGTGCCCGATGTGGATGTCGGGCGCAGTCGGGTCGAGCCCGAGCTTGATGCGCAGCGGCGTACCCGTCGCCGCGCTGCGCGCGAGCTTCTGCGCGAACTCGTCTTCGATCAGGAGTTCATCGGCGCCGCGTTTGGCGACGGCGAGCGCGTGCCGCACTTCATCGGTGATCGGCAGCGGCATGGCAGGCTTGGAGGAAGACTCGGTGCTCATCTTGAAATCGGTTGGTCCGCGTTGATCCGGCTGGCGGATAGTGCAAAAGCCGTAATTGTCCCATATCTGGGCCGCCTGCTAGCGTTCCGGGTCGCACGTGCAACGATGCGCGGCCGTTAGCGCGCCCTCTCGATCTCGCGGATAATCGGCCTGGCAAACGGGCGCGGGACGCCTTGTTCGGGTCAGATCATGGCCCGTAATCACGACGAGGAGCGGCAATTGGTGGCGAGCACGCAGCAAACGGGCGCCGACGGCGTGTACTTCGGCCTGATGTCGGGCACGAGCATGGACGGGGTCGACGGCATCGCCGTTCAATTGCGCACCGGCGAGGCGCCGCGCGTGCTGGCCGATGCGTTCGTCGGCTTTGCCGACGGCCTGCGCGATGCGCTATTCGCACTGCAGCAGCCGGGCGACAACGAAATCGAGCGCGAAGCGCTGGCCGCCTCGGCGCTCGCGGCTCGGTACGCCGTCTGCTGCCACGAACTGCTGCGTAGCGCCAACCTCGCGCCCACTAGCGTGCGGGCGATCGGCGTGCACGGACAAACGGTGCGCCACCGTCCCGAGAAAGGCTACACACGCCAAATCAACAACCCCGCCTTGCTCGCGGAAATGACCCATATCGATGTCGTGGCGGATTTCCGTAGCCGCGACGTCGCTGCAGGCGGCCAAGGCGCACCGCTCGTGCCCGCCTTTCACGCTCAGGTTTTCGGCGCCGAGGACGAAACGCGCGTTGTCTGCAATCTGGGCGGCATCAGCAACATCACCGTGTTGCCGCCCGCGCGCGCACGAGCGCAGTCCCGCGGCGGCGAGCCAGTGACAGCGGCGGACGGCCATGCCGTGCGCGGCTTCGATTGCGGCCCGGCAAACGTGCTGCTCGACGAATGGGCGCATCGCCATCTGGGAACCCCGTACGACGAAGCAGGACGATTCGCGGCAGGTGGGGCTGTGAACCAAGCGCTGCTGAACACCCTGCTCGACGAGCCCTTTTTCGAGCAAGCGCCGCCCAAGAGCACCGGGCGAGACCTATTCAACAGCGAATGGCTCGATGCCAAACTCGCCGGCTTCGCATCGCTCGCTCCCGCGGACGTGCAAGCGACGCTCACTACGCTCACCGCCGTGAGCGTGGCACGCGAGATCGAGCGGCACGCGCCTGGGTGTCGCGCCGTCTACGTTTGCGGCGGCGGCGCCCGCAATCCCGAACTGTTGAAGGCGCTCGAGCGCGCGCTCGACCAAAGCGGCGTGAGCGGGGTACCCGTCATGACGACCGAAGTCCTCGGGGTGCCTCCCCATCATGTCGAGGCACTCGCATTTGCGTGGCTCGCGATGCGGTGTGTGGAGCGCGCGGCAGGCAACTTGCCGACGGTTACGGGCGCAGCCGGCGAGCGCGTGCTCGGCGCGATCTACCCGCGGTAGGAAAGCGTGCGGCGCGCCGCACCCAACGAAAAACGGGGCCGCAGCCCCGTTCAGCGATGCGAAGCGGGTCGTGCCGCTTCGCTCATGCACTCGAAATCTAGCGTCAGACCGAGAACGACGAGCCACAGCCGCATGTCGTCGCCGCGGTCGGGTTCTTGATGACGAACTGCGCGCCGTTGATATCGTCCTTATAGTCGATCTCGGCGCCGACCAAATACTGATAGCTCATCGAATCGATCAGCAATTGCACGCCGGCCTTGTTCATGACCGTATCGTCTTCGTTGATCGCTTCGTCGAACGTGAAGCCGTACTGGAAGCCCGAGCAGCCGCCACCTTGCACGAAAACACGAAGCTTGAGATCGGGATTGCCTTCCTCGTCGATCAGTTGTTTCACCTTCTCGGCCGCCGCGTCCGTAAAGACGAAGGGGCTCGGCATTTCGGTCACAGGGGTGTCGGTGACGGCGGTCATTCGGAATCTCCAAAAAAAGCTTCTAAGCGCTATTGTATGGCTGTTCGCCGACTCGTGCTGTACCGCGATCCGGTAACCCTATGATTGCAATGGATTCTAGCTTACCCGTGAATTGAGCGCTGGCCCGCTGAGCCTGGCGCAGAAGGGAGGCGCAGCGGCGAAGCTCGGCCATCGCGCAGAAAGCAAAAAAACGAAGGGAGCGAAAAAGCGAAAAAAGCCGCCGTGCATGCGCAGCGGCGGCTTTTTCGGCAGCGACCCGCCGGGAGGCGGGCGCATCGAAACGATTAACGCTTCGAGAATTGCTTCCGGCGACGTGCCTTGTGGAAGCCGACCTTCTTACGTTCGACTTCGCGCGCGTCGCGCGTCACGAAGCCAGCGCTCGACAGAGCCGGCTTCAGCGTTGCGTCGTAATCCATCAGCGCACGCGTGATGCCGTGACGAACTGCGCCGGCTTGGCCCGTTTCACCACCGCCCGAGACGTTGACCTTGATGTCGAACGTCGTGCCGTGGTTCGTGAGCTCGAGCGGCTGACGCACGATCATCAGTGACGTTTCGCGCGAGAAGTAATCCGCGATGGGCTTGCCGTTGACGACGATGTCGCCCTTGCCAGCCTTGATGAAGACACGAGCGACAGCGCTCTTGCGGCGGCCCGTACCGTAATTCCAATTACCGATCATATGGGCTCCCCTTAGATCTCGAGTGCCTTCGGCTGTTGCGCCGAATGCGGATGCGTGGCTTCAGCGTAGACCTTCAGCTTCTTGATCATGGCGTAGCCGAGCGGGCCCTTCGGCAGCATGCCCTTGACCGCTTTCTCGAGCGCACGGCCCGGGAAGCGTTCTTGCATCTTGCCGAACGTCGTTTCGTAAATGCCGCCCGGGTAGCCCGAGTGACGGTAGTACTTCTTGTCCGTGGTCTTGTTGCCCGTGACCTTCAGCTTGCCGGCGTTGATGACGATGATGAAATCACCGGTGTCGACGTGCGGGGTGAACTCAGGCTTGTGCTTGCCGCGAAGACGGCGTGCCACTTCGCTGGCGACACGGCCGAGAACCTTATCCGTCGCGTCAATCACGTACCATTCGCGCGTCACCTCTTCGGCTTTGGCGGAAAACGTCTTCATGATCGATCCAAAAAATTGACCTGCCCTTCGTATTTTTCCTGCTTAGTTTGGCGCATCGAGGCGCCGTGCAGGCTCTCCCTGTTCTTCTTCCGCGGGCATAGATGCGGAAAAGCCCTGAATTATAAAGGAATTTGGGAGGCGCCGTCAAAGGCGGCGATCACTGCGGCAAACAGCGGGCGAGGCAAGCCTAAAGCGCATGGCGAAAGGCTCGCTCGCCGCCCGCGAGCCGGGCGATGGCCCAGCTCTGCCGGTAGCCGCCCAATGTGACGGTCCCAGGGCGCTGCGCCGCGTGACAAGGCTCACGGGCGTGCCGCGCGCCGCTGCGCAAAAAAAAGCCCGAACTCTGGGCTCGGGCTTAATCCACCTAAGGAGGAGGGTGGAGGAGACATGCGGAGATTGCCAAAAGCGACAATCAATGTGAGGCATTGTACAGACCGAATGGCGAGCAGGCAAGAAAATTTGCATCGCGAAAACGCATCTCATAATGTGACAAATCGAGTGAGGGCGGCGCGGCGCGAAAGGCGAGCCCTGCCCATCGCATTGGGCGAGGCTACAATGCCAGTCCGACACTAGTATTGGCGTACAACAGTGGAGTCGCTATGGAATGCAAAGTGAGCTGGATGGGGCCGGACGGCATGGCCTTTGCGGCCGAGACCGGTAGCGGCCATCTGGCGATGATGGACGGCGCGCCGGAAGGCGGCGGGCGCAATCTCGCCCCCCGGCCGATGGAGATGGTGCTGCTCGGCACAGGGGGCTGCACGGCCTACGACGTCGTCATGATCCTGAAGAAGAGCCGCCAGGAAATTGCCGGCTGCTCTGTCACGCTCAAGGCCGAGCGCGCCAGCGAAGACCCGAAGATCTTCACGAAGATCCACTTCCATTTCACGGTGACGGGCAAGAATCTCAACCCGAACACCGTCGAGCGGGCGATCAATTTGTCGCACGACAAGTATTGCTCCGCCTCGATCATGCTCGCCAAGACGGCCGAGCTCTCGCATTCGTTCGAGATCGTGGAAAGCTAAAAAAATGCCGGCCTCCGAGCGGGGCCGGCGTTTTTTCATTTCGAATTGGGGAGCGAAGCAGGCCGGTAAGCCGGATTCTGTGCGTTCGCGGCGCCGCAAGGCGCCCCGAACGTGGCAGCCATTCCTCTAGGCGCGCCATTGCTGACGCGCTCGAGCTTCCTACCCGCAGGCGAGACGGGGGCCCCGCCCTGCATCCGGAGATGCGCGCCTGCCTATTTGGAATTGCTCCGGGTGGAGGTTACCGTGCCGGCTGCGTCGCCGCAGCCGCGGTGCGCTCTTACCGCACCGTTTCACCCTTACCTGATCCCGGCTTGCACCGGGCCATCGGCGGTTTGCTTTCTGTTGCCCTGTTCCGCGTGTCGCCACGGATGGCCGTTAGCCATCACCCTGCCCGTTGGAGTCCGGACTTTCCTCGCCCCTCCCGGCGCAAACCGGGAAAGCCGCGACTGCCTGGCCTACTTCGCAACCTGGAAGTCTACCACCTCGGCACCCACCGCCGCCGCGCGCGCATTGCCCTGCTCGCGCGCCCCTTCGGCGCTGCGCGAGCGCCGTCCCGCCCTAAACACCGCGGGATCCGAGTAGAACGCCGGATCGGCATTGTCCTGCCAAAATCCGGGCACCCCGAGGACCGGCAACGGCGCGTAGCGGCCGTTCTCCAGCTCGCCCTCGGCGAGCGAGGCCGCCACCGCTTGGTCCAACCATGCCGCCTTGCGCGCCGGCGGCCAGCCAAAGTAGTCGGCCGGCGCGGCGACGATCCACGCATGCCCCGTGCAAGCTTTGTACGGCGTCACGAGCTTTTCGAGCAACGCATGGCCGAACACGCGCGCTTCGCACCGCGCCCCCCCACGCCGCGCGCTGATCGACGAACAAGCCGCGCCAGTCGAATGCGATCAACGCAGCGCTCAACGCGGGATCCGACGAAACGAAGAGCACCGCGTTTTCGTCGAACAGCGTCAGAAAATCGCGTTCCGCGCCACGCGCCCCGGCAATGCCGTCACGCTCGATCGCCCGTGCCTGGCGTGCATTGAGCGTCGACTTCACGCGAGGATGGGCGAACCAAACGAGCGCGTTGAAGAAGTCATGCAGATTGCGGCGCGTCGGCACGCCGCCCGTCGCGGCGATGTGCGCCTCGTATGCGGTTGCGTCCGGAAGCTCCCATTGCTCGATGAAGGTTAGCGGCGACCCGTTGCCCGTGACATGACCGCACGAGCGGGCCTCGCGCGCGAGCATGGCGACGAAATCTGCGCTGTCGTGCCGCGCACAGTGTTGCCAGCGCACGCCGCGCTCGGCTAGCGGCTCGAGCCAAGGCGCGGACCAGTCGATCCGCTCCAGATTCGCAATGGGTGTCATCTCGATCCCGCTCGCTCGCCGAACCGCCGCCACGGTATTCACCGCCTTCCCCGTCGAGCCGACGCTCAGGCCAGACGCCAACCGATCGGCTCGCCGCCGCGCAGCGGCACCACCGCGGCTTCACCCGCCACGATCTCGGCCGGCAGCGTCCAGGCCTCGCGCACGAGCGTCACGCGCTCGCTGCTGCGCGGCAGACCGTAAAAATCCGCCCCGAAGAAGCTGGCGAACCCCTCGAGCCGGTCGAGCGCACCGGCGGCGTCGAACGCCTCGGCGTAGAGTTCGAGGGCGTGCAACGCCGTGTAGCAGCCCGCGCAACCGCACGCGTGCTCCTTCAACCCCTTCGGATGCGGCGCGCTATCGGTGCCGAGGAAGAAACGCGGATTGCCGGAAGTCGCCGCTTCGACGAGCGCGACGCGATGCGTCTCACGCTTGAGCACCGGTAGGCAGTAATAATGCGGGCGGATCCCGCCCTGGAAGATCGCGTTACGGTTGTAGAGCAGATGGTGCGCCGTGATCGTCGCGCCAAGCAGGCCCGCGGGCGCACCATCGTCGCGCACATACTGAGCGGCGTCCTTCGTCGTGATGTGCTCGAAGACGACCTTGAGCGCCGGGAAATCGCGGCGCAGCGGCGTCATCACGCGATCGATGAACACCATCTCGCGATCGAATAAATCGATCGCGGGATCGGTGACCTCACCATGGACGAGCAGCGGCAAGCCGACGGCTTGCATCGCCTCGAGCGCTTTCGCGCACTTGGCGAGATTGGTCACGCCGAAGTCCGAATTCGTCGTCGCTCCAGCCGGATAGAGCTTCACGCCATGGATGAAACCGCTCTCTTTGGCGCGGCGGATTTCGTCGGGCGGCGTGTTGTCGGTCAAGTACAGCGTCATCAGCGGCTCGAACGTAGCGCCCGCCGGCAGCGCCGCGAGGATGCGCTCCCGGTACGCACGCGCGGCGTCGACCGTCGTCACCGGCGGCTTGAGGTTCGGCATGACGATCGCGCGGCCGAACTGGCGGGCCGTATGCGGCAAGACCGCCGCGAGCATTTCGCCGTCGCGCAAGTGCAGGTGCCAATCGTCAGGGCGGGCCAAGGTGAGCGAGGACGGCGCGCCCGGCTGTTGAGGGGCGTTCGGGGACAAATCGGAAACGGTCATGGCGATGGATCTGGCAAGAAAGCCGGCAAGAATGCCGCTGCGCGACGAGCAGCGAGTACGATCGAACGAAGCATGCCGCCCACCCATCGTGGAAAAACAGCAACGGACGCCCGCTCGGGCCCGCCATTTCGCTTTTTTCGGCCGACGGCTCGGTATATGCTTCAAAAAAACATATTGTAGCGGGTTCGGATTGCGCACCCGCACGTTCACACGCACCGCTAGCCCGTACCATGTGCCAACTCCTCGGAATGAACTGCGCCGCACCGACGGACGTCACGTTCTCCTTCACGGGCTTCGCCGCACGCGGGGGCATCACCGATCACCACGCCGACGGCTGGGGCATCGCCTTCTTCGAAGACAAAGCCTGCCGCCTGTTCATCGACCATCAATCGTCGGCCACCTCGCCGATCGCCGAGATGGTCAAGCGTTATCCGATCAAATCGAAAAACACGATCGCGCATATCCGCAAGGCGACGCAGGGGCACATTCTGCTCGAGAACTGCCACCCGTTCATGCGCGAGTTGTGGGGCAGGCATTGGATCTTCGCCCATAACGGCGATTTGCAGGACTATCGCCCCGAGATCACCGGCGTTTATCAGCCGGTAGGCACGACCGACAGCGAAGTGGCGTTTTGTGCCTTGATGCAGGGCTTGCGCCGCGCGTTTCCGGGGGCTCAGCCGCCCCTGCAGGAGCTGTTCGACGCCGTGGGCGCGCTCACGCGGGACATCACCGATTACGGCGTATTCAATTTCTTGATGTCCAACGGACAGGCGCTATTCGCGCATTGTTCGACGCATCTGCATTACATCGTTCGGCGTTGGCCATTCTCGACCGCCCATCTGATCGACGCCGATATGTCGATCGATTTCGCGCAATACACCACGCCGGAGGACCGGGTCGCCGTCATAGCGACGCAACCGCTCACCGACGACGAGACCTGGACGGCGTTCGCTCCGGGCGATCTGCTGATGTTCCAAGACGGCGAAGTGGCGGCGCGGGCGCATTTTCCCGTGCCCGCGTCGGTGCTCGAAAAAGCGCGCAACCCCGCTTGCGATCCGAGCGCTTCTGCGTCGACGCGCGCCTGTGCCGCCGCGTTCGGTGCCGACGCGGACGCCGACGACATCGCCGCGTTCGAATCCTGAGCGAAGCGGCGCGTCGCCGCTTCGCTCAGTGAAGAATCTTCGCTAGGAATTCCTTTGCCCGATCGGACTTCGGGTTCGCGAAGAACGCGTCCTTACGATCATCCTCGACGATGGCGCCGCGGTCCATGAAGATGACGCGATGCGCGACTTTCTTCGCGAAGCCCATCTCGTGCGTGACGCACATCATCGTCATCCCCTCTTGTGCGAGTTCGACCATGACGTCGAGCACCTCGTTGATCATCTCCGGGTCGAGCGCCGAGGTGGGCTCGTCGAACAGCATCGCCACCGGGTCCATCGACAGCGCGCGTGCAATCGCCACGCGCTGTTGCTGGCCGCCCGACAACTGAGCCGGAAACTTGTCGGCCTGCGCTCTCAACCCCACGCGATCGAGCAGCTTCAAGCCCTTGTCGGCCGCTTCGTCCTTCCCGCGGCCCAGTACCTTGACCTGCGCGAGCGTCAAGTTTTCCATGATCGACAGATGCGGAAACAATTCGAAGTGCTGGAACACCATGCCGACTTTGGCTCGCAGCTTCGACAAGTTCGTTTGCTTGTCGCCGAGCGATTGGCCGTTCACGATGATTTCGCCTTTCTGAAACGGCTCCAAGCCGTTCACGGTCTTGATCAACGTCGATTTACCCGATCCGGACGGCCCGCAAACGACGACGACCTCGCCCTTCGCGACTTCCGTGGTGCAGTCGGACAGCACCTGAAAGGTGCCGTACCACTTCGATACGTTCTTGATTGAAATCATCATGCGACCTTTTTCCGAAGTCCTTTCACAATGCTCGATGCGACCGTGCAAACAACGAAGTAAGCGGCGCCGGCAAACAGCACCATTTCGACCATCGTGCCGTCGCGATCCCCGATATTCGTGGCCGTGCGGAAGAAATCCGCGAGGCTGATGACGTAGACGAGCGAGGTGTCCTGAAAGAGCACGATCGCCTGCGTCACCAGGAGCGGCACCATTGCGCGAAACGCCTGAGGCAGGATCACGTAGCGCATCGACTGCCCGTAGGTCATGCCGAGCGCAAACGACGCGTTGGCCTGCCCACGCGATACCGACTGGATGCCGGCCCGGATGATTTCGGAATAGTACGCGGCCTCGAAAAGCGAGAACGCAACCATGGCCGAAGCGAGTCGAATGTCGATATTCGCCGAAAGCCCGAGCACGCTTTGCAGGAACTGCGGCACGATCAAAAAGAACCACAGCAGCACCATGACGAGCGGAATCGAGCGGAACACGGTAACGTACGCCTTCGCGAACCAACCGAGGGGCGCGAAGCCCGACAAGCGCATCAGCGCGAGCACGGTGCCCCAGACCACGCCGACCACGATCGCAAGCACCGTGATTTCCAGCGTGATGACGGCGCCGCTCCACAATGTCGGCAGCGCGCCGGGAATGCCGCTCCAATCGAAATGATGCATCACTTGCCTCCCACGTAGCCGGGTAGGCGGCTCTTCTGCTCGATGATGCGCATGACGCCCATGACGACGAGGTTGATCAACACGTAGGCGAGCGTCACCGCGATGAACGATTCGTAGGTTTGCGCAGTGTAATCGACGAGTTGGCGTGCCTGAGCCGACAGGTCGAGCAGACCGATCGTCGAGGCGACGGCCGAATTCTTGAAGACGTTGAGAAATTCGGACGTCAGCGGCGGGACGATGATGCGATACGCCACAGGCAGAAGCACGTAGCGATACGTTTGCCATTGACTGAGGCCGAGCGCGAAGCCCGCGGCGCGCTGGCCGCGCGGCAGCGCCTCGATGCCCGAGCGCACTTGCTCGCATACGCGGGCAGCGGTAAAAAGGCCCAGGCAGATGATCGACGACGAAAAGAACTGTGCGCCCGGCGGCAACTGCTTGAACCAGTCGCCCATCGACACGGGCAAGAGCTCGGGCACGACCAGGTACCAGACGAAGAACTGCACGATGAGCGGCACGTTGCGGAAGACGGCGACGTAGACGGTGCCGAGCGCCGCGAGACGGCGGTCCTGCACCGTGCGCAGCACACCGAACAGCGAGCCGACGACCAAAGCGATCACCCATGCGGCGAGCGACACCGTCACCGTGACGCGCATGCCCGAGAGCAGCCATCCGAGGTAGGTCGCGGCCTCGCCCGTTGCGACCGGCTGAAGCAAAACGCCCCAGTTCCAGTGATACGACATGATGTGACCTCCAACGAAAAGAACGGAAGAAGCTGGTTTGCCCTTCTTCCGTTCGATTCAACTTCCGATTGCCGACAGACGTTTAATCGATTGCCTTATCGTTCGGATTCTTGAACAGCGCTTTCATGTCGTCGCTTTCGGGGAAGGCCAAGTTCAGGCCCTTCGGCGGAATCGGCGATTCGAACCACCGCTTGTAGATCTGATCCGCCTCGCCCGACTTCTCGACCTGCGCGATGGCCTCGTCCACCACCTTCTTGAACTCGGCGTCGTCCTTGCGCATCATGCAGCCGTAGGCCTCCTTCGACTGCGGCGCGCCGACGATCACGTAATCGTTCGGCGTGCGCGACTTCGCGCGTTCGCCCGCGAGCAGCGCGTCATCCATCATGAACGCGACCGCGCGGCCCGTCTCGAGCGTTTGGAACGATTCGCCGTGGTCCTTCGCACTGATGATGGACATGCCCATCTTCTTGTCTTCGTTCATCTTGCGCAGCAGACGCTCGGACGTCGTGCCCGCCGTCGTCACGACGGTCTTGCCCTTGAGGTCGGCCCAATCCTTCACGCCCGACTCTTTCTTCGTCATGAGGCGCGTGCCGATCACGAAGATCGTGTTCGAGAAGGCCGCCTGCTGCTGACGCTCCTTGTTGTTCGTCGTCGAGCCGCACTCGATGTCCACGGTGCCGTTCTGCACCAGCGGAATGCGGTTTTGCGACGTCACGGGGATGTTGCGCACTTGCAGATTCGGCAGGTTCAGCTTCTTCTTCACGGCATCGACGACCTTCATCTGGAAGTCGCGCGCGTAGCCCACGACTTGCTGCTTGTCATCGTAATACGAGAACGGAATCGACGATTCACGATGACCGAGCGCGATGACACCCGTGTCCTTGATCTTCTTCAGTGTGCCCGATTCCTGCGCAAATGCGCTTCCCGCGGCAAGCGCGGACAACGTGGCGACAAGAAGCGCCGTCTTCATGATCTTCATTCCAGGAGTCTCCGTGGCCTAAAAACGGCGCCAGTGTACCAAGTTATCTATTTGAAAGCATCCGCACAGGTACCGACCGCGCGTAACTGCAACGCTCGATGCGAGGAAACCGTGCGTTAAAAACGGGCGACACCTTGTCGGTGCCGCCCGTCCAGGGGAAGCCGGAAGCGCCGTGAGGCGCACCGGCAAGTCAAACCCGTTTCGCTTGTGGCGAAGAGGGAATCAGGGATACAGGCCACGCATTTCGCGCGCCATCAAAATCCGCTTACATGCGACGATGAACGCCGCCGTGCGCATCGACACCTTGTTGTCGCTCGCCACCTGCCAGACCGCGCCGAACGCTTCGCGCATCACGCGCTCCAGGCGCTGGTTGATCTCGTCCTCGGTCCAGAAGAAGCTCGAGAAGTCCTGCACCCACTCGAAGTAGGAAACCGTCACGCCGCCCGCGTTGGCCACCACGTCGGGGATGATCAACACGCCCTTGTCGTGCAGGATATCGTCGGCCGCCGTCGTGGTCGGGCCGTTCGCGCCTTCGACGATGATCTTCGTCTTGATCTTGGCTGCGTTCTTCTCGGTGATCTGGTTTTCGAGCGCGGCCGGGATCAGGATGTCGCTTTCGATCGTCCAGAACTCGTCGTTCGCCATCGGATCGGCGCCCTTGAAACCGCCCACGCCGCCCGTGTTCGCCACGTGCTCGAGCAGTGCCGTCGTATCGATGCCGCTCGACTTGTAGATCGAGCCCGTGTGATCCTGCACGGCCACGACTTTGGCGCCCGCTTCTTCGAACAGACGTGCGGCAATGCCGCCGACGTTGCCGAAGCCTTGCACCGCAACGCGCGCACCTTTGATTTCGAGTCCCACGCGGCGCGCCGCTTCCGTGCCGACGACGAATACGCCGCGGCCCGTCGCTTCGCGGCGGCCCAGCGAGCCGCCGAGCGCGATCGGCTTGCCCGTCACGACGCCCGTGGCCGTTTGGCCCTGGTTCATCGAGTAGGTGTCCATCATCCACGCCATGATCTGCTCGTTCGTGTTGACGTCAGGCGCGGGAATATCCGTGTTCGGTCCGATGATGATGCCGATCTCGCTCGTGTAGCGGCGCGTCACGCGCTCGAGCTCGCCACGCGAGAGCTTGCGCGGATCGACGCGAATGCCGCCCTTCGCGCCGCCGTACGGCACGTTCACGGCCGCGTTCTTGACCGACATCCACGCCGACAATGCCATCACTTCGGACAGCGTGACGTCCTGGTGATAACGCACGCCGCCTTTGCCGGGGCCGCGCGAGACATTGTGCTGAACGCGATAGCCCTCGAAATGCGCCACCGTGCCATCATCGAGCTCGATAGGCACGTCCACGATCAAGATACGCTTCGGACGCTTGAGTGTTTCGAGCCAACGCGACGACGAACCGAGGTACGGCGCGACGCGATCGACTTGACGCAGATAGTTTCCCCACGGGCCGAGATCGTCGGCATGAAGGTACGAGGGGATCGATTGTGCAGACGTGGTGGACTGCAATTGCGAGGACATGGACACTCCAACGGTCACGGAAATTGTGCGCCATTGTCGAAAAAGCCCATTTTGAAATCCAATGCCGTTTGGTCATCCCATTATGCATTTCTTGCATAACGTGCATGCGGCCGCCGTTTTCCCTATCCCCCGTCAGGGGCGGTCGACGCCCAGTTCCTCGGCCACGACTTGCCATAGGCGACGCACGAGTTGCTGGCGCGGATCGTCGCTGGTGCCTGCGAGTTTGTCGCGGTACAGGCGGATTTCCATCGTCAGCGTGAAGCGATCGGCGGGCAAAGCGCGCGAGGCGGTGCGGTCCAGGCGAATCAGATCGCCCGCCGCAACGGCGTCTTCGACGGCGCTGTGCGGCAAGAAGGCGACCCCGTGGCCGGCCAGCGCCATGGCCTTGAGCGCCTCCGCCATATCGGTTTCGTAGATGCGATCGAGATAGAGCGGTTCCGGCGCGTTGGCGACGATGACTTCCGTCATGCGCCCCAGGTACGCATTGGGCGTGTAGGACAAGTACGGAACGGGCGCATCGGCCGCGCCGGGCAACGTATAGCGAGCGCGGCCCGCACGCACCGGCGCCGAAAACGCGCTGATCGGCTCGGCGCCGAGCGTGAGCATGTCGTAGCGGCCAGGATCGAGCGCGACCGGTTGGCTCGGATGGTGGTAGGCCATCACGAGGTCGCACCCGCCTTCGACGAGCGAGAGCACGGCATCGTGAACGTTGAGCGCGCGCAAGCGCGTATGAATCGGCCCCATCTGCGCTTCGATCCGTTGCAGCCACAGCGGAAAGTAGGTCAGCGAAAGCGTGTGCGGCACGGCGAATTCGATCGTCGGCGCCGGCGAGCGCACGTGTCCGCGCAGCAGAATGCGCGACTCGTGCATGTGCGAGAGCATCGCGAGCGCCTGCTCGTGGAACACCTCGCCCGCCTGCGTGAGCCGGGTCGGATAGACCGAACGATCGATGAGTTCGGTGCCGAGCCATGCCTCGAGCGCTTGGATGCGACGCGAGAACGCAGGTTGCGTCACGTGCCGCAACTCGGCGGAACGGCTGAAGCTGCGCGTCTCAGCGAGCGAAACGAAATCTTCGAGCCATTTGAGTTCCATGCGAATGGGCCGGGCAAGGCCGAGCGTGAAGCGACGCCCGCATTGTACCGGGACGTGTTCGGGCGGGCGCCGCGCGCCCGTTCGGCGGCGAGGCATGCTCCCGCTCCTGCCTGCCTCCCGCCCGTTTCCCCTTCCGTGCGCGCCCCGAGCGTGCATGGAGTTCGTATGACGCACCGCAGCGCGAATCCGCGGCCACCATGCCGCGCGGTGCAACGACGCAGACACGCTCCGTTTGCGTCATTCCAGTGGCAACGTTGATGCAGTGCACCATCGACGCGCTCGGGGCACATCGACAGTGCCCTGGGCGCGACGCAGGTGCGCAGGCGCGCACCGCTTGCGATCGTCGCCGGCCCAATCGCCGACGGCCGAGCAAGGGGTTCGAAAGGCGCAACGGCAGATGGCGCATGGCGCGCAGCCGAGCGCCGCGAACGGCGCGCTCGCCGATGGCATGGGGCTTGCATTGGCGAGCCGTCGCTGCGCTGCAGCCGGGCGCCGTAGCTCATCGCCCCCAAACGTTTCATCCGACTTTCGATGCGAGGACGACCATGAAGAACCTGAAACACGCGTTGAGCAGTGGCAACTGGCGCTCGCTCGTCGCCTGCTTCCTCTATTTCGACACCGGCTTCACGGTATGGGTCCTGTACGGACCGCTCGCGCCTTTCATCGGCAAGAGCATCGCCATGACGGCTGCTCAACAAGGCTTTTTGGTGGCGGTGCCGGTGCTCTCCGCCGCGATTTTGCGCGTCGCCCTCGGCAACCTTTATCAGACCACCGACGGCCGGCGCGTGGCGTTGATGGGCGTGGTGATCTCGGCCCTGCCGGCGATCGTGTTGCCGCTGTTGCCGACGACGCCGTCCTACACCCTGCTGCTCGTGCTCGGCGTGTTCCTCGGCGTCGGCGGCGCGAGCTTCGCCGTTGCCTTGCCGATGGCCGGAAGCAGCTATCCGCCCAAGGTCCAAGGGCTCGTCCTGGGTTTGGCCGCCGCGGGCAACATCGGCGCCGTGCTCGACGGCTTCCTGTTTCCGCACGTAGCCGACGCGTTCGGCTGGCAGTACGCCACGGCGGCCGCGCTGCCGCTGCTGGCCATTGCAGGCATCGCGCTGTTCGCTTGGGGTGACGACCGCGGTGAAAAGGCCGGCAGCCCGGTCCGGGCGCTCGCGGGCTTCGCGACGATGCTCGCGGGCTTGATCGTGCTCGTGCTGGCCGTGCACGCGGGCGTGTTCGGCTCGGGCAAAACAGGCGTGCTGCTGCTGCCCGTGCTCGGCGCGGCCGGCGCCATCGCCTTGTTGCCCGCCCGCTATCGAGCCGTGCTCACCGAGCGCGACACGTGGGTCATGATGCTCGTCTACAGCATCACGTTCGGCGGGTTCGTCGGAATGTCGTCGTATGTGACGCTGCTGCTGACGACGCTCTATCAGATGCCGAAACTGGAAGCCGGCTTGTTCATGTCGCTGCTGGCGTTTCTCGGCGCCATCGTGCGTCCGATGGGCGGCTATTTGGCCGATCGCATCACCGGCGTACGGGCGCTGACGGGCTTGCTCGCGGCGATTTCGCTCGCCGATTTCGCTTTCGCCGCCTGGATGCCGCCGCTCGCGGGCGGCATCGCCGTCCTGGTGTGCCTCTACCTCGCCTTCGGCCTGGGCAACGGCGCGACGTTTCAACTCGTCCCCCATCGTTGGAAAGGCAAGACGGGCTTGCTCTCCGGCGTGATCGGCGCGGCCGGCGGCATCGGCGGCTTCTATCTGCCGGTCGTGATGGGCATCGCCAAGGAAAGCACCGGCAGCTATCAAATGGGCTTCGCCACGTTCGGCGCGCTCGCAGCCTGCGCGTGTGTCGCGATGCTTGCGTTGCGTGCACAGTGGCTGGTCTGGGCCAACCCGGCCGCCGCGGCGTCGGAACTCGCGCACGTGGCCAACCCGGCGCGCGTCGGACAACCGGCCGCCGCAGGGAAATAATGCGAGGCGGCGGGCGCACTCGCGTGCGCGCCCGCCGGGACGAAGCGCCGAAGGCCGGTCGCAGCGGTGGTAAAATCGCGGGTTCTCTCCTGCCCCGAACCCGCGCCTTCGAGCGCTACGTCCGATCATGTCCGATACCCGCGCCGAAACGCTGTTTGCCCTCACCGCCCTGTCACCGCTCGACGGGCGCTACGCCGCCAAGACCGAAGCGCTTCGCGATTGGCTTTCCGAAGCCGCGTTCATGCGCCACCGCGTGACGGTCGAGGTCCATTGGCTCATCGCGCTGTCGCAAGCCGGCTTCGCGGAAATGCCGCGCTTCTCCGCTGCCGCCGAACAATTCCTGCTCGATCTCGTCGCGCGCTTTTCGGCGCACGACGCCGCGCGCATCAAGGACATCGAGCGCGTCACCAATCACGACGTCAAAGCCGTCGAATATTGGCTCAAGGAATCGGTGAAAGGCCAGCCCGAGCTCGAACGCGCGAGCGAGTTCATTCACTTCGCCTGCACCTCGGAAGACATCAACAATACCTCGCACGGCATGATGCTCGCCGGCGCGCGCGAGCACGTCATCCTGCCGGCGCTGCGCTCGGTGCATGGCCGCCTCGTGGCGCTCGCGCACGCACAGGCCGAGCAGCCGATGCTCTCGCGCACGCACGGCCAGCCGGCCAGCCCCACGACGCTCGGCAAGGAAATCGCGAATGTCGCCGCGCGCCTCGCGCGCGCGATCGAGCGCATTGCAAACGTCGAAATCCTAGGCAAGATGAACGGGGCGGTGGGCAACTACAACGCGCACCTGTCGGCTTACCCGAGCTTCGATTGGGAAGCGTTCTCGCGCAACGTGATCGAACAACGGCTCAAGCTCGCGTTCAATCCGTACACGATCCAGATCGAGCCGCACGATTACATGGCGGAATTGTTCGATGCGCTCGCCCGCGCCAACACGATCCTGCTCGATCTCGATCGCGACGTGTGGGGCTACATTTCGCTCGGCTATTTCAAGCAGCGGACCAAAGCAGGCGAAATCGGATCGTCGACGATGCCGCACAAGGTCAACCCGATCGATTTCGAAAATTCGGAAGGCAACTTGGGGCTCGCGAACGCGCTGCTGCGCCATCTCGCGGAAAAGCTGCCCGTCTCGCGCTGGCAGCGCGACCTGACCGACTCGACGGTGCTGCGCAACATGGGCGTCGCGCTCGGCTACTCGCTGCTCGCTTACGATGCGCTGATCCGCGGCATCGATAAGCTCGAAGTCAACCCGGCCCGCCTGAACGAAGATCTAGACGCCTGCTGGGAAGTGCTGGCCGAGCCCGTGCAAACGGTCATGCGCCGCTTCGGCATCGAGAACCCGTACGAGCAGTTGAAAGAGCTCACGCGCGGCAAGGGCATCACCCGCGAAGCGCTGCAGCAGTTCATCGCCACGCTCGGGATCCCCGACGATGCGAAGGCGCTGCTCAGCGCAATGACGCCCGCGTCGTATACGGGCAAGGCGGCCGAGTTGGCGAAACGGATCGGGTGATCGACAAGGCTCGAGCGGCGGCGGCGATTGCGCGTTACGCCGTTCGGCCATCTTCGTTTCCCACGGCGCGGGCTGCGGCGGTTAGGGTCGGGATGCCCTACTCCCTCGTTGCGCGGTATTTCGCCCGGGGTTGCATGCTCGGCTGCGTTTGATGTTGGCTGACGTGCCGCGAAGGCCCGCTCGAGCCCGTCGGCGGCTCGCCGGTCTCGCAGCGAGCATCGGATTCAAGCGGCTGAACCGAGCCGCTTCACCACCTCTTCGACGATCTGCTCCGGCGACAGCTCGATCCCGACCGTGATCGCTTCGTCGTCGCCCGGTTCCTCGAGCGTATCGAGCTGGCTTTGTAGCAGCGACGGGTTGAAGAAATGCCGGCCGCGCGTAGCGAGGCGCTCGTGCAGCACCTCGAACGAACCCTTCAAGTACACGAAGCGCACGACGCCATCGCCCTGCGCCCCGCCGCGCAACACGTCGCGATACACGCGCTTGAGCGCCGAGCAGCCCACGACGAGCGACTCGCCCGCACGCACCTTGTCCTCGATCGCCGAGCGAATGGACGCCAGCCACGGCCAGCGGTCGTCGTCGGTCAGCGCGATGCCTTGCGCCATCTTCTCTTTGTTGGCGGCGCTATGAAACACGTCGCCATCCACGAAGCTGCAACCGAGGCGCTCGGCCAACAACTCGCCGATAAGGGTCTTGCCGGCGCCCGAGACGCCCATCACGATCAGGATCATTTTCGTTCCAATTACAAAACCGCGGCCAACGCGAAGGTCAACCCGAGACCGAGCAGCGAGATGATCGTCTCGCACAACGACCACGTCTTGAAGGTCTGCCCCACCGTCATGCCGAAATACTCTTTGATCAGCCAGAAGCCGCCGTCGTTCACATGCGAGAAAATCAGCGAACCGGAGCCGGTCGCGAGCACGAGCAATTCGGGCCGCACTTGAATCACGCCGGCCTTGGCGATTGGCGCGACGATGCCGCACGCGGTCGTCATGGCCACCGTGGCCGAACCCGTCGCCAAACGAATCAGCGCGGCGGCGAACCAGCCGAACAGCAGCGGCGAGAAATGCGCCTGCGTGGCGACCGCCACGATTTCGCGCGAAATGCCGCTGTCGCGCAATACGCCACCGAAGCCGCCGCCCGCACCCACGATCAACGTAATGCCGGCGATCGGCGCTAGGCATTCCCCGCAGAACTTTTGGATCTGCTCGCGCGTGAACCCGCGCTGCGCGCCGAAGGTCCAGAAGCTGAAGATCACCGCGATCAAGAGCGCCACGTCCGAATTGCCGATGAAACGCAGCAGATCGTTCGGCATCGACTTGGGCGCGAAAACCAGATCGGCCCAACTGCCGACGAGCATCAGCAGCACCGGCAGCAAAATCGTGAACAGCGTAATCCCGAACCCCGGCATATCGCGCCGATTCTCGGCCGCATCGTCGGCCGATTCGATGAATTGCGCCGCAAGCGGGTTGTTTTCGGGCAGCTTGACATGCCGATGGACGAGCAAGGCGAACAAGGGGCCTGCCACGATCGCGGTCGGAATGCCCACGATGAGCCCATATGCGATGGTTTTGCCGATGTCGGCGCCGTAGGCTTGCACCGCGAGCAACGCGGCTGGGTGCGGCGGGATCAACCCATGCACGACCGACAGCCCCGCTACCATCGGCAAACCGATCAGCAGCAGCGATTTGCCCGTGCGCTTGGCGACGTTGAAGGCGATCGGGATCAACAAGACGAAACCGACCTCGAAGAACACCGGCAAACCGACGATGATCGCCACGAACATCATCGCCCAGTGAATGTGCTTCTCACCGAACCAACGAATCAGGGTGGTCGCAATGCGCTCCGCGCCGCCCGATTCGGCCATCATCTTGCCGAGCATCGTGCCCAAGCCCACGACGATCGCGATATGGCCCAAGGTGCCGCCGTTGCCGGCTTCGAACGATTTGACGATCTGGCCCACCGGCATGCCGGCCGCGAGGCCGAGCAGCAACGAGACCACGATCAGGACCAGAAACGGATAGACCTTGTACCGCGCAATGAGCAGGATGAGCGCCGCAATCGCTATGAGGGCGTAAAGCAACAAGAGGCCGCCGTGGACCGATCCCATGAAGAGTCTCCTTTACTTGTTTTGAAGCGAGGCAGGTGGACAAATGCGGCGAGCATCGCTGGCCCCGCCGCCCCGATACGGACGTTGCATTGTAGTCGGCGCCGCGAACGGGCGATAGAACCGGTTCCATCGACGAGAACCCCTATATCTCGCGCCTAGCACCGCGCGCATAAGGGCGAGCTTCGGGATCAGCGGCAATGGAATTCGCCCACCGCGGCGGCGGGAGCGCGCACGTTGCGAAGCCCCCGTTGCCGCGGCTCGGCGGATCAGTGCTGGTGGGCAGCCAGTTCCGATGCGGCGCGGGCGAGGCGCGTGACCTCATCCCAGTTTTGCGCGGCCAGCGCGGCCTTGGGCGTGAGCCAGGAGCCGCCCACACACACGACGTTGGGCAATGCGAGGAAGCTTGGCGCCGTCTCGGTCGTGATGCCGCCGGTCGGACAGAACTTGAGCGTCGGGAACGGTCCGTACAACGCCTGCAGCATCGGCATGCCGCCGGCTTGCTGCGCCGGGAAGAACTTCACCGTTTCGTAGCCGAGCTCGAGCGCAAGCAAGATGTCGCTCGGCGTCATGACGCCCGGCAAAAGCGGCAAGCCGGCGTCCTGCGCAGCTTGGTGGATGTCGCGGGTCAACCCGGGCGAAACCCCGAACTGGGCCCCGGCTTTTTTCGCCTGTGCGCAGTGCTCGGGCTTCGTGATGGTGCCGACGCCGACGACGATGTCCGGCGAAAGTTGCGCCGCGCGCTCGATCGCGCCGATGCCCGCGGGCGTGCGCAACGTAATCTCGAGCACCTTGACGCCGCCCGCGTGCAACGCGCGCGACACATGCTCGCCCTGCTCGACCGTGTCGAAAGCCAGCACGGGGATGACTGGACCGAGGCGGACGATGTCTTCAACCTTTTTCATGCTGGCTCCTTATTGCTTGCTTGCGTGGATCGGATCGAAACGCTCGGCCGGCTCGTGCACGAGCGGACCGAACACCGAGGCGCCCATTTCGGCCGGCGCGGCCGCCGCCCGGAAGACGCCGAACAGCTCGCGGCCGAAGCCGACTTCATTGTGCGCTTGATGCTTCGGTTGCTCGACCTCGCGTGCGTCCCACTGCGCCGCATCGAGTTCGACGTCCAAAATGCCGCGCTCGGCGTCGATGACGATGGGGTCGCCGTCGCGCACTTTACCGAGCGGCCCGGCAAGCAGCGCCTCGGGAGACACGTGAATCACGGCCGGGACTTTGCCCGATGCACCCGACATGCGCCCGTCGGTGACGAGCGCGACGTGAAAGCCTTGGTCCTGCAGCACGCCGAGCAGCGGCGTCAGGCGGTGCAGCTCGGGCATGCCGTTCGCGCGCGCGCCTTGGAACCGGACGACGGCCACGAAGTCGCGCTTGAGCTCGCCCTTGTCGAACGCCTCCTGCACGGCCTCCTGCGAATCGAACACGAGCGCTGGCGCCCGCACGGTGCGATGCTCGGGTGCGACCGCGGAGATTTTGATGACGCCGCGGCCGAGCTTGCCCTGCATGAGGCGTAGGCCGCCGTCGGGCTGAAACGGCTCGCCGATCGGCCGCAGCACTTTGGCGTCGCCCGTCTGCTCGGGACCTGCCACCCACGCCAGTTGCCCGTCGACGAGCCGGGGCTCTTCCGTATAGCGTCCCAAGCCCTTGCCCATCACGGTCGTGACGTCCTCGTGCAACAAAGCGCCTTCCAGCAGGTTGCGGATCAGGAAGGCCATCCCGCCGGCTGCGTGGTAGTGATTCACATCGGCCTTGCCGTTCGGATAGATCTTGGCGAGAAGCGGGACGACTTGCGAGAGCGCGTCGAAGTCGTTCCAGTCGATCAGAATGCCCGCCGCGCGCGCGATCGCGACGAGATGCAGCGTGTGATTGGTCGAGCCGCCGGTGGCGAGCAGCGCGACGATGCCGTTCGCGATCGCTTTTTCGTCGATGACGTGACCGATCGGCGTGTATTGACCGCGCTCGGCCGTCAGATCGAGCACGCGGCGCGCCGCCGCCGCCGTCAGGGCGTCGCGCAGCGGCGTATGCGGATGGACGAACGCCGACCCGGGCAGATGCAACCCCATGACTTCCATGAGCATTTGATTGCTGTTCGCGGTGCCGTAGAAGGTGCATGTGCCGTGCCCGTGATAGGCGGCCGATTCTGCCTCGAGCAACGCCTCGCGGCCCACTTGCCCCGTCGCGAACTGCTGTCGGATCTTGGCTTTTTCGTCGTTGGACAGGCCGCTCGTCATCGGCCCGGCAGGCACGAAGATCGTCGGCAAATGCCCGAACTGCAGCGCGCCGATCAGCAAACCCGGCACGATTTTGTCGCAAATGCCGAGGCACAGCGCCGCATCGAACATATTGTGCGTGAGCGCGACCGCCGTGCTCATCGCAATCACTTCGCGCGAAAACAGCGAGAGCTCCATGCCCGCGTTGCCTTGCGTCACGCCGTCGCACATTGCCGGCACGCCGCCTGCGAATTGAGCGACGCCGCCGTTTTCACGCGCGGCGCGCTTGATGATATCGGGGTAGTCCTTATACGGCGCGTGCGCCGACAACATCTCGTTGTAAGCCGAAACGATGCCGATGTTCGGTTCTCGCACCGCCTTGATCACGAGCTTGTCATTGCCTTCGAGACCCGCAAAGCCGTGAGCGAGGTTCGCGCACGACAGTGCTCCGCGAGCCGGGAATCGCCCTTGCGCGGCGTCGATACGTGCGAGATAGGCAGAGCGCGTGGGGCGACTGCGCTCCACGATGCGGCGAGTCACTTCAATCAGCGTGGGATGCGGCGAAGCCATGGTGGAACGCTCCTTCCTGTAAGCCGGCGTACGGACGCCGGCGGGTGGCGCGATGCGGCGCGAGCGGCCGCGCAGTTCGATTCGGTCGTGGAGTTTAGTAGAAAAACTACATAACCGCAATGCGGGAGAGACTGGATTACCACGCGCACAAGCATTGACACAGGGGCGAGCATCCGCATATCGGTAGAAAACTTCTGTAGATTTTCTACATCTATCCGGTCATACTGTCGCCATCGATAGAAAACGATACACCCCATCGAGGCGGTCATCCGATGCTTTCCCGAATCGAAGCCATGCGTGCGCAACTGCGTCCGTCCGAACGCAAGCTGGCCGACTACGTGCTCGACACTCCCCGCGAGGTGCTCGACCTGGCGATGACCGAACTCGCCCGGCGCGTCGGCGTGAGCCAGCCGACCATCGCGCGGTTTTGCCAAGCGCTCGGGTGCGGCGGCTTTCGGGAATTCAAGATCCGGCTAGCCCAAAGTATTGCGCCCGGGTTGCCGTCCGTCTATCGCGACGTGCGCCCCGACGAACCGGCTTCGGGGGTGGTAGCCAAGGTATTCGACCGCACGATCGGCGCGCTCATCGAGGTTCGCAACAGCTTGTCCGCGAGCAGCATTGCCAAGGCGACCGAATTGCTCGCCGGGGCCTCGCGCATCGAGTTCTATGGCGCGGGCGGATCGGGCATCGCCGCGCAGGACATTCAGCATAAATTCTTCCGGCTCGGCATACCGAGCGTCGCCTATGCCGATCCACACACCTATACGATGTCGGCGGCATTGCTCGGCGAGGGGGACGTGGTGGTGACGATCTCGAACACGGGACGCACGCGCGATATCGTCGAAGCGGCGCGTTCCGCCCGCGCGTGCGGGGCGAAGGTGATCGCGATCACCAATAGCAACTCGCCGCTCGCGCAGATTGCGACGGTGAGTTTGTTCGCGAACGTCACAGAAGAAACCGATATCTTTTCGCCGATGACCTCGCGCGTGTCGCATTTGGCAATCGGCGACATCCTTGCGGTCGGCGTCGCGCTGACACGCGGTCCCGAACTCGTCGACAAACTCGGACGCGCCAAAAAAGCGATTACGCGCCGACGCATCGAATCGGGACAAGAGCCCTAATGGAAATGGGCGAGAACTAGAACGGCTTGACCACGACGAGCGCCACGGCAGCGATCAAGCCCAGCACGGGCAACTCGTTGAAGATGCGGTACCAGCGATCCGAGCGGCGGTTTTCCCCCCGCTCGAACGCACCCAACACGCGACGGCAATAAAGGTGATAGGCAATGAGCAGCACCACCACGGCCAGCTTTGCATGAATCCATCCTTGCCCGCGCCCGATGCCGTAGCCGAGCCACAGCCATAGCCCCAGCGCCAACGCGAGCACCGCGATCATCGTCATGAACCGATACAGCTTACGCGCCATGGTCAGCAGCCGCGCAACGGCGGCCGCCTCGCGCTCCATGGCGAGATTGACGAAGATGCGCGGCAGATAGAAAAGGCCTGCAAACCACGAGGCCACGAATACGATGTGAAATGTCTTGACCCAGAGCATCGTGATAGGGCTCATCGTTAAATGTTGGAGTCGATTCGTTGCGGCGCGAGCGCCGCCCCATCGAGGCTCGCGGCCCAACGACACGGCCGCGCGCTGGCCGCCGGACCGGACTACTGGCGCACTTCGCCGTGCCCAAGCACCACGTACTTGAGCGAGGTCAGTCCCTCGAGCCCGACCGGGCCGCGCGCGTGGAGCTTGTCGTTCGAGATGCCGATTTCGGCGCCGAGTCCGAACTCGAAGCCGTCGGCAAAGCGCGTCGAGGCGTTCACCATCACGCTCGCGGAATCCACTTCGCGCAAGAAACGCATGGCGCGGTCGTGATCTTCGGTGACGATCGCATCGGTATGCGCCGAGCCATACGTGTTGATGTGGTCGATCGCAGCGTCGATGCCGTCGACGATTTTGATCGCGAGCACCGGCGCGAGATATTCGGTGCGCCAGTCTTGCTCGGTCGCATCGACGAGCGCAAGCGGCGGCGCATCGCCGTCCCACGGCCCAGCCTCGAGCACGGCGCGCGCTGCGGGGTCCACGCGTAACTCAACGCCCTTGTCGCGGTAGACGCGCGCAAGCGGCGGCAGCACCGCACGCGCGACACCGCGCGCGACGAGAAGCGTCTCCATCGTGTTGCACGTGCCGTAGCGATGGGTCTTGGCGTTGTCGCAGACAGCGAGCGCCTTGCACAGATCCGCCCGATCGTCCACGTAGACGTGGCAGATCCCATCCAAATGCTTGATCATCGGCACACGCGCTTCTTCGATGAGCCGCGCGATCAAACTCTTGCCGCCGCGCGGCACGATCACGTCGACGTACTCGGTCATCGTTATGAGCTTGCCGACGGCTGCGCGATCGGCGGTCTCGACCACTTGCACGGCATCGCTCGGCAAACCGGCTGCCGCCAATCCTTCTGCAATCAACTTCGCCAAGGCCGTATTCGATGCGAGCGCCTCGGAACCGCCGCGTAAGATCGCAGCATTGCCCGCCTTCAGGCAGAGCGCCGCCGCATCGATCGTCACGTTCGGCCGCGATTCGTAGATGATGCCGATCACCCCGAGCGGCACGCGCATTTGACCGACCTGAATGCCGCTCGGCCGGTATTTGAGGTTGTCGATCTCGCCGATCGGATCGGCCAGCGCCGCGACTTGGCGCAGGCCTTCGATCATCGTGCGCAGCGCCTTGTCCGACAAGGTCAAGCGATCGACGAAGGCGGCGTCCATGCCCTTTTCGCATGCCTTGGCGACGTCCCGCGCATTCGCTTCTTTGAGCGCGGCTTGCTCGCGCTCGATCGCGCGCGCGATCGCTTCCAGCGCATCGTTCTTGGCCGCGGTGGAGGCGCGCGCCATCGCGCGCGAAGCGGCGCGTGCGCGGCGGCCGATACCGGTCATGTACTCGTCGATTTCCATCGTGATTCTCGTTCCTCGCGCCCACGGCGCGGTATCTCGGATTTGCGGCGCGTTGGCCGTCGCATCGATTGTAGCGTCAGGCGCCGATCGCGCGTGCGGCGCCGCGCTTGGCCGGCGCCGCCACGAGCGCGGCAAGCTCGAACAAGCCGTCCCATGGGTCGGGCGGCAGCGCCGGGCGCCGCCGGCTGGCCGGCGCCGCGCCCGTCAGGCCCTTCACTTGCCGGTCGAGCGCCGCGGCGAGCGCTAACCCCTCTTCGAGCAGCGACTCCGTGACCCGGGAAAGCGCGGGACCGACGAGCCGCTCGCGCGGCCCCCACACGCGGTTCTCGCGCAGCAGCATGGCGAGCGGCTTGCCTGCAGCCGCGCCGCGCTTGATCTTGAGCAGCGTGCGCACTTCTTCCGTGAGCGCCCACAGCACGAGCACGGCTGCCTCGCCCTCGCCTTTCAGACCGTCGAGCATGCGCGCGAGCCTGCCGACGTCGCCGGCCAGCATCGCCTCGTTGAGCTTGAAGACGTCGTAGCGCGCAACGTTGAGCACGGCGTCGTGCACTTGCTCGAACGTCAGCGCGCCTTGCGGATAGAGCAAACCGAGCTTCTGAATCTCTTGATGGGCCGCCAATAAATTTCCCTCGACGCGCTCGGCGATGAACTGCAGCGCACGCCGGCCCTCTTCACCGGGCGCGACACGCTGGCCTTGCTGCGCCAGCCGTTGCGCGACCCAATTGGGCAATTGCGCACGCTCCACCGGATCGATTCGCAATGACACGCCGCCATCCGCAAGCGCCGTGAACCAGGCCGATTTTTGCGTAGCGGCGTCGAGCCTCGGCAGCGTGACGAGCACCAGAACGTCGGGATTGCCGGCGGCCGCAAGCGTCTTCAATGCATCGGCGCCCTCCTTGCCCGGTTTGCCGGAGGGAATCCGCAACTCGATCAATTGGCGCTCGCCGAACAACGACATCGATTGCGTCGCACCCAGCAACGAGCTCCAATCGAAGCTGCGCTCGACCGTGAATACGTTGCGTTCGGTGAACCCCGCCGCGCGCGCTGCCACGCGAATGCGGTCGCACGCCTCCTGCGCGAGCAAGTGCTCGTCGCCGAAGACGACGTACAGACCGGCGAGGCCCTTCGCCAGATGCGTGTCGAGCGCGTCGAGTCGCAGTTGCATGAGCGTGCGCCGGGCCGATCAGAGCGGAGGCGGCGGCAGCGGCGCGCGCGGGGAGACCGCCGGTGGCTGCTGCCCTGCCGCGGGATGCAGCGAGCGCACGACCGCTAGGCGGCGCGTCAACTGATCGACGGCGTCGTTTTGCATGTCCTGATAGAGCAGTTCGGCTTCTTGCGCCTTCGCCTGCGAGTACTGAACGCTATAAGTCATCGCCCGGTTGAGGACGATCGCGCTCGACGGAATCAACACGGCGCCGTCCGTCCCGGTGAGCGTGTAGGCAAGTGTGTAACTGAGCTGGTATTCCGCCGCCACGCCGAGCGAGTTGAGCGTCAGCACGCCTTGCCCGCGGCCTTCGCTCATGCTCAGCACCGCGTCGGCATCGGCAGGCGACTTGACGACGACCGTGTCGCTGCCGCCTTCGATCATGCGCGTCAAACGCGCAGCGACGATCGGCGGCGCGCCGACGATGGCGAGCCGCTTGAACGCATAGTTCTGCTGCCCTCGCAGTTGGAAGCCGCAAGCGGCGAGCATCATCGTGCCGCACATGAGCGCGAGAAACGATCGGCGAATCACATTGGCTCCTTGGAGTCTATTGAGCGCGCGGCGACGGCGCCGTCAAACGACGACGTTCACGAGACGGCCGGGCACGACGATGATCTTCTTCGCGCTCTTGCCTTCGCTAAAGCGCGCGAACATCTCGTGCGCGAGCGCAGCGGCTTCGATGGCCTCGCGCGGCGCGTCCTTGGCGATCGTCAGCGCGCCGCGAACCTTGCCGTTCACTTGCAGCACGAGCTCGATCTCGGCTTGTTCGAGCGCCTTCTCGTCGACCTTCGGCCAAGGCGCATCGAGCAACGAGCCGAATTCATCGACGAAGCCGAGCGTTTGCCAAAGCGCGTGGGTCGCGTGCGGCACGACCGGATACAGCACACGCAACAGCACGCCGTAGCATTCACGCAGCACGCTGGGCCGCGCGAGCTTCGCGTTTTCGAGCGCGTTGAGCATCTTCATCGCAGCCGACACGACCGTGTTGTACTGCAACCGCTGATAGTCGAAATCGGCCTGCTTGAGCACGCCGTAGATTTCCCGGCGCAGCATCTTGTCGACTTCGACCAACTGCACGGGATCGAACGTCTCGCGCGCGACGAGCTCGGCCTGGTTGGCATGACCGAACGCCCACACGCGGCGCAGGAAGCGGCTCGCGCCTTCGACGCCCGAGCCGGACCATTCGAGCTGCTGTTCGGGCGGCGCGGCGAACATCGTGAACAAGCGCGCCGTATCGGCGCCGTATTGATCGATCAGCAATTGCGGATCGACACCGTTGTTCTTGGACTTGGACATCTTCTCGACGCCGCCCAGCACGACAGGCTGCCCGTCCGAGTGGTGCGTCGCACCCACGGGGCGGCCCTTGTCGTCGTGCTCGACCGTGACGTCGGCCGGGTTGTACCAAGTCTTCTTGCCCGACGCATCCTCGCGATAGAAGGTTTCGTTGAGCACCATGCCCTGCGTGAGCAGGTTCCTCGCCGGCTCGCCGAACTTCACGAGCCCCATGTCGCGCATCACCTTGGTCCAGAAGCGCGAGTAGAGCAAGTGCAAAATCGCGTGCTCGATGCCACCGATGTATTGGTCCATCGGCATCCAGTAATCGGTGCGCGCATCGACCATCGTCTCGGCGTCGGGGCACGGATAGCGCGAGAAATACCAAGCCGAATCGACGAACGTATCCATCGTGTCGGTCTCGCGCTTGGCCGGCGCGCCGCACTTCGGGCAGGCGCAGTCGACGAACGCCGCCGACTTCGCGAGCGGGTTGCCCGCGCCGTCCGGCACGAGGTCCTCCGGCAGGACGACCGGCAGATCCTTCTCGGGGACCGGCACATCGCCGCACGCGCCGCAGTGGATGATCGGGATGGGCGTGCCCCAATAGCGCTGCCGCGAGATGCCCCAATCGCGCAACCGCCAAGTGACCTGCTTGTCGCCGAGACCGAGCGCCTTCAGATCGGCCGCGACGGCATCGACCGCCTGCTCGTAGCCCATGCCGTCGTAGCGCCCGCTGTCGACGCAAACGACACCTTCTTTATCGCCGTACCAGGCCTGCCAGGCATCGAGCGAATAGTCGCACCCGGCCTTCGCGATCACTTGCTTGATCGGCAAGCCGTACTTCTTCGCAAACGCGAAATCGCGCTCGTCGTGCGCGGGCACGCCCATGACGGCGCCCTCGCCGTAGCTCATCAGCACGTAGTTGCCGACCCACACTTCGACGCGCGCCTGCGTGAGCGGGTGCGTCACGTAAAAGCCCGTGGGCATGCCCTTCTTTTCCATCGTGGCCATCTCGGCCTCGGCCACACCGCCATGCCGGCACTCGTCGATGAACGCTTGCAACTCGGGCTTGCCCTGCGCCAAGCGCGCGGCGAGCGGATGCTCGGCCGCGATCGCACAAAACGTCACGCCCATGATCGTGTCGGCGCGCGTGGTGAACACGCGCAACAGCTTGCTTTCGCCGTCGAGTTCGTACGGGAAGCCGAAATTCACGCCGAAGCTCTTGCCGATCCAGTTTTGCTGCATCACCTTCACGCGCTCGGGCCAACCCAGGCCCTCGAGGTCGTTCAGCAACTCGTCCGCGTACTGCGTGATACGCATGTAATACATCGGGATTTCGCGCTTCTCGACGAGCGCGCCCGAACGCCAGCCGCGCCCGTCGATCACTTGCTCGTTGGCGAGCACCGTCTGATCGACCGGGTCCCAATTGACCGTGCCCGTCTTCTTGTAGACGATGCCCTTCTCGAGCATCTTCAGGAACAGCCACTGGTTCCACTTGTAGTACTTCGGATCGCACGTGGCGACCTCGCGCGACCAGTCGATGGCGAGCCCCATCGATTGCATCTGCCGCTTCATGTAAGCGATGTTCTCGTAGGTCCACTTCGCGGGCGGCACGCCGTTGGCCATCGCCGCATTTTCGGCAGGCATGCCGAAGGCGTCCCAGCCCATCGGCATCAGCACGTTGTAGCCGTTCATCCGCAGATAGCGGTACATCACGTCGTTAATCGTGTAGTTGCGCACGTGCCCCATGTGCAGCTTGCCCGACGGGTACGGCAGCATCGAGACGCAATAGAACTTTGGCTTACCGGCGACTTCGGCCGTGCGGTAAGCGTTCGATGCGCGCCAGTCTGCCTGGGCGGCGGCTTCGATGTCGGCGGGTAAGTATTTTTCTTGCATGGCGGTGGTTCGGGCTGGACTGTCGTGGCGCCTTGGCAAAAACGCGGCGCGGCGATACGGGAAGATGCGTTTCCCCGGAAATGGGGAAAAGGTCGATTATACCGCCCACGGACGCATCCACGGCCGGTCTGGGGCGCCAATGATCGGCGCGTTGATGCGGCGAGCCCTTAGCCGTTAGCGCGCACCGGGCGCGAGCGGCGCGCCCGGCGTCGCGGCGGCGCTTCGCGCGGCGCTCGGATCGGGCGGATCGGTGACGAAACCGATTCGAGCGATGCCTGCCTGCTGCGCCGCCCCCATCACTTGCGCGATGACTTCGTAGCGCGTGGCTTTCGATGCGCGCAAGTGCAATTCGGGCGGCTCGCCGGCTTTGCCGGCCCGAGCGAGATCGGCGCGCGCGGCATCGAGCGTGATCGGGCGGCCGTCCCAATAGAGCCGCCCCGCGTCGTCGATCGAAAGCGTGATCGTTTTCGGCGTTTCGGGCGCCGGACCCGCGGCGACTTTGGGCAGGTCGAGCCGAATCGCGTGCGTGAACAGCGGTGCGGTGATGATGAAAATGACGAGCAAGACGAGCATGACGTCGATGAGCGGCGTCATGTTGATGTCGGCCATCGGCGCGGCCGAACGCTCTTTGTCGAATCCGCCGAATGCCATGTTCGCCGCCTCCTTCGAAAACGTTCGTGCGTGCGCTACGCGCGCGTTGCGCGCGAAGCATTTTCGGCCTGCGTCGCACGCACGGCGCTCGAGGGCTCGGCGGCGCCACGAACCGCGGCGGCTCCGAGGGCGGCGGAGCGTTCCGCGATATCCGGCGCGCAGACATAAGCGTGCAAGTCATGGGCGAAACCGTCCAACTCCTCGGACAATTGCCGCTGCATCCGGCCCAGCACGTTGTACGCGAGCACGGCCGGAATGGCGACCACGAGACCGAACGCCGTCATGATCAGCGCCTCGCCCACAGGGCCCGCGACGTTCTCGATCATCGCCTGCCCGCTCGCGGCGATGCTGCCGAGCGCATGGTAAATACCCCACACGGTGCCGAGCAAACCGACGAACGGCGCGGTACTGCCCACCGAAGCCAGCAGCACTTGGCCGAACTCGAGGCGGCGCTGCGACGCAAGCAACGCCTCGCGCAGTGCGCGCATCACGCGCTCGCTACGCTCGACGCGAGCGAGCATGGCGGACGGCGCATGCACCTCGGAGGCGGCGAGCGCCGCCTGAGCCAACGGGGCGAAGACGTGCTCGCGATCGGCGCCACGCAACGCGAGCACCCCCTCCGAGAGCGTCGCCGACTGCCAGAACAGCGCGATCGCGCGCGGCGCCTGGCGCTTTGCTCGCCCCAGCATCCAGCCCTTGACGAGCAGGAAGCACCAACTCGCGATCGACATGGCCAGCAACAGATACGCGACGCCGTGGGTCAGCGCGTCGCCCGCTTGCAGGTAGTGAACGATGCCCGTGTTTTGCATACGAACGGAAGTGCCAGGAAAGCCGAAGCGTGAACGAAACGAAGCCGAGGATAAAGCGCGCGCCGATACCGCCGATCAGCGCAGACCGAGCACGTCCTGCATGTCGTAGAGGCCTGCGCCGCGTTCGGCAAGAAAGCGCGCGGCGCGTAGCGCGCCTTGCGCATAGGAGACCCGGCTTGCCGATTTGTGCGTGATTTCGATGCGCTCGCCGATGCCGGCGAACAAGACCGTGTGATCGCCGACGATATCGCCGCCGCGAATGGCCGAAAAGCCGATCGTCGACGGATCGCGTTCGCCCGTCACGCCCTGACGGCCGTAGACCGCGCACGTTTTCAAGTCGCGTCCGAGCGCGCCGGCGATCGCCTCGCCCATCGCGAGCGCGGTGCCCGAGGGCGCGTCGACTTTATGGCGATGATGTGCTTCGATGATCTCGATGTCGTAGCCGGTGGCAAAGTGGCTAGCGGCGAATTCGAGCAGCTTGAGCGTAACGTTCACGCCGACGCTCATATTCGCGGCGAAGACGATGCCGATCTTCTGCGCGGCCGCGCGCACCGCTTGCCGCTCCTCTTCGCTCATGCCCGTCGTGCCGATGACGAGTTTCTTGCCATGCCGCACCGCGGCATCGACATAGGCCATCGTGCCCTCGGGCCGCGTGAAGTCGATCAGGCAATCGGCTTGCGCGAACACGCGCTCGACATCGTCGGTGAGCGTCACGCCCGTGCGCTGACCGAGAAACGCGCCGGCATCCTCGCCCAACTGCGGCGAGCCCGGCCGATCGAGCGCGGCGGCGAGCGTCGCATCGGGGTCGGCCAAAACGGCTTCGATCAGCATCCGGCCCATTCGGCCCGACGCGCCGGCGATGGCGATCTTCATCGGCAACATGCATCCCTCTTCGGTTGGCAGGCCGGCCATGGCTAGGCCGACCGGCAGCGCCGTGCAAGGCGCCGCAAGAAAACGAAAAGCGGGCGGCGCGCCTCGCGCACGACCCGCATTCAGCTAGAGCGCCGCGCCCGGCTGCCTTTCAACAACGAGGCCCGGGGCGACGGGCGATCGACGGCACTCTGCCCGCTACGACGCCGACTGTTTGCTCGCGCCGGTACTGCTCGAGGGCGAGCCGGTCGGGCCGATCGGATTGCTTTGGTCGGGCGAGACAGGCTGTGGCTCGCGATGGAATTGGAACTGCGGCGTCGCGCTCGGCAATGCGTTCGACGGCGAGGGCGTGCCGGAGCGCACACTCTGCTTGGCCGGCGTGGCCGGCACTTGGTTCGTGGCGCGATTGGCCGCCTGCGCTGCCTGCGCGTTGGCCGCCTGTGCTTCTTCGCTGGCGGTCGCGGCGGTCGCGCCGCTGGCCGGCACGACGGCCGCCGCCGCGGATGCCGCAGAAGCCGCGGATGCCGCCGCCGCGCTGGCGGCCTTCGCTTTCTTGCCGCGCTTGTCGCCGTCGATATCGGCGAGCAGTTCCAGCTCCGACGGCAGATCGTCGCCGCCCGTCCAACTCACGACATGGTCGCCGTTGAAATTGACGATGAAATCGCGCTGCTGCACGATGGCCGTGGAGCCGCGCTTGAAATAGAAGACGTAATCCCAGCGATCGTCATGGAACATGTCGGCCAACAGCGGCGTACCGAGGGCTGCTTTCACTTCGTCGCGCGACATGCCCACACGCATCTTCGCAGCGGCTTCCTTCGACACGAAGTTGCCCTGAACGATGGTGATGCGATACGGCGTGATGCTCTGAGCGACGCGCTGCGTCAGGCTGTCGTAGGTCGAACATCCCGCAACGAGCGCACCCATCGAGGCAGCGATCAACAGGTTGCGCACGTGGCTCCCCCCGCGCTTCATAAGAAAATTTGGACTCATTTCACCCACCGTGCGGGCTCCGTTTCGCGTATCGTCGGGCCGCGCGAGTTTCACGAAGATGACCGAAACAGCAAAAACCCATTACTATTCGAATCGTGCATTGTACTCTAGGGATGCCTAGCCATGACCAATCCGACCGATCTCAAAAACATCGGGCTCAAGGCGACCCTACCGCGCCTCAAGATCCTGGAAATTTTTCAACGCAGCGCCGTCCGGCATCTGACCGCCGAAGACGTCTACCGGAATCTGCTCACCGAAGAACTGGACATTGGCCTTGCCACCGTTTATCGCGTGTTGACGCAATTCGAGCAGGCAGGCTTGCTCTCGCGCAGCAATTTCGAATCGGGCAAGGCGGTGTTCGAGCTCAACGAGGGCTCTCATCATGACCATCTGGTGTGCATCGACTGCGGGCGTGTCGAAGAATTCTTCGACCCCGAAATCGAGAAGCGCCAGCAAAAGATCGCCGAGGAACGCGGGTTCAAGCTGCAGGAGCATGCGCTAGCGCTATACGGCGTCTGCACGAAGGAAGCCTGCCCGCACCGCAAGCACTGACATTCACCGCGAGGCCCCACCTAGGGGTTGGCGCCTGCGCGCCGCCGTTCCAATAAAAAGAGCCGCCCGTTGGGTCCGTTGATACCCCGGGCGGCTCTTTCGTTCAACGGCAACGCGCGCGTTGCCGGTTCGTTGCTTGGCTTACTTGGCCGTCGCCAGGGCGATTGCCGTATCGAGCATGCGGTTCGAGAAACCCCACTCGTTGTCGTACCAGCTCGACACCTTCACGAGCCGGCCCGCAACCTTGGTCAACGTCGCATCGAACGTGGACGAAGCCGGGTTGTGGTTGAAGTCGATCGAGACGAGCGGCGCCGTGTTGTAGCCGAGGATGCCCTTGAGCGGGCCTTCGGCGGCTTCCTTCATGATCGCGTTCACTTCCTCGACCGTCGTGTCGCGCTTGGCGATGAACGAGAGGTCGACGATCGACACGTTGATGGTCGGGACGCGGATGGCATAGCCGTCGAGCTTGCCGGCCAACTCGGGCAGCACGAGACCGATGGCGGCGGCGGCGCCCGTCTTCGTCGGGATTTGGCTATGCGTGGCCGAACGCGCGCGACGCAGGTCTTCGTGGTACACGTCCGTCAGCACTTGGTCGTTCGTGTACGCATGCACCGTCGTCATCAGGCCGGTTTCCAGGCCGATTTTGTCGTTGAGCGGCTTGACGAGCGGCGCGAGGCAGTTCGTCGTGCAGGAGGCGTTCGAGATGACCGTGTGCGCGGCCTTCAACTGCTCGTGGTTCACGCCATAGACGATCGTCGCGTCGACATCCTTGCCGCCCGGCGCCGAGATCAGCACCTTCTTCGCGCCACCGGCCAGGTGCGCGCTCGCCTTTTCCTTCGACGTGAAGAAGCCCGTGCATTCCATCACCACGTCGACGCCCAGCTCGCCCCACGGCAGTTCGGCCGGGTTGCGGTTCGCCAGCACGCGGATCTTGTCGCCGTTGACGATCATGTTCTCGCCTTCCACCGACACGTCGCCGGGGAACGTGCCGTGGGCGGTGTCGTACTTGGTCAGGTGGGCGTTCGTCTTCGCATCGCCGAGATCGTTGATCGCGACGATCTGCAGATCGTGCTTCTTGCCGTTCTCGTAGAACGCACGCAGCGTGTTGCGGCCAATCCGGCCATATCCATTGATTGCAACGCGTACCGTCATGTTGGTTCTCCTGATATTTGGGCTGAAAAAAGCTGTCTTACCTCACGCTTGCCGGCGCCTAGCGAGCATTGCTCGCGCCGCGACGCCGCCGGCAAGCCGTATTGCGTCCAACGACGAAGTCTATCCGTTACTCGAGCGCGGCCTTGGCCACTGCGACAACGTGCTCCACCGTGAAGCCGAAATGCTTGAACAGCACGCCGGCCGGAGCCGACTCGCCGAACGTATCGATGCCGACCACGCCGCCTTCGAGACCGACGTACTTGCGCCAGAAATCGGTCACGCCCGCTTCGATCGCAATGCGGCGCACCCCCTTTGGCAGCACGCGCTCGCGATATTCGGCGTCTTGGCGGTCGAACACGGTGGTCGCCGGCATGGACACCACACGCGCGGCGATCCCCTGCTGCGCGAGCGGCTCGATAGCAGCCAAGGCCAATTCGACCTCCGACCCGGTGGCGATCAAGATGATCTTGCGGGCGACGATTTCGTCGTTCCAATCGCGCAGCACGTAACCGCCCTTCGCGATATTGGCGATTTGCGCATCGCTACGCGCCGAAAACGGCAGGTTCTGCCGGCTGAAGATCAGGCACGACGGGCCTTGGTATTCGACCGCCTGCGTCCACGCCACTGCCGTCTCCACCGTATCGGACGGGCGCCATACGTGAAGGTTCGGGATCAGGCGCAAGCTCGCGACGTGCTCGACCGATTGGTGCGTGGGGCCGTCCTCGCCCAAGCCGATCGAATCGTGCGTGAAGACGAAGATCGACGGCGACTTCATCAGCGCGGCCACGCGCAACGCATTGCGGCTGTAGTCGGAGAACGTCAGGAACGTGCCGCCGAACGCCTTGTAGCCGCCGTGCAGCGCAATGCCGTTGATGGCCGCGCTCATGCCGAATTCACGCACGCCGTAGTTGATGTGGTTACCCCACACGATGCCGTGCTCGCCCGCGCGCACGGGCTTGCTCGCCTTCCAATTCGTGAGGTTCGAGCCGGTCAAATCGGCCGAGCCGCCGAGCAATTCGGGCAATGCCGCGGCGAGCCCCTCGATGGTTTGCTGCGACGCCTTGCGTGTGGCGACCGTCTCCGCGCGCTCGTTCGCACCGGCGATGATCGCTTGCGCTTTGGCGGCCCAATCGGCCGGCAGCTTGCCGGCGGCGCGCCGCTCGAACTGCGCCGCTTGCTCCGGATACTGCGCGCGGTATTTTGCGAACGCGTCGTTCCAGGCCGCTTCGCGCTGCGCGCCGGCTTCTTTGGCGTCCCACGCCGCATAGACCTCCTGCGGAATCACGAACGGCTCCCACTTCCAGCCGATCGCCTCGCGCGTGGCGGCGATTTCCTGCGCGCCGAGCGGCGCGCCGTGCGCGTCGTGGCCGCCCGCCTTGGTGGGCGCGCCCTTGCCGATGACGGTCTTGCAGCAAATCAACGTGGGCTTGTCCGCCCCCTTGGCTGCCGCGATCGCCGCGTCGATCGCTTGCACGTCGTGCCCGTCGATGTTGCGGATGACATTCCAGCCGTACGCCTCGAAACGCTTGGGGGTGTCGTCGGCGAACCAATACTCGACGTGGCCGTCGATCGAGATGCCATTGTCGTCGTACAGCGCGATCAGCTTGTTCAGCTTGAGCGTGCCGGCGAGCGAACAGGCCTCGTGCGAGATGCCTTCCATGAGGCACCCGTCGCCGAGGAAGACGTAGGTGTGGTGGTCGACGATCTTGGCGTCGGCCTGGTTGAATTCGGCGGCCAGCAGCGCTTCGGCGAGCGCCATGCCGACGGCGTTCGCCAAGCCTTGGCCGAGCGGGCCCGTCGTCGTTTCGACGCCCGGCGTGATGCCGTATTCGGGGTGCCCCGGCGTTTTCGAATGCAGTTGGCGGAAGTTCTTGAGTTCGGCAAGCGGCAGGTCGTAGCCCGTCAAATGCAGCAGCGAATACAGCAGCATCGAGCCATGGCCGTTGGAGAGCACGAAGCGATCGCGGTCGGCCCAGTGCGGGTTGGCCGGATTGTGCTTCAGATGGCGCGACCAAAGCGCGACTGCGATTTCAGCCATGCCCATCGGCATGCCTGGGTGGCCTGAGTTCGCTTGTTGCACGGCATCCATGGCGAGCGCGCGGATCGCGTTCGCCATGAGAGCGGTGGGAGCGGGAGACGAGGTCGTCATGTCGAGTCCGGAGAACGAGTCGAGAAAGCGTGCGCGCGGTGGCCCGCTGCTCGGGTGGGACGGCCGCCCACGCGGTGGGGCGTGCGCCGCGGCGCGAAGCGCAAAGAGCAAGCGGACGGTGCTGCAAAGCATGCCATTCTAACAGATGGCGGTGATGCCTTCCCCGCCCCGGCGCGGGTGCGGCTTAGCCGATCGGGGCTGCGCCCGGCTCTATAATCAGGTCATTGCGACCGATCGCGAGCGTGTCTTCACCGTGTTCTCCCGCACCGCACCGCCGCTACTGTTCCACCCAACGCCGGGCGCTGTCTACGGCTTTCCCGGGGCGCGGCGCGTCGCCCAGGTCCAATCGCCGCATCAGCGCATCGAAGTGTGGGATACACCGCAGCTCGGCGTGCTGTTTACGCTGGACGATCGCCCCATGACCTCGGTCGGCGACGAATTCATCTATCACGAGTGCATGGTCCACCCGGCCGCGCTCGCGCACCCCTCGCCGAGAAAAGCACTGGTGCTGGGCGGCGGCGACGGCGGCGCCGCGAGGCAACTGCTTGCACACCCGAGCATCGAGCGAATCGTCATAGCCGAGCTCGACGAGGCCGTGCTCGCCATGGCGCGCGCGCACCTGGCGCTCGTGCACCGAGGCGCGCTCGACGACGCACGCGTCCAAGTGGTGATCGGCGACGCCGCGCACTTCGTCGCGACGACCATGGAGCGTTTCGATCTCGTGGTGTTCGACCTGACCCCGCCCGACTCGCCGGCTGCAGAACTCTATACGCCCGCCTTTTACGCCCGACTGAAGAAGATCCTGGCGCCACGCGCGATGCTGTCGATGCATCTGGGCTCGGCCCAGTTTCACATCGAGCGGGCGGCGGCGCTCGTGCGCGGCTTGCGCGCGAGCTTCGCCATGGTCGACGTCATCTCGGCGTTCGTGCCGCTTTACGGCTCGCTCTGGCTCATGGCGCTCGCGAGCGACACGCTCGAAGCCGCTTCGCTGTTCAAGCGCGACATCGAAGAGCGGCTGGCCGCGCGCGGCGTCGACGGCTTGCGTTACTATGACGCCGCGCTGCATCCCGCGCTGTTCCTCTTGCCGCGAGGTGTACGCGAAGCGCTGCGCTGACCGGCGATTGGTGTGGCGCCGTCGTGCCGGCGTGCAGTCGCTACGCTGCTATCGTCGGCGCAAGCGAGCGCGGCAGGCCGGCGCGGCCGCTTGCGAACGCGCCCCTCGCTCACCCAACCTCGAACGTCGTTTTATGCCTCGCTTTTTCGTCGATTCGGCCCTTGCGCTCGGCGACATCGTCGCCCTGCCCGAGGAAGTCGCCCGCCATGTTCAAGTGCTTCGCCTCGAACCGGGCGATGCGTTGACGCTATTTAACGGCCGAGGCGGCCAGTGCGCGGCGCGGCTCGTCGAACTGGGCCGGCGCAATGCTCTGGTGGAAGTCGGCGCGTTCGAAGCCGTCGAGGCCGAAGCGCCCTATCGAATCACGCTTGCCCAGGGGATCGCCGGCGGCGACAAAATGGATTGGCTCGTCGAGAAAGCGGTCGAGCTAGGCGTGACCCGAATCGCGCCACTCGTCACGACGCGCGGCGTCGTGCGCCTATCGGCCGAGCGCGCGAGCCGCCGCCTCGCTCACTGGGAAGGCATCGTGCGGGCCGCCTGCGAGCAGTGCGGCCGCAACCGGATACCGCAGGTCCAAGCCCCTTGCGAATTGCCGAAATGGATCGAAGCATCGGCGGCGTGCCCCGACCCCGGCGCACTACGGCTCATGCTGTCGCCGCGCGCCAGCATCGCGTTCGACGCTTTGCCGAGCGCAGCGCCTGGCGGCGATATCACCTTGCTGATCGGGCCGGAAGGCGGGTTATCGCCCGAGGAGGAAGCAACCGCGCTCGCCCATGGATTTACCGCGCTGTCGCTGGGACCGCGCATCCTGCGCACGGAGACGGCCGGTGTGGCCGTCCTCGCAGCCCTCGCGGCGCGCTGGGGAGGATGGTGAAGCAGGGCCCCGGCGGGCCCGGCGAGACGAGACGAATGCGGCGCCGCTACGCAGCGCGACGGCCTGCGTCAGGCAAACGAATAGAAGACGCGGAAAGCGACCTTGCGCTCCGCCCAAAATTCGGCAGCCTCGCGGAAAACGTCGAGCAGTGTCTCCCGCCCTTCCTTATCGAACTTCTGCGCGATCGGCAGCCCTTCCAGCACGATGACGAAGCCCGGTTGCGCGCCTGCTTTGTGCACGAGGTCGGTCAGGCAGTCGTAAAGTGCGTCGTAGTTCTTGCCGAAGTGTTTGGGAAACAAGAACGACGTGGCGATGGTCTCGAGCACTTCCTGCTTCGACGCCGCTTGGCCGCAGTACGCATACAGGAAATGCTGCTCGAGCCGCTGGGCCTCGTCGGCGAGGTCCTGCACGCGAAACGCCCGGATGGACTGGACGATGTTCGGTCGCACGGTCGCGAAAAGACTCATAGGCTCCTCGCTCGGTGAATGCCGGGATACCGCCGCGTCGCCCTGCGCGTTCTGGCCCCGTTCGGCCGTGCGCATTTGCATGACGCGCTGAAAAAGATTGCCGTCGCCGGCCGCGAACAGATCCGTCGCGACTGGAGCGTCGTGCGCGTAGACGTTGTCGCTCATGCCGTTCATCCCGATATCATTCAACAATGCGTTTAAAACTGTTGTAGTGGTCGTCCGAGTAGAAACAATTGTCGGTCCGCCTCAAAGGGCCGCCGCAAACGATGCGGCGCGCGCCGCGGTTTCTGGCTCGCGGCGTCGGGACCGTGTACTCATGGTAGTAACCCCGCCGATGCGGCGGCAGAAGCCGTTCGAAATTACCGAACACGACGCCGTCCTTCGGATACGGATAAGGGCCGCCGGCCGCGATCAGATGCAGCGTAACGACCGCTTCGCGCGGCAACTGCGCCTGCTCGATCGTGCCGAACCCACCCGCCGACGGTTGCGGCGCCTCGCGCGCCAAAGCAACGGACGAAGCAGCGAAGCCGCCAACCGCGCCTGCGCCGCCCCAGCCTGCTAGGGCCAAGAACGCCGCGAGCACGCCGTGACAAACCCATTTACCAGCTCGTTCGCGTGTTCCCGCGCGTGTCATGGGCGACAGTTCCTGCTGCTCGATCAGATATGAACGACCACGAAAAGCGTAAGCGTATCCCTAACCGCCCGCAGACGCAATCTTTGTATGCAAAATGAAAGAGTTACGTCACTTTTTCCAGATTGCCGTCGGTCCTATTTTTCCCGTGTTTTCGTTATTTTTATCTTGCACGGGATAAAGTGCCGAGGACGGTCCCGATGCGGCAAGTCTTTGCCTCCTTGCCGCGGCGCGATGCAATCGGGCACCGTCGTTTCACGCATTTGGGGCGGCAGTCTCTCTTTTCGCCCCCGGCGTGCCCGCAATGGGCACGCCGTTTTTTCTTCGTTACCGCAAGAGACCGGGATGGGTTCAGCGCGACGCTGCGCTCACGTCGGCCACGAGCAGAGCGGCCATATTGACGATACGGCGCACCGTAGCCGATTCCGTCAGCACGTGCACGGGCTTGGCAGCGCCAAGCAAAATGGGCCCGATCGCAATGTTGTTGCCGGCAGCGGTCTTGAGCAGGTTGTACGCGATGTTGGCTGCATCGATGTTCGGGAGCACGAGCAGGTTCGCCTCGCCCTCGAGCGTCGACTCGGGCAGCACCTCGCGGCGCAGTTCGGGGTCGAGCGCCACGTCGCCGTGCATTTCACCGTCCACTTGCAAGTCAGGCGCGCGCTCCTTGATCAGCGCAAGCGTGTCGCGCATCTTTTGCGCCGAGGGCGCATTGCTCGTCCCGAAATTGGAATGCGACACGAGCGCCACTTTAGGTTCGATGCCGAAGCGGCGCACTTCCTCCGCCGCCATCAGCGTGATCTCGGCCAGCTCGGCCGGCGTCGGATCCACGTTCACGTGCGTGTCGACCAGGAAGATCTGCCGGCCCGGCAGCACGAGTCCGTTCATTGCTCCGAACACCGTGCAGCCTTCGCGCTTGCCGATCACCTGATTGATGAAGTGAAGATGGCGGTGCGGCGTCGAGATCGTGCCGCAAATCATGCCGTCCGCCTCGCCCTTCTTCACGAGCATCGAGCCGATCAGCGTCGTGCGCCGGCGCATTTCCACCTTCGCCAACTGCTGGCTGATGCCCTTGCGCGCCATCAAGTGGTAATACTCCTGCCAAAACTCGCGATAGCGCTCGTCGTGCTCCGTGTTCACGACCGTGAAATCGACGCCGGGCGTCAGCCGCAAGCCGTAGCGCTCGATCCGATGTTCGATCACCGACGGGCGGCCGATCAGGATGGGCGTCGCCAGTTTCTCGTCGACGACGATCTGCACCGCGCGCAACACGCGCTCCTCTTCGCCCTCGGCAAATACGATGCGCTTCTTGCCCGGCTCGACGCTGCGTGCCTGCTGGAAAATCGGCTTCATCGTCGTACCGCTGTGGTAGACGAACTGCTGCAGGTGCTGCTTATAGGCCTCCATATCCTCGATCGGCAGCGTGGCGACGCCCGAATCCATCGCGGCCTGCGCCACGGCCGGCGCGATCTTGACGATGAGGCGCGGGTCGAACGGCTTCGGAATCAGGTACTCCGGCCCGAACGACAGGTCTTGAATGCCGTACGCCGTCGCGACGATATCGCTCTGCTCCTGGCGCGCGAGTTCGGCAATCGCGTTCACGGCCGCGATCTCCATTTCGCGCGTCACCGTCGTCGCGCCCGCGTCGAGCGCCCCGCGGAATATGAACGGAAAGCACAAGACGTTGTTGACTTGATTCGGGTAATCGGTGCGCCCCGTCGCCAGAACCGCATCGGGCCGCACCTCGAGCGCAGCCTCCGGCAAGATCTCGGGCGTCGGGTTGGCCAGCGCAAGAATGAGCGGCTTGGCGGCCATGCCCTTGACCATCTCCGGTTTGAGCACGCCGCCGGCCGAAAGGCCGAGGAAAATATCGGCGCCCTCGATCGCTTCGGCAAGCGTGCGTGCCGGCGTCTCGCGCGCGAAGCGTTCCTTGTCCGGGTCCATCAACTCGGTGCGGCCCTTATAGACGACACCGGCCAAGTCCGTCACGAGGATGTTCTCGAGCGGCAAGCCCAGATCGACGAGCAAGTCCAGGCAGGCGAGCGCCGCGGCGCCGGCGCCCGAGGCGACGAGTTTGACCTTCGTGATGTCCTTGCCCACGACCTTCAAGCCGTTCGTCACAGCTGCCGCGACGACGATCGCCGTGCCGTGCTGATCGTCGTGGAAGACCGGGATCTTCATGCGCTTGCGGCATTCGCGCTCGACGATGAAGCAGTCCGGCGCCTTGATGTCTTCGAGATTGATGCCGCCGAAGGTCGGCTCGAGCGCGGCGATGACATCGACGAGCTTGTGCGGGTCCGATTCGTTCAACTCGATATCGAACACGTCGATGCCGGCGAACTTCTTGAACAGCACCGCCTTGCCTTCCATCACGGGTTTGGAGGCGAGCGGGCCGATGTTGCCCAAGCCGAGCACCGCCGTGCCGTTCGTGACGACGCCGACCAAATTGCTGCGCGCCGTGAAGCGAGCCGCGTTCAGCGGGTTTTCGACGATTTCCTCGCAGGCGAAGGCGACTCCGGGCGAATAGGCGAGCGCGAGATCGCGCTGGTTGATCATCTGCTTCGTCGGCGCGATGGCAATCTTGCCCGGCGAAGGAAATTCGTGATAATCGAGCGCGGCTTCGCGCAGCTTCGCCTTGGCGGCAGCGGGGTTCGTAGACATGAGTCGAAAGTCCAGTCTTTGTTACGCGGATTAGAATCAATATTCGACGGCATTGTAGCGCCAATCGCTGCGTGCCCCGGCGGCCGGTCCGCCGGGGCACGCAGCGCGAGCCGCATCCGCAATGCGCGTCGCCATCCAAGCATCCTTTTCCACGCACCGTTCATGTCGCTCTCTGAGTTCTCGCTAATCGAGCGCTTCTTCGCGCAGCGCGCACGCCGCGGCCCGCGCCGAGCCCTGCTCGGCATCGGCGACGACTGCGCGCTCATCGCGCCCGCACAGGGCGAAGCGCTCGCCGTTTCGACCGATATGCTGGTCGAAGGCCGGCATTTCCTGCCGGACGTCGACCCGCGCGCGCTCGGCCATAAAACGCTCGCCGTCAATCTGTCGGATCTGGCCGCGATGGGCGCGAAGCCGCGTGCGTTCACGCTTTCGCTCGCATTGGAAACGCCGCGCGAGGCGTGGCTCGAAGCTTTCGCCGACGGCCTTTTCGCGCTTGCCGAACGCTTCGACTGCGAACTGATCGGCGGCGACACGACGCGCGGCCCGTTGAATCTGTGCGTCACGGTCTTCGGCGACGTGCCGCCCCAAGCCGCGTTACGCCGCGACGGCGCGCGCGAAGGGGACGACATCTGGGTGTCCGGCACGCTCGGCGATGCACGAGCCGCGCTCGGCCTCATGCGCGGCGAGTGGCCGTCGAGCCTCTTCGAGGCGCGCGAACGCGCCTCGCTGCAGCAAGCGCTCGATCGGCCCGAACCGCGCATTGCGCTCGGCCTAGCGTTGCGCGGCCTCGCCCACGCCGCGCTCGACGTCTCGGACGGCCTCGCCGGGGACTTGCTGCATATCCTCGAGCGCTCGCGCATGCGCGCCTGCGTCGACGTCGATGCCGTGCCGCGCTCGCAAGCGCTGCGCAAGCTGCCGCTCGACACGCAGCGGCAGTGCACGCTAGCCGGCGGCGACGATTACGAACTGATCTTCACCGCCCCGCCGCACGCGCGCGAAGCGATCGTCGACGCCGGCGCGCTCGCGGCCGTGGCCGTCACCCGCATCGGTACAATAGACGCCTTGCGCCATGCGACGGACGAGCCCGCCATCGCGTGGGAAGACGCCTCACACAAGCCGCTCTCGTTGACCCTGCACGGGTTCGACCACTTCGATGCAAACTGATCCGACGCTCCCAGACGGTCCGCCGTCCGCCCCGCCCCCGCCGCCGTCAGCGCCGTCTCGGCCCGTTTCGCCGCGGCCCAAGCGCCGCGCGAGCGCGCGCTTCATGCTGTCGCATCCGCTCCACCTGTTCTCGCTCGGATTTGGCAGCGGCCTGTCGCCGGTCATGCCGGGCACCATGGGCACGCTGCTCGCGTGGGCCTCGTTCGCCGCCCTCGATGCGCGTCTCACGGTCTTCGAGTGGGCCGTGCTCATCGCCGGCGGATTCGTGGCGGGCATTTATGTCACGGGATTTACCGCGCGCAAACTCGGCATCGACGATCCATCGGCCATCGTCTGGGACGAAATCGTCGCGTTTTGGCTCGTGCTGCTGTTCGTCACGCCCGAAACGTTCGCCGGCCAGCTTTGGGCATTTCTCGTGTTTCGGTTCTTCGATATGGTCAAGCCGCCGCCGATCCGGTACTTCGATCGCCACGTGAAGGGCGGCTTCGGCATCATGCTCGACGACCTGATCGCCGCGTTCTTCACCTTGCTCGTCATCGCGTTATGGCGCATGACGATCTAGACACGATATACGGACCCGTTCAGGCCGCGCGCCGTCGAACCGCCGCGGCTTCGCCCGCCCATCGAGAATAGCGAGACCACCGCAATGCCCACCGATTCCGTCGTTCATCAACTCGCCGTGCGCGCCGGCAACAAGCTGCGGGAAACGCGACTCATGCTCACGACCGCCGAGTCGTGCACGGGCGGCATGGTGGCCACCGCCGTCACCGACATTTCGGGCAGCAGCGGCTGGTTCGAGCGCGGGTTCGTCACGTATTCGAACCAAGCCAAGACAGAGATGATCGGGGTGCCCGCCGAACTCATCGACAAGCATGGTGCCGTGAGCGAGCTCGTGGCGCGCGCCATGGCCGAAGGCGCCTTGCGCAACAGCCGCGCGCAGGTTTCGCTGGCGATCACCGGCGTGGCCGGACCCGGCGGCGGCACGGAGACCAAGCCCGTGGGAATGGTTTGCTTCGCGTGGAGCAACCGGCTGCATACGCAGGCCGAAACGCTCGTATTCAAAGGCGACCGAGAGCAGATTCGAGTGCAAGCCGCGGCGCATGCGCTACGCGGCCTGCTCAAGCACATCGACGACAACGAGCATTGAGGCCCGTGTGGCCCGGTCGCAGGAGTTCACGCTCCAGCTTGCGCTGGCCGCCGCCGAGCCCGGTGCAAGAATTGCCGCAAGGCATACGCGACACGCGCAGCGCGCGGCGGCTCAGCGATAGGCGTTGATCTTCTCGCGCGTATCGAGCGCGGCGCGCGCGGCCGCCTGCGCGAAGTTTTCGTCCTTGCCCGCATAGAGAATCGCGCGCGACGAATTGATCATCATCCCGCTTCCCGCTCGCGTGCGACCGGCCTCGACCGTCGCCTGGACGTCGCCGCCTTGCGCGCCGATGCCGGGAATCAAGAGCGGCATATCGCCGACGATGCCGCGCACGACCTCGATTTCCTTCGGAAACGTCGCGCCGACGACGAGCGCGAGCTCCCCGCTGGCATTCCACTTCTCGGCCGCAAGCGATGCGACGACCTGATACAGCGGGCGCCCGCCCGTTTCGAGAAACTGCAGATCGGAGCCGCCGGGGTTGGACGTGCGACACAGCACGATCACGCCTTTGCCCGCATGCGCGAGATACGGCTCGATCGAATCGAATCCCATATAGGGATTGACCGTGACCGCATCGGCCCGATAGCGCTCGAACGCTTCGCGTGCGTATTGCTCGGCGGTGCTGCCGATGTCGCCGCGCTTGGCGTCGAGGATCACGGGCAGGCCCGGATGGCGCTCGTGGATATGCGCGATCAGCGCTTCGAGCTGGTCCTCGGCTCGGTGCGCGGCGAAGTAGGCGATCTGCGGTTTGAACGCGCTTGCATAGGGCGCCGTTGCATCGACGATGTCGCGGCAGAATTCGAAGATCTTGTCGGCGCGGTTCGCGAGCCCGCCCGGAAAGCGGGCTGGTTCGGGATCGAGGCCGACGCATAGGAGCGAGCCCGTGCGCTGCCAGGCGTCGTTGAGCGAGCGAACGAACGAATAGGACGTGGACATGGCGGAAACGATGGCGAGATGCGCGCCAGTGGCGAGAAAGGCCCGTATTCTACCCGCGCTCGCGCCCCGGCCGGCAGCCGCCGTCGCGGCGCACCTTGCGGCGCCGCTAGCGACCGACGGGCTCGACCGTGAAGCGGAACTCCCGCGTGAGCGTCTCGCCGGGCGCGAGCACCGTCATGCCGTGTGCGCTCGCACCGCCGGGCAAATTCACCGCGTTGATCGGATGATCGACCGGCTCGAAGCAGAAGAAGTCTTCACCGGGCGGCGTGTAGAGAACGTAATAGTCGGCGTCCGCCGCGATCGTCAGCGAGAGCCGATTGCGCGGCCAGACCACGGAGGCGCGGCCGCTCCAATGCGTGAACGCGTGATTGACCAGCGCGTCGGGCAACGGGTAGGCCACCCCGAATTCCCAGGCCGGCGGCGCGGGCACATGGCGCACGGGTAGCCAATCGGGGCCGGGCAGCCACAGCCCGCTCGCCGCCGCGGACAGCCGAGTGTCGCCGTCGCGCGCGAGAAAAGGATGGAGTCCGAGCCCGAACGGCAGCGCCTCGCGCCCTGCATTCTCGACCGACAGCACCACGGAAAGCGTCGCGTCCTCGAGCGAGTAGCCAAGCCGCGCGCGGTATGCGTGCGGCTTCGCCCGCTCACGTTCGAGCGTGAGCGTTGCATGCGTCGCCCCGCGCTCGGCTACGCGCCACGCGCGCAACCAGCCGTCGCCGTGAAGCGGCAACGGCTCGGCCGTGCGGTTGCGCGGCACGGCCAGTTCCCGCCCGTCGAAGTGAAACCGCGCGCCGCCAATCCGGTTCGAATAGGGCACGAGCGGGTAGCACGCGAGCGCATTCGGATCCGTGCCCGCGTGCGCTTGCGCGCAATGCCGGAAAATCGGCGTGGGCTGGCCCCCGTCGCCGTGCCACTCGAAACGCGTCATGCCGCCGCCCAAGGAGGGCGCCAAATCGACGCGCAACTGCTCGTTCGCTAGGGTCAGCGCGGCCGGCAAGCGACCGCCGGCCGTAGCGCGCGCGACCGCGGAGGTTTGGGGGCCCGAGCGAACCGGCTGCATCAGCGCGGCGAGCTTCGCACTGCGTGTCTGCGCACGTGCGCCGCGTCGTTGCTCCGGCACGGGGCTGCCGGGGGACTCGTTCGCGCCCCTCGTTGCGGTGGCGTCGGAATTCGCTATCGTCATGATGAGCTCCGTCGAGAGGCGGCCTTGCCGGCGCGACGCCGGCGTGAGGCTCGAGTACTGCCGTCGTGTCTTTTGCCGGCTTTGACTCGTGATACGTCCTTCGGTTTAACCGCTCGGACTCGGGTTTACCGCCACTGGCCGCGAAACAGCGGTTCGGCCAGCCCGCGCCGCCCGCTCGGCGCGGTGAAGATTCCGCCCGCGCCGTGCTCTGCGGCGAGCGCCGCCGCATCGAGCTCCACGCGCGCGGTGGTGATGTACAGCGTGGCCAGATGCGGGCCGCCGAGCGCGACACAACTCGGCTGGCTCGTCGGCAAGCTCACGCGATCGGTTTCGACGCCATCCGGGCTATAACGCACCACGCGGCCGCCGCCCCACTGGGCATTCCAGAGGCCGCCTTCGGCGTCGACCGTCGAGCCGTCGGGCACGCCGCTCGCGTCGGTCAACCGGGCGAAGGCGCGCACGTTGCCGACCGAGCCGTCGGCGCCGTAGTCGCAAGCGAGAATTTCTCGCGTCGGCGAATCGCAGAAATACATCGTCGCGCCGTCGGGGCTGAACGCGATGCTGTTCGAAATCGCCGGTGACGGCAGCGGCAAGCGCTCGAGCGACAAATCGCGGCCCAATCGATAAAAGCCGCCGATCGGCTTCAGGTGGGCGCCTTCATGCTTCGTGCCGAAGACGAAGCGGCCTTGCCGATCGCATCGCCCATCGTTCAGACGCGTATCGAGTCCCGGCTCGACTTCGACGATGCGGCGCATGTCGCCCGTGGTCAAATCGAAGAACGCCAGATGCGAGGCGAGTCCAACGAGCAGGTAATGCGGATCGGCGCACAACGCGAACGTCGCGAGGCGCTCGGGCATCGCCCAACTCGTGCGCTCGCCCGTTTCCGGATCGAAGCGATGCAGGCGAGCGCCCTCGATATCGGTCCAATAGAAGCGCCCCGTGCGCGCGCACCAGGTTGCGCCCTCTCCCAGCGCGCAACGCGCACGCACCGCGAGCGACGCGCGAAAACGCTCCGAGCTCATACCCAGCCCCCATCGACGATGAAGTCCTGCGCGGTGATCATGCGGCTATCGTCGGCCGCGAGAAACAACGCCATCCGCGCCAAATCGTCGGGCATCAATTCGCCGTCGAGGCACTGCCCTTCCTTGAGCGCGCGCTTGCCCGCTTCGTCGAGCCATAGCCGGCGTTGCTTCTCCGTCAACACCCACCCCGGCACGAGCGCATTGACGCGAATGCCGAACGGGCCGAGATCGCGCGCCAGCGCCCGCGTGAGGCCTTCGATCGCGGCTTTGGCCGTCAGATAGACGGGCATGCCGCCTTGTTTGAGCATCCAGCTGATCGAGCCGAGATTGATGATCGAGCCGCCGCCCGCGCGCTTCATGTCTTCGACCACGGCCTGCGCGGCGAAGAACTGATGCCGCAAATTGACGGCGAGACCGGCGTCGAACGAGGCCGGCGTGACGTCGGCCAACGCGTGCCGCGCATCGTTCGCGGCGTTGTTCACGAGCACCGTGATCGGGCCGAACGCATTCTGCACGTCGGCGATCGCGCCGCGCAGCGCATCGATATCGGTCACGTCGCATGCGAGAAAGAGCGGCTTCGTGCTTGCGTCGCCGAGCGCATCGGCCAGTGCTTCGCCAGCGCTCGCGTCGATATCGCAGAACGCGACGCGAGCGCCTTGCAGCGCGAAATGCTCGACGAACGATGCGCCGATACCGGTCGCGCCGCCCGTGATGAAGACCGTGCGGCCGGCCAAGCTCGGGTAGCGCGCGTAAGGACCTGCTTGCGGGTGATCGGGAAGCGCCATCGTGAAGATTCTCCGAAAAAACTTCGCGTCCGCTTGCGAGGGCGGACGCTAGCGGTACGCACTCAGTCGCGCGTGCCGCGGTTCTTGAGTTGATCGAGCAGCACGGCCGCGAGCAGGATCGCGCCGCGCACCAAGTACTGATAGAACGCGTCGATATTGAGCAGGTTCATGACGTTCTCGACGGTGCCCATGATGAGCACGCCGATCACGACGCCCGAAATGGTCGCGCGGCCGCCGAGCAGCGAAACGCCGCCGAGCACGCAAGCGGAGATCACGTTGAGCTCGAAGCCCTGCGCCGCATTGGGCTGGCCCGACGTAATGCGCGACGCCAAAATCACCCCGGCCAACGCGGTCACCGCGCCTTGCACGAGGAAGATGACGACGCGGGTGCGCTCGACATTGATCCCGGCAAGACGCGACGCTTCGGGATTGCCGCCGATCGCGAGCGTGTTGCGGCCATAAACGGTCTGGTTGAGCAGCACGCCGAACACGATGAAGCACACGAGCGTCACCCAGATCGGCAGCGACACGCCGAGCATGGTGAGCCCGCCGAGTGCGATGAAGGTATCGGACGACACGCCCACCGCTTGCCCATGCGACACGATGAAGCCCAGGCCGCGCACGATTTCCATCGTCGCGAGCGTCGTGATCAGCGCATTGATGCGCAGGTACGCGATGACGGCGCCGTTGACCCAGCCGATGACGGACCCGGCCGCCACGGCAGCGACGATGGCCAGAAACGTGTTGTTCGTCGCATTCAGGACCATCGCGCAGAGCACGCCCGCGAAGGCCACGATCGAGCCGACCGACAAATCGAAGTCGCGCGAGGCCAGACAGAACATCATCGTGCAGGCGACCATGCCGATCTGCGAGACCGACAGCGCCAGGCCGAGCATGTTGTCGATCGAGAAGAAGTGATCGACGGTCAGCGACGTCGTCACGAACATGACGGCGAAGATGAGGATGAGGCTGTATTCGGTGACTTGCTGCCACCACTTCTGCCGATCGTTCGGCTGCGGGATCAACGCTTCGGCCGCGCGCTTCGCGCCCGCCTCGATGAGATTTTCTCTAGCTTGCATGTCCTGACTCCTTCACCGTCGTGTGCGACGGGCTTTGTTCCTTCCGTTTCTCTTTTGGGTTCCGCTCGCGTGCGCGCCGTGCTCGCCGTGCACGCTCACGCCGCATCGAGCGCCGCACCCGCGCGTGCGCCTTGCGGCAGCGCAAGCTCGAGCAGCGCCGGTTCGCTGGCTTGCTCGCGCGGCAGTTCGCCCGCGATGCGTCCTTCCCGCATGACGACGATCCGATCGGACACGCCGAGCACTTCGGGCAGCTCCGAGGACACCATCACCACCGCGCAGCCGCGTTCGGCCAACTCGTAGATGACGTTATAGATCTCGTGCTTGGCTCCGACGTCGATACCGCGCGTCGGCTCGTCCAGGATCACGACCTTGAGGTCGGGCTCCGCGAGCCAGCGCGACAAGATCGCCTTTTGCTGATTACCGCCCGAGAGCAGACGAATCTTTTGCCGACGGCTCGGCGTTTTGATCTTGAGCAGCTTGATGAAACGCTCGGCCGTCTCGATCTCTTTGGCGCGGTTCAGGAACAAGCCGGCCCGCAGATGGTGCCGGCGGCAACTGATATTGATGTTCTCGTCGACGGAAGCCATCGCCACGATGCCCTCCTCCTTGCGATCCTCCGGGCACAGCACGATGCCGCTGCGAATCGCCTGCCCCGGGCTGCTCGCATCGATGTCGCGGCCATCGAGCGTCAAGCGCCCGCCGCGCCGCTTTTCGGCGCCGTAGACGAGCCGCATCAATTCGCTGCGTCCCGCCCCGACAAGCCCGAAGAAACCGACGATTTCGCCCGCGCGCACGCTGAAGCTGGCCGGCGCCGACAACCCATGGCCTTGCACGGCGTCCACGGCAAGCCGCACGTCGCCCTGTTTGCGCGGCCTATAGCCGTAGATGTCGGAAATCTCGCGCCCGACCATTTCGGCGACGATCGTCTCGCGCTTGACCTCGCCGAGCGAGGGATGCGATGCGACCTTGCGGCCATCGCGAAAGATCGTGCAGGCATCGCACAGTTCGTAAATCTCGTCCATGCGGTGCGAGATATAGATGAGCGCGCGGCCGTCGGCTTTCAATTCGCGCACGAGCTTGAACAGCACTTCCGTCTCGCGATGCGAGAGCGAGCTCGTCGGTTCGTCCAGCGCGATCACGCGCGCATTGCGCAGCAGCGCCTTGCAGATCTCGACCATCTGCCGTTGCGCGATCGACAAGCGCCCGAGCTTCGCATTCGGATCGAGATCGACGCCCATTTGCGCGAGCCTCTCCCTGACGAAACGCTTCGCCTCGCCCTTGTGCACCCAGCCGAGCGCATTGGGCAGCCGGCCGAGCAGCAGGTTCTCCGTCACCGTCAGATCGGGGACGTATTGCAGTTCTTGGTGAATCACCGCGACGCCCGCCGCGATCGAAGCCGCGGCGCTGGCGAAACGCACTTCCTGCCCGTCCACCATGATGCGGCCGGAATCGGGCTGATACTCGCCGCCGAGAATCTTGAGCAGCGTCGACTTGCCCGCTCCGTTCTCGCCCATGAGCCCGTGCACTTGGCCGGCCTCGACTTCGAACGACACGCCGTCGAGCGCACGCACGCCCGGAAACACCTTGCCGATATTGTCAAATCGCAACGTTGCAGCCATCTCACCTCACCTCGTACTGAAGGGTCATCCGAGCCGGCGCTTGCAGCCACTTCGCAAGCGCCGGCCGGAACGCTTCGCCGCAAACTTACTTGGCGGCGAGACCCATCTCTTCACGCACTTTGGCGACGTTATCGCGCGTCGCGAGCATCCCCTGCGTCAGCGTGAGCTTCGGCGGTTCCTTGCCTTGCGTGATCCAGTCGTACATCAGCGTCGATGTTTCTTCGCCATGGCGCTTCGGGCTGATGATGACGCTGCCGAAGAAGCCCGTCGGGTTCGGTTTCTTGAACTCGTTCAGGGCCGAATCGGAGCCGCCGATGCCGATGCCGATCATGTTGTCGGCCTTGAAGCCCCGGCCTTCGGCTGCACGCACGGCGCCGAGCACGGCTTCGTCGTTCAGGCCGTACGCCACCCAGTGCTTGAAGCTCGGGTTCTTCGTGATGGCGATGTTGGCCGCGTTGAACGCGTTCTCCGTGTCGGTCTTCGCTTGCGGCGCAGCGATGATGTTCGCCTTCGGGAAACCCGAGGCCAACAACACGTCGGTCGCACCTTGCGTACGATCGTGAGCGGTCGGCAGTTGCTCGTAGGTCACGTCGATCGCGCCGACGTCCTTCATGTCCCAGCCGCGCTTCTTGATCTCGTCGACGATGCCCTTGCCTACCTGCTGGCCGATGTTGTAGGCCGAAATGCCCATGTGCGGCACGGCGTCGATCGGCTTGCCAGAGCCATCCACGAGGCGGTCGTCGACCGTCATCATCTTCAAGCCGTCCGCCTTGGCCTTCGCGACGATGCCCGGCCCGAGCTTCACGTCAGGCGTGCAGATGATGAAGCCCTGTGCCTTTTGCGCATGCAGGTTGTCGATCGCGCTCATGACCTTCTCGCCAGAGGGCGCACCGATCTTGACCAGCGTGAAACCCTTTTGCTTCGCTGCCGCTTCCGCGAACTTCCATTCGTCCTGGAACCAGGGCTCTTCGGGTTGCTTCACGAGGAAGCCGATCTTGACCGGATCGGCGGCTTGAGCGGCCGGCACACCCGCCACCATCGACGTCACCGCAGCGGCGGCCAGCGTGAGGAAAATTCTGCGTTTCATGACATGCGTCTCCTGTCTGATTGAGCGTTTTGGCCGCGTTATCTATGTCGGATGACTCACGCGGCCACTGTGCGCCATCCGGTTGGAACATCGCCGTGCGAGCCCTTCGCCCGGCAATCGAAACAATCGTTCTCGATTAATCGTGATAAAGCGCCGAGCGCCCGCCATCGACGGTGATGCACGTCGCGTTGATGAACGGCGCCTCGTCCGATGCGAGGAATACCGCCGTCATCGCGATCTCCTGCGGTTGCGCGATGCGCTTCATCGGTTGCAAATCCAACGTCGCTTGGCGCGCGGCCACCGGATCCGGCTGGCCGTTCCACCAATCGTGCGTCAACTGCGTCTCCACATAGCCGGGGGCGATCGCGTTGACGCGCACTTGTTTCGCCGCGTATTCGATGCCGAGCGCGCGCGTCAATCCGAGCACCCCGTGCTTGGCCACCGGATACGGGAAGCACCCAGGGATGATCTGAAACGCGTGCGTCGACGCGATATTGACGATGCTGCCGCGCCCGCGCTCGACCATGCCCGGCAATACGGCCTTGCAACCGTTCCACACGCCATCGAGGTCCACGGCGAAACAACGGCGCCAATCGTCGTCGGTCATCGTCAGGGGATCGCAAAACACGTTGATCCCGGCGTTGTTCACGAGCGTGTCGATCGGGCCGAACGCCTGCTCGCCCGCATCGCGCGCAGCGCATACCGACGCCCCCTGAGTCACGTCGGTGCGCACCGCCAGCACGCGTGCGCCCGGCGTCTCGCGCTCGATCCGCTCGGCAACCCGCCGCGCAGCGTCGAGGTCGAGCTCGGCCAGCACGGTCGCCGCGCCTTCTCGCGCGAAGGCATGGGCGATCGCCTCGCCGATGCCGCGACCGGCGCCGGTGATGAGCGCCACTTTGCCGGCGAGGCGGTTCACGGCGCTGCCCCCGCGCTCACGCCGCGCCAGGCCGAGACGAACGCATGCGCATGCTTGGCCGTCACCGCGACGTCTTGCCCCGGGCGATACAACGCCGAGCCGAGGCCGAAGCCATTCGCGCCCGCGGCAACGAGCGTCCCCATGTTCTCGGGCGTCACTCCGCCGACGGGCACGAGCGGCACGCGCTTGGCGATCACGGCGCGCCACGCTTTGACGACGACAGCGCCGAGCTGCTCGGCCGGGAACATCTTGAGCACGTCGGCGCCGCTCGCGAGCGCGGCGAACGCTTCGGTCGGCGTGGCCACGCCGGGCGCGCAGGCCATGCCGTTGCGCTTCGCGGTCTCGATGATCTCGACATCGCCATGCGGCATGACGATGAGCTCCCCGCCGGCGCGGGCCACGTCTTCGACGAATGCGGGCCGCAGCACGGTGCCCGCGCCGACGATAACCTCATCGGGCAACGCGCGCCGCAACGCCGCGATGCTCGCGAGCGGATCGGGCGAATTGAGCGGCACTTCGACGATGCGAAAACCCGCTTCGCAGAGCGCTTGACCGTGCGCCACCGCTTCGCCCGGCGTGATGCCGCGCAGGATGGCAATCAACGGACATGCCTCGAAAGCGCCGATGAACTTGGCGTGCGGGTGGTACGGCTTGGGTAAATCGAATTCGGTTTGCATGGCGTAGCGACTAAAACGGTTTAGCTCATTGACTGACGATGCGTCGATCCACTGCGGCACGCTTCTCGTTCGGCGACCGCACCCGTGCGTCAACCCGCAGGCGCCAACGCGTGACGGCCTACCAGGCCCGCTTGAACCGCGAGGCGCCATAGGCCGCTTTCGGCCGCTGCATCGACGATGCTCGCGCGCACGCAGCCGAACTGCGTCAGCGCCAGCCGATAGCGCTCGCACAGCGTGGCGCTGCCGATCAGGCGCGGCGCTTCGCCGGCAAGCGCCACGCCGCGCGCTGCGAGTAGCGCCCCCAAGCCGCCCAACTCGTGACCGATCAACAGGCCCGACAAATAATCGGGCTGCTGCTGCGGCTCCAACTCCCCGGTCAATCCCAGCGTTCGGGTACTGAAAATCGTCGCAAGCAGGCCCGCGCCATGCGCATGCTGGGCGACGGCCACCCCACGCAAAAACGACTGCGTATCGAACCGGGCTGGTTCGATCATCGTGCGCCCCAAAATCGTGTGCTCGCGCAACGCGCCGTAGACCTCTCCGGTCATGAACGTATGGAACGATTCGATCCGCTCGCCGCGAACGACCGCCCATTTCGCATGCGTGCCCGGCAAGCCGACCAGCGAGCGCGGTTCGCCGCCGATCGCCTCGCTCGCTAGCGCGCCCACGATTTGGGTTTCCTCGCCGCGCATGACGTTCGGCAACTCGCCGCGCTCGATGACGCCCGGTACGATATGAATCTCGGCGCCGCATGCCGCGCTCACCCGTACGATTCCAGCGACGAGCGCCGAAGCATCGGCGGGCGTTTCGACGTACGGCGCCTCGCACCAGCCTTGCGCGCTGCCGATCATGCCGGCGGCGATCACGGGCAAGCTCGGCGCCGTGCCGAGCCAATCGCCGCACGCGGCTTCGAAGGCGGCGTCGAACGCGCCGGGTTGCGGCAAGCGCATGATCCCGTCGCCCGACGCGCGAGTCGCAATCACATCGCCGCGTGCATCGAACAGGTAGGCGCGCAGCGCCGTGGTGCCCCAGTCCAATCCGATTAGGGCGGGCGGCCCGGCCAAAGCTTGCACAGCGGTCATCGTTTGATACGGCGCGCCGCGGGCGCACTCCAGCCGAGTTCTTCGGAAATCGCACGCGCGGTTCTCTGCACGACGGGGATCAGTTCATCCATGCGTTCTTGAGACATGTAGTGAGTGGTGCTCGCCACGGAGATAGCGGCCACGATTGCGCCGGTCGCATCGCGCACGGGTGCGGCCACGCAGCAGATCGACGGCTCGTTCTCTTCGAGGTCGAACGAAAATTGGCCGGCGGCATAGCGAACCATGCGCTGAAGGAAGAGCGGCTTGTCCGGACGGCGGCTGTGTTCGAAGCGCACCCCTTCGAGCGCACGCTGCGCGGCGTCGTAGAGCGAACTCCACATTTGCGGCGACAGATCGAGCATCAGCGCTTTGCCGATGCCGGTGGACGCGAGCGCCATCTTGTGACCGGCCTTCGAGCGCATTTCGAGCCCGCGCGTGCCGGGCAGCTTGTCGATGTAAAGCACGTCCTCGCCATCGCGCACGCCCAAATGCACGGTATCGAGCGTCGCCTGGGCGAGCCGCTCGAGGTGCGGGCGGGCCACGGCGGTCAGCGGCATCTGCTCGAGGGCGACGGTTCCAAGTTCGATCAGTTTCGGCCCGAGCAAATAGCCTTGCGGCACTTGGCGCAGATAGCGAGCCTGCACGAGGCTGTGCACGAGCCGGTGCGTGGTGCTGCGGGTGGTGCCCAACGCCGCGGCGAAGGCGCGCATATCGCGGGCGCCGCGTGCACATGCCTCGATGATCGCAAGGCCGCGCAGCAAAGTCTGCGTCCCGGCCGGCAAATCCAAGCTGTCGAGCGCCGAGCCTGCGACCGTAGGCGGCTCGGCGGCCTCGCCCCTACCGCTGCGCAGCGGCAGTTCGGATACGTCGCCTCTCGAGGCGGAGGCGGAAACTTCGTGATCGGATGCAGTCATCGGGCGCGTCTCCATTGGGTTCGAATGCTTCGCTCTCGAATCGCAGATGCGTTGCTTTCGTTGGCGGCTATTTCGACCGCTCGCGACGGATTGTAGGCACGCCTCGCGCGTCCATCCAACATTTGAATGACCTGCTCACATATTGAGAGATACGATCAATCGAGCCTCGCGGTTCGGGCGGTCTGGCAATATCCTTCGCGTGTCCGCATGCGCGCTCCAGGGCCATTGCGGCGGCTCGCAGCCCCGCATGGCGGCCGGTGCCTCCCCCTTTTTTTCGACGAGAACCCGCTTATGAAACCGATCATCAACCTGGACGAAGTCGAACTATCTCCCCTTCCCCCTGGTATGGCGCCGCCCGAATCGATGGCGGATCGTTACGCGCCGCGCATGGGCGCCGTCGGCGCCCGCATCGGCGCGCAAAAGCTCGGCTACAACGTGACGGCGCTTGCGCCGGGCAAACGGGGCTTCCCGTTCCATAGCCACCGCGTGAACGAGGAGATGTTTTTCGTGTTGGAGGGAACGGGGGAAGTGCGGATCGGCGAAGCCGTCTATGCAATCCGTGCGGGCGACGTCATCGCCTGCCCGCCCGGAGGTCCGGAAGCGGCGCATCAAATAGCGAATACCGGAGACGTCGAGCTCAAGTACCTCGCGGTGAGCACGAAGATGCTGCCCGAGATCGCCGAATATCCCGATTCCGGCAAATTCGGCATCCTGGCGGAATTTCCGGGCGCGGCAGGCGAGAAGCCGAAGGGTTTCCGGTTCGTGTCGAGAGAAAGCGAAAGCGTGCCTTATTGGGATGGCAACTGACGGTGGCGGCGGGGGCGGCGTCCCGATTCGTTCGGGCCGTTCACGCCATTGATTAGCCGGCGGGCAAACGCGGTAGCGCGAGCCCGTCGTCCAACAGGCGATCGAATGCGCCGCTCAGCAGTGCTAAATCGCCTTCCCGGCTGCTGGCCTGCAGGCCGCGCAGCGAAGGGACGTCCAAGCTGACCGAATGGCATCTTGGGTAGTCTTTCGCACGCATATACGGCTCGATGCTCGAGAAAAACGCGGTGGTGGGGATATCGAAGCCGGCGGCGATATGGAGCGCGGCGCTGTCGCCCGTCATGACGAACGCCGCGCCGTGCACCCAACCGAGGAACGCAGCCGTCGTAGCGCTTTCGGCGCTGACATCCCGGTACGCCGGATGATCGACGTGCCCGAAGCCGAGCACCGGCAAATCATAAGTGCGATGAATCAGATCCACCAAGCGCGCCCAGTGGCTGGCGGGAATACGGCGCAACGACGTGCTCGCGGACGGCGAGAACAGCGCGTACGGCCGCGATACCGTTCGCGGCAACGCATCGGTGAGCGGCAATTGGCGCAGCCAGTCGTTTCGCTTGTACGAGGACGCCACGGATGCGGGATCCACACCCAGGGCGTCGAGGAAGAAGTCGATCATGGGCTCGCGCGAAAAGCCGCGCCAGAACAAATGATTGCCCGCATCGACGATCGCCTCGTGACGGGGGATCTCGCCGATGACACGCGGCAAGCTCTGGCACGTATCCACGACTAGGCCGGTCGAGAGCGCGTAAAGCGCCTCGACGTAAGCCGGGGCCCGCTTTGGGCGGTACAGGTGGAATCGAACGTCGGGAAACCGCGCCCGGATTGCGGCGATCGCCGTCAGACCGACAATCGAGTCTCCGAGCGTGACGCCCATTCCGTTGACGACGTGCACCGCCGAGAGCGCCTCCCAGTCCAGCCGGAAGGCTCGCGCGTTGGCGTTGTCGATCCGTGGATCCGACGTCGCCGGGCGATACCCGGCGAGCGGGGCATCGCCGGACTCGAGGTCGTACGGCGCGACGAGCTCGCCCAGCGGCGAAAGCAACGAGCCTGGATAAAAGAGGACATCGTCTTGATGCAATACGCTCATAGGGTTCGTCGCGAAAATGAGGGCAGCTAGCCTCGAGCCCAGCCGTTCATCGCGGCACTTCCGCCGCGCCCATGCGCCGCGCGATGACCGCGGCCCGTTGAGCAAGATAAGGCGAACCGCGATGCTCGTCGAAGTATTTCGGGCGAGGCAACATGACGGCGAGCCGCGCAGATTGCCACGCCGTCAACTGCGCGGCGGAAGTGCGGTAGTAATAGCGTGCGGCCGCTTGCGCGCCGTACACGCCATTGCCCCATTCAACCGAATTCAGATAGAGCTCGAAGATCCGCTGCTTGTCCAATAGCAGCTCGAGCATCCAGGTGATGATGAGCTCCTGCCCCTTGCGCAGGTAGCTCTTCTGGCGCGAAAGGAACAAGTTGCGCGCGAGTTGCTGCGTGATGGTCGACCCGCCCGCGACGATCTTGCCGCGCGCTTTGTTCTTCTCCCATGCCTGCAAAATCGCGTCGGTTTCGTAACCGTTGTTGTTGACGAAATTGGCGTCCTCGGAGGCGATGATCGCGCGTTTCAGGTTGCGCGAGATGCGCTCGTAGGGCACCCATTCGTGTGCGAGCGAAACGTCGGGCCGATCCTGCGCGAGCCGCCATGCATCGGCCCGCATGAACGCCGTCGAGCGCGGGTCGACGACACTCCAAACAGCGATTTGCGCAAAGTAATACGCCTGCGTCGCAACCCACGCGAGCGCGCATACGGCTGCCGCATAAGCGGCCCAGCCGGCGATGCCATTCCCCGTCCGCTTCTTCGCTTTCGTCATCGCTGCGTCTCGATCGTCCCGGCTCGCATCGGCGTCATCCCGTGCAACGCGCGCGGCTCCCGTGTCGTGTCCTCTCGTTGCTGAGCCGAGTCGCTAAGCCGATGCCGCCAACATGGCGCGCAGTTCGGCCAACACGCTAGCGCTGTCGGGACGCACGCCCCGCCATACCCAAAACGATTCGGCAGCCTGCTCCACCAGCATGCCGAGGCCGTCGGACACGGTGGCGCCGAGCGACTGCGCATGCCGCATGAACACCGTCGGTTGTGCACCGTACATCATGTCGTAGGCAAGCGTGCCCGGACCGAAAGCCCGGTCGTCGCATTCGGGCAGGGCTGCGGCCAAGGAGCCCGCCGTCGCATTGATCACGACGTCGTAGGCCGCGGGGTCGATCGCCGCAGGGGCGCCGCCCGAGAGCACGCAGCGCGCCTCGCGCGCCGCTGCGGCGAACTGCTCCAAGAGCGCTTGAGCCTTTTGCGCCGTGCGATTGACGATCGTCACGCGCTGCGGACCGCGTTCGAGGATCGGCAACACCGCGCCACGCGCGGCGCCGCCTGCGCCGAGCAGCAGCACGCGCGCACCCGCGAGGCGCACGCCCAAGTTTCTTTCGATATCGGCGACGAGCCCCACGCCGTCGGTGTTGTCGCCGAAGATGCCATCGGTATCGAATCGCAGCGTATTGACGGCCCCCGCCGCGGCCGCTCGGGGCGAAAGCCGTGCAGCCAGCGCGTGCGCCTCCAGCTTGAACGGCACCGTGACGTTGAGCCCTTTTCCGCCGGCGGCGATGAATGCGCGCACCGTATCGCCGAAGCCATCGACAGCCGCGAGCAGGCGCCGGTATTCGATGCGCTCGCCCGTTTGCTCGGCAAAGCGCGAATGAATGAGCGGCGATTTGCTATGCGCGATGGGGTTGCCGATCACCGCGTAGAGGTCGTATCCCGGTGCAGCCGGTTCGACGGGCTCTCCGCTTGCCGCGTTGGATGCCCCCGCGCTCATTGCGCCTCCTGCGACGATGGCGTCGCGCCGCTTCGCGCGGTCGAATCGCGCTCACTGTCGTCGACGCCGGCCGCGTCGCCGTCGTCGCTCGATTCGCGCGCCGCGTCGTCGCCCGCCCCTGGGTCACCCGCTTCCGCTTCGCCACCTTCTGCGCGCGCTTCTTCCTCGCTTTGCGCCGACGCATCGGGCGCATCGACGATCTCGGCCTCTTCCTCGTCCTCTTCGGCCGCAACGTTAGACGAGACGGACGCATCAAGCACGCGAATCGGGCGCACCGACGCCTCGATCGTCAATTCGTCGACGCCCATCACCTCCAGCACGATGCGCGTACCCCGCGCGTGCACGCCGAGCCCCGGAACGTGCAGCAACAGCGGCACTTCCTCGAGGCGCACGAGGTCTCCCTTGACGACGGCCGCCGCCACCTCCTTCTTCTGCTCCTGCGTGAGCCAACGCAGGCACCAAAAGTACTCCATGCGCCGTTGGTGGTCGGCATAGGCGGTGTAAGTGTCGTCGAAGCCTTGGACCACGGCGAACAAATCGGCGTCCTTCGGCTTGAACGGCGCGACGAGCTTGGCGGCGACCCCGTGCTGCACGCAGGCGAGCAGTTGCCATTGATTGACGAGGTCGACGTAGCGACGCAGCGGCGAGGTGCTCCACGCGTACTGCGCGACGCCGAGCCCCTCGTGGGGCGCGGCGCTCGTTTGCATGCGCGTGCGCTTGGGACCCGCGGCGGCGAACGTGCGTTGGGTTCGGTAGATGCCGGGCACGCCATGATCGTGCAGCAGCGCGCCCCAGGTCGAATTGGCCAAAATAGCGAGCTCGGCCACGATCAAATCGAGCGGAGAGCCGCGACGGCGCGGCGTAATCGTCACGTGCTCGCCATCGACGTAGAAGTTGTAATCGGTATTGCCGTGAACTTCGCGGCGCAAGCCGTAACCGGCGCGCGCCGCCTGCCGCTTTTCGAACAACGCTTGGGCGAGCGGCCACAGCACGGCTATCTCGTCCTTGTGCGGATAGTCGCCGCTACCGGCGGCGAGCGATTCCTCCGTCACATCGGCGTCGAGCGTGTTATGGCGCAAATTGCTCTTGACGAACACGCGTTCGGCGCGCGTTTCGGTGGCCACGATTTCCTGCGTGTTGCGATCGACGATGATGTAGAGCGAGAGCGCCGGCCGCAGCCCGCCCTCTTTGAGCGTGAAAACTTCGACGACTTCATCGGGCAACATCGTGATCTTGTCGCCGGGCATGTACACGGTGGACAGCCGGGCGCGCGCAATCGCATCGACGGCATCGCCGCGCACGATGCCGAGCGCGGGTGCGGCGATGTGAATGCCCACTCGCACACGGTCTTGCGCGAGCAATTCGACCGAAAACGCATCGTCGATCTCGGTGGTCGTGATGTCGTCGATCGAAAACGCCTGCGCATGGGCGGTCGGCAAATCGTCGGGCAGCGGCCCGGGCGTCACGGGCGGAAACCCGGTGCCGTGCGGAAAGTGCTCGGATAGGAAGCGCGCTTCATGCAAGGCGCGCGCCGAAGCGATGCCGCCGCACTCCAACATGAGCCGCGCGGTCGAAACCCCGCGCGCCGCCGCCGCGCCTTCGAGCGCCTTGTATTCGATCGCGTTCTTATCGGGCTTCGTGAGCAACGCGAGCGCCTTGCCGCGGAACGCCTCGGGCAGCCGCCCGGACTTCAGTTCTTCTTCGTACTCGGCTTGCACGAGCGCCTGCTGGCGCTTGCGCTCCAACGCCGCGAGCGCCATCTTCAATTGCTCTTCGGGCGCGCGCTGGTACTGCCCGCGCCCCTTGCGACGGAAATAGACCGGCGCGCCATGCATGCGCAGCACGAGCGCCGCGCGCTCGACGGGGCCCGATTGGGCGCCGAAGTACTCGCCGGCAAGGGACGCAAACGGGAATTCGTCTGCGGGCGCGCACTCCCATAGGAAGTCGAGGTCGATCTGCTGCGCGGCCGCGTCGGCCTGCTGCAACAGCTCGGCCGCACTCGGCTTGTCGAACTCGATCAAGACGTCCTTGGCGCGCACCTTCGCTCGCCGCCCGCCCGGCAACTCGACTTGCAGCGCATCGCCCTGACGCGACAGCACGCTACCGGCCTTCAAACCGCCCGATTCCTCAAAGAAAACGTTCACTCGACACTCTCGTTACGAATATGGCCCTCGCAGCGCTACCGTGCGGCAATCCGCACGCCCGCTGCCGATCGATTTGATTCAATTCATTGATGCGCCGGCCCGCGAGCCGGCTATACGCGCTCGGCCGGCGTCATGCCGCAAAATGCGAGCACGTCGTCGACATAGCTGGCGAATTCGCTGATCGCGTGGTCGCTGCCTTCGATCAGTTTGGTCTCGACACCGGGGTAATGCGCGAGCATTTCGCGATAGTCGAGCACTTCGTCGCCGGTGGTGGCGATCAAATAATAGCGTTCCGTCTTGGTGATCGAGCCGACGCCGAGCGCGCGCAACTCATCGAGATGATGCGGTTCCACGACGATGCTGCCGCCGCCGTGCCAAAGCGGTTGCTCGCCCAAGTAAGCGGACAAATCGCGCTGGGGCAGCACCGCGGGGTTCAGCAACACCGCGCGCCAGCCATGCTTCTCGGCTAGATAAGTGGCCAAATAGCCGCCAAGGGAACTGCCGATGACCGTCACTTCGCCTCGTGCGCCGCTCGCCGTCTCGGCCACTTGCGCTTCGGCCAAGGCGATGGCTTGCCGCGGCGAAACGGGTAGCATCGGACAGCGCCATTCGTTCGCGCCGCCGAGCTCGGCCACGCGTGCCGCGAGCAGTTGCGCTTTGAACGATTTCGGCGAAGAGCGGAAGCCGTGCAGATAAAGGATCACGCAGCGCCTCTCGGGCGCGAGCCCAGCGCATCGAGCAACTTCTGATGGACGCCGCCGAAGCCGCCGTTGCTCATGACGAGCACGTGATCGCCGGGGCGCGCCGCCTCGGCGACGGCGGCGACGAGCGCGTTCAGATCGTCGAATGCGCGCGCTTTGCCGCCGAGCGGCGCCAGCGCTTCGCGCAGATCCCAACCGAGCGCGTCGCGCCCGCTCGGAGCGCCGTAGCCGAACACGAGGTCGGCGCCGGTCAAGCTGCCGGGCAGTTGCGCCTTCATGACCCCCAGTTTCATGGTGTTCGAACGCGGTTCGAGCACGGCCAGAATGCGGGTGCGCTCGCTGCCGACGCGTGTGCGCAGCCCGGCGATCGTCGTTGCGATCGCGGTAGGATGATGCGCGAAGTCGTCGTAAACCGTCACGCCATCGATGCTGCCGCGCACTTCCATGCGCCGCTTGACGTTGCGAAATTGCGCGAGCGAATGGGCCGCTTGGGCCGGCGGCACGCCGACATGGCGCGCGGCCGCGATCGCCGCGAGGGCGTTGAGCCGATTGTGCTCGCCTTGCACCTGCCAATCGACGAGGCCCACGCGCTCGCCGCGCCAATAGAGCGCAAAGCGCTCGTCGACGGGTTCGCCGTCCGCCGCGGGCAGCGCATCCCAGCCGCCCTCGACGCCGAAGCGCTCCACCTCGCTCCACACGCCGCGCGCGAGCACGCGCTCGAGCGCCGCCTCGCGCCCGTTGACGACGAGGCGCCCAACGCGGGGAACGGTACGCACGAGATGATGAAATTGCGTCTCGATCGCGGCCAAATCGGCGAAGATGTCGGCGTGATCGAATTCGAGGTTGTTCAACACGGCAGTGCGGGGCCGATAATGGACGAACTTCGAGCGTTTGTCGAAGAACGCCGTGTCGTATTCGTCGGCTTCTATGACGAAGAAGCTCGAATCGGTCAGCCGGGCCGACACGCCAAAATTGAGCGGCACCCCGCCGATCAGGAAGCCGGGGTTCAAGCCGGCGTCTTCCAGCAACCACGCGAGCATCGAGCTCGTCGTCGTTTTGCCGTGCGTGCCCGCGACGGCCAGCACCCACTTGCCCGCCAGCACGTGCTCGCCCAGCCACTGCGGACCGGAGGCATAGGGCAAGCCGCGATCGAGAATCGCCTCCATCAGCTCGTTGCCGCGCGAGACGACGTTGCCCACGACGAACAAGTCGGGCTCGAGCTCGAGCTGTTCGGCGCCATAGCCTTCGATGAGTTTGATGCCTTGGGCCTCGAGCTGGGTGCTCATCGGCGGATAGACGCCGGCGTCGCAGCCTGTCACCGTGTGTCCCGCGGCGCGCGCGAGAACCGCGAGACCGCCCATGAACGTGCCGCAGATGCCGAGGATGTGGATATGCATAAACCTGTCGTGCTGGTGCCGCGCTTTCCGCGAGTGCATGAATGGACGCTCACGCCCGGGTGCGGACGGCGCGCTAAAGGCTCGCTATTGTACCCGACGCGCCCGCCGCGAACGGGGCCGGGGGGGCGGCGCCGGACGATCTAGTATGATTGCCGGATGGTGCGCAAATCTCTTGTCGATCCGCAGCGCGTGCGGGATGAAATCGCGATGGCAGCCGCGCGGCTGATCGCCGAGGAAGGGCTCGATTACGCCAGCGCCAAGCGCAAGGCGGCACGGCAGATCACCGGCCAAGCGCGCGTCGCGGGCGAATGGCTGCCCGACAACGATCAGATCGAAGAAGAAATTCGCGAGTATCAATCGCTGTTCCAGGCCGACACGCAGCCCGCGGTTCTGCGCCGGCTGCGGGAACTCGCGATCGAATGGATGAAGCGGCTAGCCGCGTTTCATCCCTATCTGACGGGGGCGGTCCTGAACGGCACGGCCGGCGAGCACTCGGACATCCATCTCCAGGTGTTTTGCGACAACCCCAAGGAAGTGGCGATTTACCTGCTCAATATAAACGTGCAGTACGACGTCTCGGAAACGCGCCACTTCGGCGGCCGAGGCGAGGTCGAGACATTGAGCTTCCTGTGGCGAGCCGCTCGCGACGAAGATCCGGTCGGCATCCATATCGCGCTCTACGATACGGACGATCTGCGCGGCGCGGTGCGCGCTGACGGACGGGGCCGCACGGCCCGAGCCAATGTCGACGCCGTCCAAGCGCTGCTCGCCGGCAACGGCGAGGCACCGTTCCACAATTGAAATCGACGCCGAAGCCGGCGGCACGACGCCTCTCGGCCGGGGCGGCCCGCGTCATCGTTACCTTATGAAAGCAAAACCTCTCATCCTCGTCGCGACCGTCGCCGTCACAGCGGGCCTCTTCGGGCTTGCCGCGCAACATTGGCTCGCGGGCGGCAGCGACTCCGAACGCACGGCGCCGAGCGCCGCCGCACCGGCCCCGACGGCACCGGCCAGCGGCGCCGTCGCGCAATTGCTGAGCGCACCGCTGCGCGACATCGACGACAAGCCGCAGACGCTCGAAGCATACAAAGGGCGCGTGCTGGTCGTGAACTTCTGGGCCTCTTGGTGCGCCCCGTGCGTGGCCGAGATGCCGCAGCTCGTAGCGCTGCATGACGCCTATGCGAGCAAGGGGGTCCAATTCGTCGGGATTGGCGTCGATTCCAGGCAGAACGTCCAAAATTTCCTAAAGAAAGTGCCCGTGGACTACCCCATATTGGTCAGCGGATTTGGCGGCGCCGACCTAGCCCGCAGCCTTGGCAACGGACCCGGTGCGCTGCCGTTCACTGTGGTAATTGACGCTAACGGCGTCGTACGGTCGACAAAATTAGGACAAATCGTCCCGACCGAACTTCGCACGACGTTGGACGCACTTTGATCGACCTCGCCGAAAAGCGCGCGGTTACACGCAAAAACCGGCGCATTCGCGTCAGGATCGCGAAAATTGACTGATGTCAGCCGAAAAAGACCCATGCCGGCACCGCCTCGCGCCGTCCCTTTTTCATCGGCCGCTAGACAAGTTTCGACAATCAGCGCTAAAGTGCGCGCAATTCCGCGGAAACAGAAGCGAACCATGAAACGATTGCTGGTGCTGCACGGCCCTAACCTCAACCTCCTCGGCAGCCGGGAGCCCGAGGTTTATGGTCGCGTCACGCTCGAGCAGATCGATCAGGCGTTATCGGCACGCGCGAAGGAAGCAGGCGTCGAACTGGTGGCGTTTCAAAGCAATCACGAAGGTCACCTGGTGGATCGCGTGCACGCGGCCGCGGCGGAAGGGATCGAATTCATCGTCATCAATCCGGCGGCGTACACCCATACGAGCGTCGCCTTGCGCGACGCGCTGGCGGGCGTCGGCATCCCGTTCGTCGAGGTTCATCTCTCGAACGTGCATCGCCGAGAGTCGTTCCGGCATCATTCCTATTTTTCCGACCAGGCCGAGGGCGTCATCTGCGGTCTCGGCTGGAAGGGTTATCTGTACGCACTCGAGTTTGCGCTAGAGCGGCTCGCGCCTCAGAACGCGCGCGGCTGATTTCAGAACATCAAATCGGAGCCGGTGCGAGCCGGCGCCTCACGCATTGAAGAGGGGATTCCTTATGGATCTACGTAAGCTGAAAACTTTGATCGACCTCGTCTCCGAATCGGGTATCTCCGAGCTCGAAGTGACCGAAGGCGAAGGCAAAGTCCGCATCGTCAAGAATGCGCCGCCGGTTTACGTGCAGCAGTCCGCCCCGTACGCACCGCAATTCAACGCATCGGCCCCGCCCGCCGGATCGCTCGCCGCGGAGCAGGCCGCCGCGGCGCCAGCGCCCGCACCCGCTGCCGCGGAAGGCCACGTCGTGACCTCGCCGATGGTCGGCACGTTCTACCGTTCGCCTTCTCCGGGCGCGGATCCGTTCGTGCAGGTGGGCGATTCGGTCAAGGAAGGCCAGACGCTGTGCATCATCGAAGCGATGAAGCTGCTCAATGAAATCGAATCCGACCAGACAGGCGTCGTGAAAGAAATCCTCATCGAAAACGGGCAAGCCGTGGAATACGGCCAGCCGCTGTTCATCATCGGTTGATCGCGAGGCGGGCCCGGGCGAATGACCAAGCCTCGGGTGTCGCCCTTTCGCTCGAATGCCGTGTACCGCCGTTTTTTTGCGGACCCACGACGCACGAGCCCATAACTGCGTCGAACCATCGCCATGTTTGAAAAAATTCTTATCGCCAATCGCGGCGAAATCGCCTTGCGCATCCAGCGTGCTTGCCGCGAGCTCGGCGTCAAGACGGTCGTCGCCTACTCGACCGCCGATAAAGACGCCAAATACGTGAAGCTCGCCGATGAAGCCGTCTGCATCGGACCGGCGCCATCGCCCCAGAGCTACCTGAACATGCCCGCGCTGATCAGCGCGGCCGAAGTCACCGATGCCGAGGCGATTCACCCCGGCTACGGCTTTCTTTCGGAGAACGCCGATTTCGCCGAGCGCGTCGAGCAGTCCGGCTTCGCCTTCATCGGCCCGCGCCCCGAGACGATTCGTCTGATGGGCGACAAGGTCACGGCCAAGCAGACGATGATCAAAACGGGCGTGCCCTGCGTGCCTGGCTCGGAAGGCGCGTTGCCGGACGATCCGAAAGAAATCGTCAAGATTGCACGCTCGATCGGCTACCCCGTGATCATCAAAGCTGCCGGCGGCGGCGGCGGCCGCGGCATGCGCGTCGTCCACACCGAGGCGGCGCTCGTGAACGCCGTCAACATGACCCGCGAGGAAGCCGAGCGCGCCTTCGGCAACCCGCAGGTCTACATGGAGAAGTTTCTCGAGAACCCGCGGCACATCGAGATCCAAGTACTGGCCGATTCGTTCAAGAACGCGCTGTGGCTGGGCGAGCGCGATTGCTCGATGCAACGCCGCCACCAGAAGGTGATCGAAGAGGCGCCGGCGCCCGGCATCGCGCGCCGCCTGATCGAGCGCATCGGCGATCGCTGCGCGGACGCCTGCAAGAAAATGGGCTACCTCGGCGCCGGCACGTTCGAGTTCCTGTACGAGAACAACGAGTTCTATTTCATCGAAATGAACACGCGCGTGCAGGTCGAACACCCTGTGACGGAACTGATCACGGGCGTGGACATCGTGCAGGAGCAAATCCGCATTGCAGCGGGCGAGAAGCTGGCGCTGCGTCAGCGCGATATCGTGTTCCGCGGTCACGCGATCGAGTGCCGGATCAATGCGGAAGATCCGTTCCGGTTCACGCCGTCGCCCGGTCGCATCACGTCGTGGCATACGCCCGGCGGCCCCGGCATCCGTGTCGATTCGCACGCCTACAATGGGTATTTCGTTCCGCCGAACTACGATTCGATGATCGGCAAGCTGATCGCCTACGGCGCGACGCGCGAACAAGCGATTCGACGCATGCGCATTGCGCTGTCCGAGATGGTGGTCGAAGGGATTCAGACGAACATTCCGCTGCATCGCGAGTTGATGCTCGACGGCAGCTTCGTCGAAGGCGGCACGAGCATTCACTATCTCGAGAACCGGCTCGCGGAGAAGCAGCAAGCCGCGCCGGAGGAAACCTGACCCACATGGCAAGCTACCGGGAACTGATCGTCGAGCTGGATCGGACGCGCGCCGAAGCGCTGTCCGATGCGCTCATCGAACTGGGGGCGCTGTCGGTCTCGGTGGAGGACGCCGATGCCGATACACCCGACGAGCAGCCGCTGTTCGGCGAGCCGGGCCTCACGCCCGAACGCACGGCATGGCAGCATTCACGCGTGATCGCCCTGCTCGCGCCCGAGCACGAACCCGCGCTCGTCGCGGCCGCCGCGGCCAATGCCGTGGGCCTGGCGGCGGTTCCGCCGTTCGCGGTGCGGGAAGTTCCTGAGCAAGACTGGGTGCGTTTGACGCAGTCGCAATTCGAACCGATCGCGATCGGCAAGCGAATCTGGGTAGTGCCGTCATGGCACGATGTGCCCGACCCGCAGGCGTTGATTCTCGAACTCGATCCGGGGCTAGCATTCGGCACGGGCAGTCACCCGACGACGCGGCTGTGCATGGAATGGCTCGAAGAATTCGTCGTGCCGGGCCAGTCGCTGCTCGACTACGGCTGCGGCTCCGGCATCCTCGCGATCCTTGCGCACAAGTGCGGCGCCGCGCCGGTCGTGGGCGTCGACATCGATCCGCAGGCCGTCGAATCGGCTCGGCAAAACAGCGAGCGCAATCGTGCCGCTGTCACCTATGCACTGCCTGACGCTTGCCCCGACGGTCAATTCGACGTCGTAGTCGCAAATATCTTGTCGAACCCGCTGAAGCTGATGGCTTCGATGTTGAGCGCGAAGGTCAAGCCGGGCGGACGCATCGTGCTGTCGGGCGTGCTTGCGCGGCAAGCCGAGGAGGTCGCGGATGCGTATCGTCCGTGGATCGACATTGGCGTATGGCGAGAACTCGACGGCTGGGTTTGCCTGGCCGGTGTGAAGCGTCGCTGACGGCCCGTCAGGCAATTGGGTATCGCCGAGGGCGCGGCGAGAAACCATTAGAATAGCGACTATCGATCGATGCACCGGCCTATCGCCGGCTTTTCCGCTCACTATGGTCCTAGCCACCCGCTGTCCCCACTGCGAAACGGTTTTCCGCGTGCAGGAAGCCATGCTTGCGCGCTCTGGTGGGTTCGCGCGCTGCGGACACTGCCATGAGGTCTTCGACGCTCGGCATAACACGCTCGATCCGCATGCCGGCGACGCTCATGACGACCAGCAGGCTGGCGCGCTCGCCTCGGAAAGCGAGCGCGATTCAGCGCCGCGTCCACTGAACGAGGCCATGCCGGAAGCGCAAGCCGACGCTATCGCTTCGGAGACGACGGCAAGCTCCGAGGTGTCGCTGCCCGAGCCGCCGCTCACGCACGAACCGCCGCTCAGCGCGGAGGTCCCGCCTTTCGCAGCCCCGGTTTTTGCGCCGGGCGCTGAACAGCAGCCTGTGTACGAGCAAGGGCTGGAGGCTGCGCATGTGCCGGAGGCTGAGCATGTGCCCGAGGCTGAGCATGTGCCCGAGGCTGAGCATGTGCCCGAAGCCGAGCATCTGCCCGAGGCTGAGCATCTGCCCGAGGCTGAGCATGTGCCCGAGGCTGAGCATGTGCCCGAAGCCGAGCATCTGCCCGAAGCCGAGCATCTGCCCGAGGCTGAGCATGTGCCCGAGGCTGAGCATGTGCCCGAGGCTGAGCATGTGCCCGAAGCCGAGCATCTGCCCGAGGCGCATCGAGCGCCACCGCAGCCGCAAGGCATCCCGCCCGCGCCAATCGAACCCATCTCCGTAGTACGCGACTCAGTTTCGCCGCCGCAAGCGTGGGGTCGGTCACCCAAGTCGAGTTGGAATGACGACGAACCGCATTTGAACGGTACGTTGCCGCCCGGGGTCGACGCCGAACCCCATTTCGGTGCGCCCTCGCCGGCGGCCCCTGGTCTGTCGGAGGGAACGCGCGCCGAGCCTGAGTTCTCCGCGCCTACCCGCTTGCAACGAGACCAGGAAGGTCAGACCGAACCGCACCTCGAATCCCACCTCGACCCGCCTCTGCGCGAAGGCCTGCAAGCACGCACGGAACGACAGGCTGAAGCGGCGCCGCTGCGCAGCGCAGCGACCGACGACCCGCTCTTGCGGGCGGCCGGCGCACCGCCGGTGTTCGCCGAACCGCCTCCATCGAGCGCGCACGAGCGTCACTTCGCCGTAACCCGCGAGGCACGTGCAGGGACGCCAAGCCGTTTGCTCGCATACATCGTCGGCGGGATCGTTGCGGCGGCGCTCATCGTCGCCTTGCTCGCCCAGCTCGCCTGGTGGCGCCGCGAAGCCGTCATGGTCTACTGGCCCGACTCGCAGCCGCTGTTCGCGCAGGTGTGCGCTAAGCTCGGCTGCCAACTGACGCCGCCGCGCGACATCGATGGGCTGCAAGTCGAAGCATCCGATCTGCGGCAAATCGACGGACCGCACCGCCTCGAGCTGCGCGTGCCCCTACGGAACCGCTACGGCATTGCGCTCGCCTACCCCGCGATCGAATTGACGCTGTTCGACAGCAAGAACGACGTCGCCGTGCGCCGCATCTTGTGGCCCGAGGACTATGTCGCACCGGGCACCCGCGTGGCGGCGGGCCTGCCGGCGCACACTACGCAGACGATGATCGTGCGCCTCGACAGCGGCAATGCGATCGCGACCAACTTTCGCGTTCAGATCTTCTACCCATAGCAATACCCGGGCGCGCGAAGCTAGGTGCGCCCACTCCCTCGCACTCGCGACAACCCGAAACGAATATCCGGAGCAAACATGAGTCAAGTCACGCTGGGCGGCAACCCGATCGAAGTCGGCGGCACGTTCGTCTCGGTCGGCCAAAAGGCGCCCGAGTTTTCGCTCGTCGGCAAAGACCTCAAGCCGGTGGCGCTTGCCGATTTCGCCGGCAAACGCAAAGTGCTCAATATCGTCCCGAGCCTGGATACGCCCACCTGCGCCACCTCGACCCGCAAGTTCAACGAAGCGGCGGCGAAGTTGCAAAATACCGCCGTGATCGTGGTCTCGGGCGACCTTCCGTTCGCCGCGACCCGTTTTTGCACCACCGAGGGCATCGAAAACGTGGTGACGGCGTCGACGTTCCGCGGCCATGACTTCGCGCAAGCGTACGGCGTCGACATCGCATCGGGCCCGCTGGCGGGTCTGACCGCTCGCGCGGTGGTCGTCGTTGACGAAAACGACAAGGTCGTGCATGCGGAGCTCGTCAGCGAAATCAAGAACGAGCCGAACTACGAAGCGGCGCTGAGCGCCCTGAAGTAAATCGCCGGGCCGCCAAGGCAGCACGCCGCGCCACCCGCGCGGCGTTTTTCGTATGGCGGCCCTATTTCATCCGACACGCATAGGGATATTCGACTTGGCTACGCTGATTTGCGGCTCGCTCGCTTACGACAACATCATGACCTTCCAGGGGCGCTTCCGCGAGCACATCCTGCCCGAACAGGTCCACATCTTGAACGTGAGCTTCTTGGTTCCGACGATGCGCCGCGAGTTCGGCGGCTGCGCCGGCAACATCGCTTACGCGCTGAATCTACTGGGGGGCGACGCGCGCATCATGGCGACGCTCGGCGAAGTCGACGGTCAACTCTATCTCGATCGATTCAAGAGCCTTGGCCTGTCGACCGAGCACGTGCGCGTCGTGCCCGAGGCTTACACGGCGCAGGCCATGATCACCACCGATCTGGACAACAACCAGATCGCCGCCTTCCATCCGGGCGCGATGATGCAGTCGCATTTGAATCACGCCGATCGGGCACAGGGCATCAAGCTCGCGATCGTCGCACCCGACGGGTACGAGGGGATGGTGCAGCACACCGAGAAGCTGGCCGCGGCGGGCGTGCCGTTCATTTTCGATCCGGGCCAGGGGCTGCCGCTGTTTTCCGCCGAGGCGCTCAGGCGCGCCATTGAACTCGCTACCTACGTGGCAGTCAACGACTACGAGGCAAGCCTCGTCAGCAATAAGACGGGCTGGTCGCTCGAGGAAATCGCCCAACGCGTCCAAGCGTTGATCGTGACGCGCGGCGAGCATGGTTCGCGCATCCATCATGGCGGCCAGTGCGAGGAAATTCCCGTCGTACAGGCGTCGAAGATCGTCGACCCTACGGGTTGCGGCGACGCGTTCCGCGGCGGCTTGCTTTACGGCATCGAAAATGGCCTCGACTGGGCCACGACCGGCCGCTTGGCAAGCCTGATGGGCTCGCTCAAAATCGAGCAGTCGGGACCGCAAACTTACGCGCCGTCCCGCGACGAAATCGATCGACGGTTCAAGCAGGCCTACGGCTACTCCTTATAAGGCGAGCCTGCGGCAATACTTTGTGGAGCAACAGACAATGAAAACATCGGGCCGGGTCGTGCTCGCCGTACTGGTGGCGGGATCGCTAGCCATGACGGGGTGCGCCTATAACAGCAGTTCCCCCAACGTGTACACGGCGGGACAAGCGCAGCGTGAACAGACCGTCCGCTTCGGTACGGTCGAAAGCGTGCGCGCCGTGTCGATCTCCTCGAACGACGGGCAACCGAGCGGACTCGGCGCAGTCGGCGGCGGTGCGCTCGGCGCCGTCGCCGGGAGTGCGTTCGGAGGCGGTAAAGGATCGATCGCAACGGCCATCATCGGCGGCATCGCTGGCGCGGTAGCCGGCAACGCAGTCGAAAACGGCGTCGCAAAGCGTCAAGGTCTGGAAATTACGGTACGACTGGACAACGGCGATCTGCGCGCCATCACCCAATCGGCGACCGGCGAAATCTTTCAAGCCGGCGAACGTGTGCGCCTGCTCTCGAGCGGCGGCGTGACCCGTGTCACGCACTGACCGTCACACTCGGCCGCCGTTGCATATCTCGCGGCTGCGAGGCTCGGCCCGGATGTAAAAACCCCGCCGCCAGCGTGATGCCGGCGGCGGGGTTCGCCTACATCGACACGCGAGCGCGTGCCACGCCAAGCGCGGCACGCGTCGCGCCGCCCTATTACGGACGGCTGCCGGTCGGGAACGGCCATGCAGCGGCCGGGTTCAGCGCGGTCTTCACCGTCGAAGCCGGCGCCGTCGAAGCGGCCGCAGCAGGAGCAGGCGCAGCGGGCGCGGCTGGCGCAGGCTTCTTGGCGGCAGCCTTCTTCGCGGGAGCGGCTTTCTTCGCTGCAGGCGCAGCAGCAGCCTTCTTCGCAGGGGCAGCCTTCTTGGCGGCGGCCTTCTTCGCAGGGGCAGCCTTCTTGGCAGGCGCGGCCTTCTTGGCCGCAGCCTTCTTCGCAGGAGCGGCCTTCTTAGCCGGCGCGGCCTTCTTTGCAGCCGCCTTCTTGGCCGGTGCAGCCTTCTTCGCCGCAACCTTCTTCACTGCGACTTTCTTGGCTGCAACCTTCTTGGCGGGTGCAGCCTTCTTCGCTGCCGCCTTCTTGGCCGGAGCTGCCTTCTTCGCCGCAACCTTCTTCACCGCAGCCTTCTTGGCCGGTGCAGCCTTCTTCGCCGCAACCTTCTTCACTGCGACTTTCTTGGCTGCAACCTTCTTGGCCGGAGCCGCCTTCTTCGCCGCGACCTTCTTCACCGCAACTTTCTTCGCTGCTGCTTTTTTGGCCGGTGCGGCTTTCTTCGCGGCAGGCTTCTTCTTGGCAGTTGCCATTGTGTTCTCCTTCAGGTTTTCAGATGGTAAGTTTCGAACTACACCCTTCTTCAAACCCGCTTCCCGCTGCGCGCCGGCGACGGCGCGCGCTGCGAAGCGGGCTATTCATCGGCGTACGCAAAGACCAAGCGCTTACGCTAATGAATGCGGTAAGGCGTGCCGTGCCAAAAGGCACCGCACGCCGGATCGAGACGGCAGGTGAACGCACGGCGCTCACGCAGCCCGATAATCGCTCGTGATAAGCAGACGGCTTTGCCGCCCGCTTTCTAAGGGGGTAGTTCGCCCATCCCACTGAAGGGCTCGCAAAGTGCCTGTCATGTTTGTTGGCGGTTGCGCCGCCGGGCACGCTTTGCATTAGGCGATCTTGCTCCTTGCTTTATCCGCCGCGGCTCCTCTCGCGGCGGGCACCCCATCAACATTCATTGCATCGAGCAGCACGCGTCATTCCCAGGACAGCGCACCGCCGGTTTGATATTCAATGACCCGCGTCTCGAAGAAGTTGCGTTCCTTCTTCAGGTCGATCATTTCGCTCATCCACGGGAACGGGTTTTCCTCGTTCGGGTAGAGCGGATCGAGGCCGATCTGCTGGCAGCGCCGGTTGCAGATGAAGCGCAGATAGCTCTTGAACATCGACGCATTCAATCCCAACACGCCGCGCGGCATGGTGTCCTCGGCGTAGCGGTATTCGAGCTCGACCGCGTGCTTGAAGAGCTCGCGAATCTCTTCCCTGAACTCGCGCGTCCACAGGTGCGGGTTCTCGAGCTTGATCTGGTTGATGAGGTCGATGCCGAAATTGCAATGCATCGACTCGTCGCGCAGGATGTACTGGTATTGCTCGGCGGCGCCCGTCATCTTGTTCTGGCGGCCGAGCGCGAGAATTTGCGTAAAGCCCACGTAGAAGAACAGGCCTTCCATGATGCAGGCGAACACGATCAGCGACTTGAGCAGCTTCTGATCGGCTTCGAGCGTGCCCGTCGTGAAGGCCGGATCCGTCAGCGTATGGATGAACGGGATCAGGAACTCGTCCTTGTCGCGGATCGAGGCGACTTCGTGGTACGCGTTGAAGATCTCGCCCTCGTCCAAACCCAGCGATTCGACGATGTATTGGTAGGCGTGGGTATGAATCGCCTCTTCGAACGCCTGGCGCAGCAGGAACTGGCGGCACTCGGGCGCCGTGATGTGCCGGTAGGTGCCGAGCACGATGTTGTTCGCGGCGAGCGAGTCGGCCGTCACGAAGAAGCCGAGGTTGCGTTTGACGATGCGGCGCTCGTCTTCGGTCAGCCCGTTCGGGTCCTTCCAAAGCGCGATGTCGCGCGACATGTTGATTTCTTGCGGCATCCAGTGGTTCGCACAGCCGGCGAGATACTTCTCCCACGCCCACTTGTACTTGAACGGCACCAGTTGATTGACGTCGGTGCGGCCGTTGATGATCCGCTTGTCCGCGACGTTCACCCGCGCTTCGGGTGCGACGGCAGGCTGGGCTGCTTCCACGTATGGGGCAACGGCAAAGTCCTGCGCGAAGATGTTTTGAGCCAACGGAGCTTGCGGCACGACCGGTGTCGCTGCTTGCGTTCCGACGGCCTGTCCCGCGGCGTTGCGCAACGTGTTCTGTTGCGAACCGCTCGAGGGAGTTACGGCAGTCGTCTCGTCATCCCAGTTGAGCATAAATTCTCACCATCAATTTAGATCGGTTTGTACCATCTTTTCACGAGCGATAAAAGGGTTCGCTCACGAAAATCCCTGTTTTTCGATTCGCGCTGCGACCTCGATACAACACTTTGTTCATCAGGCCGCACACGCGAGATCGTCGATGACTCATGAAGGGTCGTCTCGATGCGATGTCTTCTCGCGAAAGAGGACATCGCAAAGCATCGATCGCCGACGCTTCCTGTCCCGCATGTCCTGGGTCCTCCTTCGTCTCTGCGATGTCGATGCGCGTGGTGGTTCGACACATTGCAGCGCCGGTTGCGCTTCATCGCGGGCGCGCCGCGTTTCTCGTTCTGTCGTTCGCGCGCCCGAGACCGGCAATGCCGGCGCGCTACGCGCACGCCGGCGTCCAAGCGAAGCCCTTACTGGCAAGCCTCGCATTCGTCGAAGCCCGGATCGCCGGGACGCAGCATGCAAACGGGACCATCGGGCTGCGGCTCTTCCTGCGCCGCGGACGCTGCATTCATGCCGCCTACGGGCGAACCCGCACCACCGCCGATCGCACCGCCCATCGCGCCGAAACCGCCGGCCGCGCCACCGCCGCTCGCGCCGCCGTCGTCCGAGCGCACCGCATTGAGCGCGCCGTGGGCCACCGTCGACTTCTCGACGTGCGTGGCCGCCATCGTGCGCAGGTAGTAAGTCGTCTTCAGACCGCGCAGCCAAGCGAGCTTGTAGACCTCGTCGAGCTTCTTGCCCGAGGCGCCCGCCATATAGATGTTCAGCGACTGCGCTTGGTCGATCCACTTCTGACGGCGCGACGCCGCTTCGACGAGCCACTTCGGATCGACTTCGAACGCCGTCGCATAAATCGCGCGCAGATCGGCAGGCACCCGGTCGATACGCGAAAGCGTACCGTCGAAATACTTCAGATCGGCCACCATGACTTCGTCCCAGAGCCCGCGCGCCTTCAGGTCGCGCACCAGGTAATCGTTCACCACCGTGAACTCGCCCGACAAATTGGACTTCACATACAGGTTCTGGAAGGTCGGCTCGATGCAAGCCGACACGCCGATGATGTTGGAGATCGTCGCCGTGGGCGCGATCGCCACGCAGTTCGAATTGCGCATGCCGTGGGTGGCGATGCGCGAGCGCAGCGTCGCCCAGTCCATCGTCTCGCTCGTATCGACTTCGACATAGCCACCGCGCGCTTGCTCGAGCAGCTTGAGCGTGTCCTGCGGGAGAATGCCTCGATCCCACAGCGAGCCGCGGTAGCTCGAATACCGGCCGCGCTCCTCGGCAAGTTCCGTCGACGCGTAGTAGGCGTAGTAGCAAACCGCTTCCATCGAGCGGTCGGCGAACTCGACCGCCTGCTCGGACGCATACGGCACGCGCAGCAGATGCAAGCAGTCTTGGAAGCCCATGATGCCCATGCCGACGGGGCGGTGCTTCAGATTCGAGTTGCGCGCCTTCGGCACGGCGTAATAGTTGATGTCGATGACGTTGTCGAGCATGCGCATCGCCACGCTGACCGTGCGCTTGAGCTTGTCGTGATCGAGCGCGTAGCTGCCGTCGGCCTGCTTCACCAGGTGCGCGACGAGGTTGACCGAGCCGAGGTTGCAGACGGCGATCTCGGTGTCGCTCGTGTTCAGCGTGATCTCGGTGCACAGGTTCGACGAGTGAACGACGCCCACATGCTGTTGCGGCGAGCGCACATTGCACGGATCCTTGAACGTGATCCAGGGGTGGCCCGTCTCGAACAGCATGCCGAGCATCTTGCGCCAGAGCTGGGCGGCGGCAATTTTCTTGAAGAGCTTGATCTCGCCGCGCTCGACCTTTTCTTCATACGCCGTGTAAGCCTTCTCGAAGTCGGCGCCGAACTTGTCGTGCAGATCCGGGCAGGTCGAGGGCGAGAACAGCGTCCAATCGCCGCCTTCCATCACGCGCCGCATGAACAGGTCGGGAATCCAATTGGCCGTGTTCATGTCGTGCGTGCGGCGGCGGTCGTCGCCCGTGTTCTTGCGCAGCTCGAGGAATTCCTCGATATCGAGGTGCCACGTTTCCAAATAGGCGCAGACGGCGCCTTTGCGCTTGCCGCCCTGGTTCACCGCCACGGCCGTATCGTTGACCACCTTCAGGAACGGCACGACCCCTTGCGACTTGCCGTTGGTGCCCTTGATGTGCGAACCGAGCGCGCGCACGCGCGTCCAGTCGTTGCCGAGGCCGCCGGCAAACTTGGAGAGCAGCGCGTTTTCCTTCAACGCTTCGTAAATGCCGTCGAGATCGTCCGCGACCGTCGTCAGGTAGCACGACGACAGTTGCGAGCGGCGGGTGCCCGAATTGAACAGCGTCGGAGTGGAACTCATGAAGTCGAACGTCGAGAGCACGTTGTAGAACTCGATCGCCCGCGCCTCGCGGTCGATCTCGTTCAAAGCGAGACCCATAGCGACGCGCATAAAGAATGCCTGCGGCATCTCGATGCGCGCGCCTTCGACGTGCAGGAAGTAGCGGTCGTACAGCGTCTGCAGCCCGAGGTAGCCGAATTGCAGGTCGCGGCTCGCGTCGAGGGCGGCGCCAAGCCGCTTCATGTCGTACTGCAGCAGCTTTTCGTCGAGCAGTTCGGCTTCGACGCCGCGCTTGATGAACTGCGGGAAGTACTCGGCATAGCGCTCGCTCATCTCGCCTTGCATCACTTCCTCGCCCAGAATTTCGCGGCGAATCGTGTGCAGGAGGATGCGGGCCGTCACTTGGCTATAGGCCGGATCCTTTTCGATCATGGTGCGCGCCGCGAGAATCGCCGAGTCGTAGACCTGGCTCAGCGGCACGCCGTCATAGAGGTTCTTGACCGTTTCGGCAACGATCGGCTGCGGGCTCACCGCATCGCCCAGGTTTTCGCAAGCCGATGCGATCAACGCATGTAGCGCTTGCAGATCGAGCGGACGCGTGATGCCGTTGTCGACGACGTTCAGGCCGGAGGACGGCGCGGCGGCGACGTCCTGCTCGTGGCCGCGTTCTTGGTTGCGCTTCTCGCGATACAGGACGTAGGCGCGCGCGACGTTGTGCTCGCCGCCGCGCATCAGCGCCAGTTCGACCTGATCCTGGATGTCTTCGATGTGGAACGTGCCGCCGTTGGGGCGGCTGCGCACGAGCGCGCGCACGACGTTTTGCGTCAGTTGCTCGACGAGTTCGCGCACGCGCGCGGACGCGGCGCCTTGCCCGCCGTTCACGGCCAGGAACGCCTTGGTGACGGCGATCGCGATTTTGGACGGCTCGAACGACACGACGCTGCCATTGCGGCGGATGACCTTGTAGTCCGCGAAGGTCGCCTGCGGCGCGAGCGGCTGCGCGTAGGCGCCACCTTGCCCGCTGGCGGCGCGCCCGCTCAGCGCGCCTTCGTGCTGGCTCGTCATGTTGTCGGTCGTTTGCATGTGCAAAGCTCCTGATCTTGGATGTGCGGTTAAACCGCGGATTGGAACAACCGCCGCGCCACCCCGAGCGCGAACGATGAGGTGCGGGAGAAGAAACGAAGCGACCGGGCCGCGTGGCAGCGCGAGTCGAAAAAGACGATGGTCTTCGTCATGGCTTTTGCGGCTCTGGCTCGCCCCGTTTTTTGCCCCGAAGGTGGAACGCCGGGGCTTTGCCCGGCGCTCGACCCAGATGATTTTCACGTCGCATTTTTTGGTCCGGGCTCGCTACCCGCTGCTCGGACACCGCGGCGTGTCGACACAATATCTAGTGCAACTGCGTCGAATTGCCACCAAGTATAGTAGAGCGATGGGGCAAATCAAAACGCTTTATTTGACGCTGGCGGCTTGACTTTTGATTAACCGAGCCGGGACAAGGACTTATCGGAAACGCAAGCGGTGCGAGGGTTTGCGCGGCGCGAGCCGGCTCGCGCCGGAGTGCGAATCAGGCGTGCCGGTAGGGGAAATACCGATCCGCGAGCGCGGTCTCGCGCTGCACCCTCGCCCAATCGAAATGCGGACCCGGATCGGTCTTGCGGCCAGGCGCGATATCGGAATGGCCGGCCAACGCCTCGATCGGGTAGTGTGCGGCGAGCGCCACGACCAAGGAAGCGAGCGTCGTGTATTGGGCCGGCTCGAAGGGTTGGTCATCGGCCCCCTCCAACTCGATGCCCACGGAGAAGTCGTTGCAACGGCCGCGCCCGAAGAAGTTCGAGACGCCCGCATGCCAGGCACGCGCATCGCACGATACGAATTGCTCGAGTTCTCCGTCCCGGCGAATCACGAAGTGAGACGACACGCGCAATCCGCGCAGATGAGCGTCGTAATACGGATGCGCATCGCAGTCGAGGCGGTTCAGGAAAAGATCGGCGATCGCCCTGCCGCCGAACTGTCCCGGCGGCAAGCTGATGCTGTGGACGACGATCAACGTGGGGATTGCACCGGCGGGCCGCGCCTCGAAATTCGGCGACGGCAGCGCCCGCGCGCCGCTCACCCAGCCGTCTGCGCCGACGGCGAACGGCGTTGCGCTCACCGGCCCTCGCGGCCGCTCGCACGCGCCGCATATCGCCGCGCATGCTCGGCACTGCAAAAGTAGTGCGCGCCGCCGAAAACGGACTCGCTCTTTGGCGCATGCACGCCGCAAACGGCGCAGCGCACCATCGGCTCGGCTAGCTGGCGCGGCTCGGTTGCCGGTTGCGGCCCGGCGCCGCGTGTGGCGCCGGGGCGCGCCGCGCCGCGCATCGCGGCTTGCGTTTGAGCGGCGCGCATCGTCTTCACCAGCCACCGGGCCGCGAGCACGAAGACGACGAGTAGAAGAATCTGTCGCATGAAGATCAAACTCACACCACGGGACGGTGAAGCAGCACCTCGAAGACGAAGCGGCTGCCCACGTAGGCGAGCAGCAAAGCGACGAACGAGGCGAGCACCCAGCGCAGCGCCGCCCGCCCGCGCCAGCCCGATACCTTGCGCGCGGTCAGCAGGCCGCCGAACATCACCCAGGACAGCACGGCGAAGACGGTCTTGTGATCGAAGGTGAGCGGGCGGCCCAGCAACTGCTCGCTGAACAGCACGCCCGAGACGAGCGTGAGCGTGAGCAGCACGAAGGCGGCGCTGATCAAGCGGAACAACAGCTTTTCCAACGTGAGCAGCGGCGGTAGCGTATCGAGCCAGCTGGCGACCCAGCCGCCGCCGCTTCGCTCGAGCGCGCCGCGCAACGCATGAAGGCGGCGCTCGGCAAACAGCATCAGAACGGCGTGCAGCGCGGCGATGGCCGCCAACCCATAGGCGATGTTCGCGATGATGAAGTGGGTCTTGAACAGCGGCGCGGCCGCGTACGAAAGCACCTGCACACCGCCGAACACGAGCGGCAGCAGGGAAGCGACGCACGCGAAGGGCAGCACGAGCAAGCCTAGGCTATCGAGCGGAAAGAAAAAATTCTCGATCCAGTAGATGCAGGCGCCGAGCCAAAACATGGCCGAGAGCGCGAACGCGAAACCGAACACCATGGCATGGCGCGGGAAGATGGTGGTATGCAGCAACACCCCGTGCGCGGCGATCGCCGCGAACAGCAGCACGCGCGCGGCGCGCGGCGAGAGTGCGAACGAGGCCTGCGCCGCCGCGGGGACGGGCGGCACGCTGGAGAGCATCGACGGCGCACTCTCGAGCCGGTGCGAGCGCCACCCGGCGACGGCCAGGCCCCCGTAAAGGAGCGCGGTGAGGGCATACAGTACAATATCCATGTCCCAAGTTTACACTAGGCTGCCTTTCCCGCCCTGCTCGTGCGCTGAGCCAATGAGCCGATGAGCGAAAGGCGGCCGCCTTGCCCAACCGCCCCCATGCTCGACACACTCACCCAACGGATGGCGCGCGTCGTCAAGACGCTGCGCGGCGAAGCCCGCCTCACCGAAGCCAACACGCAGGAAATGTTGCGCGAAGTGCGTCTCGCGCTGCTCGAGGCCGATGTGGCGCTACCGGTCGTGCGCGACTTCATCGCCAAGGTCAAGGAAAAGGCGCTCGGCGAAGAAGTGATGCAAAGCCTGTCGCCGGGCCAAGCGCTCGTCGCCGTCGTTCAGCGTGAACTGACGGCCGTGATCGGCGGCGACTACGAGGGCCGCGCCGCGGAGCTGAACCTTGCTGTCACGCCGCCCGCCGTCATCCTCATGGCGGGTCTGCAAGGTGCGGGTAAAACCACCACGGTGGGCAAGCTCGCGAAGATGTTGCGCGAGAAGCACAAGAAGAAGGTGCTGACCGTCTCGTGCGACGTCTACCGTCCCGCCGCTATCGCGCAGCTCAAGACGGTGACGGAGCAGGTCGGCGCCGATTTCTTCCCCTCGGAGCCGAATCAAAAGCCGGTCGACATCGCGCTTCACGCCCTCGACTGGGCCAAGCGCCACTATCACGACGTGCTGATCGTCGACACCGCCGGCCGTCTGGGCATCGACGAGGCGATGATGCAGGAGATCGCCGCGCTGCACGCGGCCGTCAAGCCGGTCGAAACGCTGTTCGTGGTCGATGCGATGCTCGGCCAAGACGCCGTGAACACGGCCAAGGCGTTCAATGACGCGCTGCCCCTCACGGGCGTGGTTCTGACCAAGCTCGACGGCGACTCGCGTGGCGGCGCGGCGCTATCGGTGCGTCACGTGACCGGCAAGCCGATCAAATTCGTCGGCGTGGCGGAAAAGCTCGACGGGCTCGAGGTGTTCTACCCCGAGCGGATGGCCAATCGCATTCTCGGGATGGGCGACATTCTCGCGCTGGTCGAGGAAGCCCAGCGCAACGTCGACGTCAAGGCCGCGCAAAAGCTCGCCGACAAAGTCAAGAAGGGCGGCGACTTCGACCTCAACGATTTTCGCGCGCAGCTCTCGCAGATGAAGAACATGGGCGGGCTGTCCACCTTGATGGACAAGTTGCCGGCGCAGTTCCAGCAAGCGGCGGCCGGCGCGGACATGGGTCAAGCCGAGAAGCAAATGCGTCGCATGGAGGGCATCATCAATTCCATGACCCCGGCCGAGCGGGCCAAGCCCGAACTCATCAAGGCCACGCGCAAGCGCCGCATCGCGGCAGGCGCCGGGGTGCAGGTGCAGGAAGTGAACCGAATGCTCAATCAGTACGAGCAGATGCGCACGATGATGAAAAAGCTCAAAGGCGGCAATCTGCAAAAAATGATGCGCGGCATGAAGGGGATGCTTCCGGGCATGCGTTGAGCGCAGGGGTTAATGCCGAGGCGCGCCGCCGCGCCCCGCTCCACACTATGTATACAGTCACTGCTCGCCGGACGCCATGAATCGCGAAGAAGCTTTCCATATCTTTCAACACTCGGAAGAGATCGTCTCGGCCTCCGAGGTCGATGCGTCGATCGTGCGCATGGCCACGGCCATTCGCACGCAGATCGGCGAGGATTTTCCGCTCCTGCTATCGGTGATGGGCGGCGCGGCCGTGTTTACGGGCATGCTGCTGCCGCATCTCGATTTCCCGCTCGAGTTCGACTACATCCATCTGACGCGCTACCGCAATACGACCAAAGGCAGCGCCGACATGCAGTGGCGCGTCGCACCGGCGGAATCGGTGAAAGACCGCGTCGTACTAGTGCTCGACGACATCCTCGATGAAGGGGAAACCATGGCTGCGATTCGCGATCGGATTCTCGCCATGGGCGCCAAGCGCTTCCTGAGTGCGGTGCTGTGCGAAAAGCAGATCGCGAAAGCCAAACCGCTGCGCCCCGATTTCTGCGGCTTCGAAGTGCCCGATCGTTATGTGTTCGGTTGCGGCATGGACGCGAAGGGCTACTGGCGCAACTTGCCGACCATTCGAGCGCTGACCGAAGGCGCTTGACGCGGGCGGCCGGCTACGCGCGCTTCCGGTACCTGCCGTGAGAGCCGAGCCATCGGCTAGCGGGAACGCTGCATCTTGCCGGCCGTGCCGGCGCTCGGGACACGCGCCCGACGCAGCTTGCCGGCGACGGGCCGCGAGCCGGAGCGGCGGCCCATCCGTTCCTTAGCGCGCGAGGCCCGTGCGTGCGAGCGCCGAGCGAATCTTCTCGGCGACGGTAGCAGCTGCCTCGTCGAGGCCGAGGAGGGTCGCTTGCGCATCCCGACGGCCCTGGTATTCCACCTTGCCGTCCTTGAGCCCGCGCTCGCCGATCACGAGGCGATGCGGCACGCCGATCAACTCCCAATCGGCGAACATGACGCCCGGGCGCTCTCCGCGATCGTCCAGAACCACATCGATCCCCGCTTGCGTCAGTTGCGCATAGAGCTTGTCCGTCTCCGCCCGCACGCTCTCGCTGCGGTCGTATCCCATCGGGCACAGGACGAGTTCGAACGGCGCGATGGCTTCCGGCCAGATGATGCCGCGCTCGTCGAAGTTCTGCTCGATGGCCGCGCCGAGGATGCGCGTGATGCCGATACCGTAGCAGCCCATGACCATCGGCTGCGGCTTGCCGGTCTCGTCGAGGAAGGTCGCGCCCATTGCATCGGAGTACTTGGTGCCGAGTTGAAACACGTGCCCCACTTCGATGCCGCGGCAGATTTCGATCGTGCCCTTGCCGTCGGGAGAAGGATCGCCAGGGCGCACGTTGCGGATATCCGCGACGATGGGCTCGGGCAGGTCGCGCCCCCAATTCACGCCGGTCGTGTGATAGTCGAGCTCATTGGAACCGACGACGAAGTCACTCATGTTCGCCACCGTGCGATCGGCCACGACCTTCACCGGCTTCTTGGTGCCGATCGGGCCGAGGTACCCGGGCGGCGTGCCGAACCATTCGACGATCTCGGCCTCGGTAGCGAATCGGAACCCTGCGAGGCCCGGCAGCTTGCCGACCTTCACTTCGTTCAAATCGTGATCGCCGCGCAGCATCAACAGCCAAATGGTCGGCTCGGCGCCCTCGTTGTCGGTGGCGAGGATGATCGATTTGATCGTGCGCTCGAGCGGGATGTTCAGCAGTTGCGCAACGGCTTCGCATTTGGCCTTGCCCGGCGTGGCCGTCTTTTGCATCGCCTCGCGCGGCGCGGCACGCTCGGCGTAGAGCGGCAACGCTTCGGCCGCTTCGACGTTGGCCGCGAAATCGGACGACGGGCAGTAGGCGATATCGTCTTCGCCGGTCGCCGCGATGACGTGAAATTCCTGCGAGCGATTGCCCCCGATCGCGCCACTATCGGCCGCGACAGCGCGAAACTCGAGCCCGATGCGCGTGAAGATGCGCACGTAGGCATCGAACATTTTCTGATACGACTCTTGCAGCCCGGCCTGGTCCTTGTCGAACGAGTAAGCGTCCTTCATCGTGAACTCGCGGCCGCGCATCACCCCGAAACGGGGACGAATTTCATCGCGGAACTTCGTCTGAATCTGATAGAAGTTCACCGGCAATTGCCGGTAACTCTTGATTTGGTTGCGCGCGATGTCGGTCACCACCTCTTCGTGCGTCGGCCCGAGCACGAAATCGCTCTGCTTGCGATCTTTGAAGCGCAGCAATTCGGGGCCGTATTGCTCCCAGCGCCCCGATTCCTGCCACAGCTCGGCCGGCTGCACCGTCGGCATCAACAGCTCGAGCGCGCCCGCGCGGTTCATCTCCTCGCGCACGATCGCCTCGACCTTGCGGATCGAGCGCAAGCCGACGGGCAGATAGCTGTAGACGCCGCCTGCCACGCGCCGAATCATGCCCGCGCGCAACATCAATTTGTGGCTGACGACTTCCGCGTCCGCCGGAGCTTCCTTCAAGGTGGCGATAAAGAAACGGGTGGCTTTCATTCAACAATTTTCCAAAAGCGGCGGCTCGCAGCGAGCTGCCGGAAGAGGGGAACGAGTGATCCGGGACATCGGCGCGAACGCGGCCGCGCCGGCAGCATAGCCGACATCGCCTAGCCGAGCGCGGGGCGCGATTCGTCAGACAAGTCATCGGCAGCATGAGGCACGATTGATGCGGCGGCCGGAACCCTTCTGGTGCATGCCGATGCCAAAGGCTCGTTATCTGTTTATAATCAAAGCAATTTTAAAGGATTCGAAGGTGGTTGTATGCTGGATCGCGAAGGCTTTCGCCCGAACGTCGGCATCATCCTCTTGAACGCGCACAACGAGGTGTTTTGGGGTAAGCGGCTGCGTGAACATTCCTGGCAATTTCCGCAAGGGGGCATCAAGTATGGCGAGACCCCTTTGCAAGCGATGTATCGGGAGTTACACGAAGAAACCGGCTTGCGCCCGGAGCACGTCAAGATCATCGGTCGCACGCGCGACTGGCTGCGTTACGAGGTGCCGGACAAGTTCATCAAGCGCGAAGTACGCGGCCACTACCGCGGCCAGAAACAGATCTGGTTCCTGCTTCGAATGGTCGGCCGCGACTGCGATATCTGCCTGCGCGCCACCGATCATCCCGAATTCGACGCTTGGCGCTGGAACGAGTATTGGGTCCCGCTCGATGCTGTGATCGAGTTCAAGCGGGATGTCTATCAATTGGCGCTGACCGAGTTGTCGCGCTTTTTGCGCCGCGCAGCGCCGCGCACGGAGAAGCCGCGAGGCGCGCATCACGGTCATCGGTATCCGCGCGTGTCGCCCTCGGCGCAACTGCCGGGTTCGAACGGCGCGATCATGCAGGCGTCCGATGACTCCGACATATCGCCTTGCTCCGCGCCAAGTCTGATCTTGCCCGACTAACGAGGGGCGCGCCCGCGCGGGCGCACCGCCTCCGCCCTGCGTGAGCCGCGCCGGATGCGCTCGCTGCCGGCAGCATCGCACGACCTGTCGCCCGGCAGGTCGACGCGCAATGCTCACGTGCGCACGCACCGGCGCTATCATTCGGTTCTTCGAATCTTTGCGCCCCTTATCGAGGTATCCATATTGAAAGCGATCGTTCTCGCGCTGACCTGCCTGGCCGGCGGCGCCATCCTGGCCGGCTGCTCGCACATGCCTGCCAATCCCAAAGACGACACCACGTTTCAATACTTGCTCGATCGCAAGTCGGAATGGGCTGAAAACAAGGTGGAGACGCTGCCGCCGCTGCCGCGCGAGCAAGACCTGATCGCATTCGACGTGTCGCAGAATACGCCGCTGCACTTCGCGATCGACGCCAACTCGCTAACGGTGCAGTCGGACGGCGTCGTGCGTTATACCGTGATGATTACGAGCCCGAGCGGCGCACGCAACATCAACTATGAAGGCATTCGCTGCGAAACCTACGAGTGGCGTCTCTACGCGGGCCTGAACGCCGAGCACAACGGCTGGGACCGGACTGTCGCCAACGATTGGTCGCGCATCGAGAACGGCGAACTGAACGCCTATCACGCATCGCTGTATCAAGACTACTTCTGCGCAAACAAAATGCCGACGGGTAAAGCCAAGATGATCGTCGACAACATGCGCCACCATCGGACGGCGGCGTCGCTGATCCACTAGCCTGTCGTGAAGCGGGGTTGATGGCCCCGCGCATTCCTCCCGGTCACGAGACGCTGGCCCGCCGTCGGCGATGCGGGCGTCCTCCCCTTTCGGCGACAGCGGGGGCAGCGCGGCCGCCGCGGCGGAAAAGGCGCTGACCGCGCAGGTCTCAAACTCTGGCGAACACGAACCCGTCCGGCGCAATGCCGGCGCCGGCGCCATGAGCCCAAGCCTATACTGCGCATCATCGTGACAATCTCCCGTTTCTGCTAGGGGCGATTTCGAAGCGGCAACGTCGCTCTCGAAAATCGAATGCTTCCGGAATATCGGCTATCTCACGGGATATGCACAATGAAATTCGGATTGACGTTTGGAAAGAAGCAGGAGCCTCGATCCAGACCCGGAAAAATAACGGCAGCCCATCTCGCCTGGGCAATCCGAAATATGAACGTCGAACACGAATCCTACGAGGGAGAGGGATCGTCTAGCGCACCGTTCAATATGCGCAGTATTGGGCAATGGGCCAAAGCTGCAAGCGAGAGCACAAGGGAAGACTACGATCTGTATCGGATCGGCGGCCAATGGATAGAGCGCAGCCCGCCGGGAGAATACGGAAATTACATCACCGCCCTCGCTCGCCCCGACAAAAATATCGCCGCACCCGCCCCGGCCGTCGATGCGAGCGCCAACGCGGGCGATGAAGCAAATGTCGATGCCGACGACGATACGATCGTCAGCTCCGTTCTCGATTCGGTCGTCGATTCCGTTGCCACGACAGAGCAAAAACACTTCAGAAGCAATACGGGGCGAATGCGACTTTTCGAATCGCCGAGCAAGAAGGAAAAGAAAGATGTTTACAGAATCAAATATGAAAGATTCAAAAAACAGCTAGCCACGGTAGACGATAAGGAACTGGCAAAGCAAGCGCGGGGAATCTTGAAAGGCGAACAAGGGATGTCGAACTATCCCGCGGACGAATTGCCCGGTACCGTTGGATCGCTTTTTCTCGCAGAAGTCAGTCGATCTGCCCCCATGCTGCCCGTTGGGCTCATGCTGCTCGATCTCATCGAAGTCGGCGCATGCTACGGGGCGACTCGCAAACCGTACACGTTCGAGAAGATGATGTCCGATTCGAAAAGCGGGTCGCGCAAATCTTCAGCGGGCTCTCGTACTGGCATACCGCCTTCGCCTACTAGATCAGAAAAGGTGCGCCGGCCAAAAAACGCAATCTCTTCTTCGGCGCAAATAACATTAAGTTGATCGACAACGCATGGTCAAATCGCGGCAACGAACCGACTAAGATCACCGAATTCTACGAGCAGGCCGTTACCCAAGCACTCGAACGACGTTGCGCCACGCTTGATTGTCTACTGACGAGCCCCGCATTCAGATATTCCGATCAGAATGCGTGAGAGGTTCGGACGCGGCCCCCGCGAGCAGCCAGCAATGGAGTATTCGAAACTGGCCCAAGTGGGGCTGACGCGCGCCAGCGCCCGCTCGGCCTTGCCGTCAAACGAGCACGAGATTGTCCCGGTGAATCAGTTCCGGCTCGAGCATATAGCCCAGGATCGTTTCGATTTCAGTGCTCGGGTGGCGCTGAATCAGCTTGGCTTCCGCGCTGCTGTAGTTCGTGAGCCCGCGCGCCACCTCGCGTCCAGCGGTATTGACGCAGGTAATGACCTCGCCGCGCGCAAACGCCCCTTGGACATCGACCACCCCGATCGGCAGCAGGCTCTTGCCGCCTACCGTAAGCTTTTCCACGGCGCCGTCATCGATGATCACATGCCCCCGCACCTGCAGATGATCGGCCATCCATTGTTTGCGCGCCGCGAGGCGGGCAGTGCGCGCAACGAGCTGCGTCCCGATCGCCTCACCCGCGGCGAGCCGGGTGAGCACGTCCGCCTCTCTACCGCTTGCGACGATCGTATTGGCGCCGCTGCCGGCTGCGCGTTTCGCGGCAAGGATCTTCGTGAGCATGCCGCCGCGCCCGATGGCGGAACCTGCACCGCCTGCCATCGCCTCGAGTTCGGGCGCGCCGGCGTCGGCTTCGCGCACGAGCTTGGCCGACGGGTCCTTGCGCGGATCAGCCGTGAACAAGCCCTGCTGATCGGTCAGGATGATCAGCGCGTCGCCCTCGATCAGGTTCGCCACGAGCGCACCGAGCGTGTCGTTGTCGCCGAACTTGATCTCGTCGGTCACCACCGTGTCGTTTTCGTTGATGATCGGAACGACGCCCAAGCGCAACAGCGTGAGCAGCGTCGAGCGCGCGTTTAAGTAGCGTTCCCGATCGGCCAAATCCGCATGCGTCAGAAGAATTTGTGCGGTTCGGATGCCGTACTCCGAGAATCGGCTTTCATAGACCTGCGCAAGCCCCATTTGCCCCACGGCGGCGGCGGCCTGCAATTCGTCGATTTCGCGAGGACGCTTCGCCCACCCGAGCCGCTGCATGCCTTCGGCGATGGCCCCCGAGCTGACGAGCACCACTTCCTTGCCGCACTGGCGCAGTTGTGCGATTTGCGCGGCCCACAGGCCGATCGCTGCTTGATCGAGCCCGCGCCCCTCGTTCGTCACGAGGCTCGATCCCACCTTGACAACCAAACGCTTCGAATCCGCGATGACAGAGCGCATCGTGCGACAGTCTCCATGAGTGATCGTTGAACCCGCGGCCGAGGCGACGCGAACAGCCGCTAGCCCGCGCGCGCTGCCGTTGCAGCGGCCGGGCAGGCGTTAGCCCTGCGGCGCCGCGTCGTCCGCAGAGGGCTCGTCCCTGAAGCGGACGTCGGCCGCCAAATCCTCGGCGCGCTCGGCGCGATGCGCGTCCGAATGCGCAGTCAGGTAGTCGTAGATCGCATAGCACAGGTTTTCACAACCGAGACCCGTCAGTGCCGAGATCTGAAACACCGGGCCCTCCCACTCGAAACGCGCCAGGAAATCGGCCACACGTGCTTCGCGCTCGTCCTCCACGATCATGTCGAGCTTGTTGAGCACGAGCCAGCGCGGCTTCTGATAGAGCGCTTCGTCGTATTTGCGTAGCTCGGCAACGATCGCCTTCGCTTCCGCGACGGGGTCGACGGTTTCATCGAAAGGCGCCAGATCGACAAGATGCAGCAACAGGCCGGTACGCTGCAAGTGACGTAGAAACTGGTGTCCCAGCCCCGCCCCCTCAGCCGCGCCCTCGATCAGGCCCGGAATATCGGCAATCACGAAACTCTTGCTGGGCCCGACGCGCACGACCCCGAGATTGGGTGCGAGCGTCGTGAACGGATAGTCGGCGATCTTCGGTTTCGCGTTCGACACCGAAGAGATGAAGGTGGATTTACCCGCGTTCGGCATACCGAGCAAGCCGACATCGGCCAACACTTTCAACTCGAGGCGCAGCATGCGGCGCTCGCCGGGCTTGCCTTCGGTTTTCTGCCGCGGCGCACGGTTCGTGCTCGATTTGAAGTGCAGATTGCCAAGACCACCCGCGCCGCCCTTCGCGATGAGGACGGTCTGCTCGTGCTCGGTCAGATCGGCGACGACTTCGCCCGTGTCCATATCGTTGATGATCGTGCCGACGGGCATGCGCAAAACGATATCGTCGCCCCCCTTGCCGTAGCAATCCGAGCCGCGGCCGTTTTCGCCGTTGCGTGCCTGGTGTTTTTTCGCGTAGCGGTAATCGATCAGGGTGTTGATGTTGCGGTCGGCGACCGCGTAGACGCTACCGCCGCGCCCGCCATCGCCGCCGTCGGGGCCGCCGAACGGAACGAATTTCTCGCGGCGCATCGACGCGCTGCCGTCGCCGCCGTCGCCGGCGATCACTTCGATCCGCGCTTCGTCAATGAACTTCATATATCGCTCCGTCCCGTGTCTTGCCGATATTCTGCCGCGCGCGACGCACCTTCACCATGCCGGTGCGGCAAAGCCGCGCACAGAAGAAAAAAGGCCCCGCCAACCACGCGGGGCCTTCCTGCCGTGTCGCTCCCGTGTCTGATCGATGTCAGACCGCGGCTGGGACGACGGTGACCAAATGCTTTTTGTCGGCGCCCTTCGTCGTGAACTTGACGTGGCCGTCGATCAACGCGAACAGCGTGTGATCCTTGCCGATACCGACGTTGTCGCCAGGGTGCATACGCGTGCCGCGTTGGCGCACGATGATGCCGCCAGCATTGATCGCTTGGCCGCCATACACCTTGACGCCGAGGCGCTTCGACTCGGAATCGCGACCATTGCGGGAAGACCCGCCTGCTTTTTTGTGTGCCATCTGATTGCTCCTTAACCGGTGCGCTTACGCATTGATCGCGTCGATGCGCAGTTCGGTATAGTTCTGGCGGTGACCACCGTGCTTTTGGTAGTGCTTCCGGCGACGCATCTTGAAGATCGTCACTTTGGCGTGCCGCCCTTGAGATACGACGGTAGCCTTGACGGAAGCCCCACTGACCAGCGGCGTACCGAACTGAATCGATTCACCTTCGCCTACCGCGAGAACCTGGTCGAGCGTGATTTCAGCGTCAATGTCTGCCGGTATCTGTTCTACTTTCAATTTTTCGCCGACAGCAACCTTATACTGCTTGCCGCCGGTTTTTATGACCGCGTACATTGAGAACCTCACTCTGTGTGCGCCACTTTCGTGGACGCCTTTTCCAAACAAACTTACCCGCCGGCCGCGACACTTTCGCTCGCCGCCATCGCTCGGTTTGTTCGCTTCGCTTTTCTTTTTCCCACGCACCGTGCGTGAAAACGCGTGATTATACATAGAGTTACGCACACAGTCAAAGTCTCCCGCGGCAGGCTGGCGGCGGTCCGCTTGGGCGCGGCGCCACAGCGGCCGCCGCCAGCCCCTCGGAGCGCCCCATAACCCTTTATAATCCGCGGCACCACCCATTTTTTTGATCATGTCGTCGACCGCCACCTCCCCTCCCAGCGCCGCCAACTTGCTCGCTCCCATCTCGGAAGACATGGAGCAGGTCAATCGCGTCATTCGGCAACGTTTGGCCTCCGAGGTGATGCTCATCAATCAGATCTCGGAATACATCATCGGCGCCGGCGGCAAGCGGCTGCGCCCGGCGCTGCTGCTGCTGGTCGCACGTGCGCTCGGCGACGCGACGGGCCACCGGCACGAGCTCGCGGCGATCGTCGAGTTCATCCACACGGCCACGCTTCTGCACGACGACGTCGTCGACGAATCCGATTTGCGGCGCGGCCGCCAAACGGCAAACGCCTTGTTCGGCAACGCCGCGAGCGTGCTCGTGGGCGATTTTCTCTATTCGCGCTCGTTCCAAATGATGGTCGGCATCGGCAAGATGCGCGTCATGGAAATCCTCTCCGAAGCGACGAACATCATCTCCGAGGGCGAGGTGTTGCAGCTTCTGAACATGCACGATGCGGATGTCGACGAAGCGCGCTACATGCAGGTCATCCGTTATAAAACGGCGAAGCTGTTCGAGGCGGCGGCACAACTGGGCGCCGTCATTTCGGGCGCCGACGCCCGCATCGAGGCCGCCGCCGCCGAGTTTGGCCGCCGCATCGGCACCGCGTTCCAAATCATGGACGATTGGCTCGACTACACGGGTACGGCCGAATCGATGGGCAAAAATGCCGGCGACGATCTGCGCGAAGGCAAGCCGACCCTGCCGCTGATTTACTTGATCGAGCGGGGCACGCCGGAGCAATCGGCCCTCGCGCGCGAGGCGATCGAACACGGCGGCACGGACCGTTTCGAGACGATCTTCGAAGCCATCACGCGCTCGGGCGCGCTCGATCACACGCTCGAATGCGCAAGGAGCGAAGCCCAAGCGGCCGCGGAAGCGATTTCTGCGTTCCCCGATTCCCTTTACAAGGAAAGCCTGCTAGAATTATGTTTTTACTCGACGGCGCGCCAGTCTTGAACGAGACTGATCGGCGGCGCGAGTCCAAGCAGGTCCAAATTCGGGGTGTAGCTTAGCCTGGTAGAGCGCTACGTTCGGGACGTAGAGGCCGGAGGTTCGAATCCTCTCACCCCGACCAGAATTCCCTTGTAAATCAAGGCAGAAAGCCGTCCGCTAATCGGACGGCTTTTTTGTTTTCGTGCCCCTTCTCTGCGAAATTTGCTTCGTCCCCCCGCGCCCATGCTGGGCAGACGGCGGCTAAATCGCTCGCGATCCGTCAGTTCTCGCCCGTCGTCGATTGTCCTGCCTGGGCGCCGGACTCGGGAATCCTGACCCACACGGGATCTTGGTCGCGCCCCAATGTCCGCAATCACATGCATTAAACGGATAACGTCCGCAATTGCGGACATATCCCGCGGGCCCGTCCATGCTAAAATGACTGCAATCACAGACATTAACCGCGTTACGACTGACATTGCAGACATGAAGCGCGATGAGACCCCTTTGCTGTCGCCCGCCAGGGTGATGGAGGCGCGCGAGCTTGGCGAAAAGCTCGCTCGGCTACGCAAGGCGCGACGTCTGCGACAAGCCGATGCGGCCATGCGAGCCGGACTGGCTCGCTCGACTGCCGCCCTCATTGAAAAAGGCGACTTGAGCCGTACGCAAGCGCAAATCCTGCGCTACCTGGAAGCCATCGCGCCTGGCGTCACGCTCTTGAGCCTGCTCCAAGCGTCCGACCCATCCCTTGCGGCGCTGCGGGCTCGCGAGCTCACCCAGCGCGTTCGGCCGCTCGGCAAGACCGAGCTGGACGAACTGGATTTCTGATGACGACTAAAGACTTCAAGCTCGCCGTTTTCGCCTGGTTACCGGGCCGCGAATTTTCCCCTGCCGGGCTTTTGACACTTTCCGAAACAGTCAGTGCCAACTCGCAAAATCGCGAACTCACCTCGCGCTTCGCGTATGGTCTGCGCTATCTGGCGCGCACGGAGTCGGTCGAAGTAGACCCCGTGAGCTTGAGCTTGGCTGACCGCGACGCAATCAACGGCCGAGAGATCTTTCCCGTGAACGGTCTTGGGGAGTTTGGCGGGATTCGCGACGCGGCCCCCGACGCCTGGGGCCGCAGGGTGATCGAGGCACGTCGCAAGGTCCCGGCCAACACGCTGTCCGAAGCAGAATACTTATTGGCGGCCGGAGGCGATCGCGTAGGAGCACTGGACGTCAGGCGAGATATCAAAAGCTCCGACTCGGCTTCGGCAAGCGATCTGCAGTCCCTCGAGTACGTATTGCAGGCCGCCGAAGCGGTTGAAAGCGGTATGCCCGTGCCTGCGAATCTGGAACCATTCCTCGCGGCAGGCCCGTCCGCTGGCGGCGCACGTCCGAAAGCATCGGTACGCGATGAGCACGGAGCCCTTTGGCTGGCGAAATTTCCGGCGAAGGACGACCTTTTCGATGTTGCCCGAGCAGAGAGCTGCACGCTGGAGTTGGCACGCCGCTGTGGACTGACCGTTCCCGAAGTGCGCCGCATCTTGGTGAGTCAGAAGAGCGTCATGCTCATCCGCCGCTTCGACCGGTACTGGGCGCAGCCGGGCCGGCTTCCCGATGCGGGCATCGTCTTGCATGACAGCCGACCATCGGAAAGCTTGGCCGAAGGCCGCCTTCCATTGATCAGTGGCTTGACGCTCGTGGCTTGCACCGAGTTCGAGTCTCGAACCAAGGGCTATCATGACCTCGCCGCGGCCATCCGCAAGTACGTCCACCCAGATTCCATCACCGCCAATTGCGAAGAGCTGTTCGCTCGCATGGTATTCAACATCTTCGTGAGCAACGATGACGACCACCTGCGCAACCACGCCTTCGTGCGCGACCCGCGGTCGGCAGGCTGGATGCTGAGTCCGCTGTACGATGTAGTACCGCGGCCGGGAATTGCCTTCGAGCGCCAACTCCACCTGGAAATCGGCGCCCAAGGCAAGCTGGCCACCTTGGACAACGCCCTGAGCTACTTTTCCGCGTTCGTCCCGGAGCGTGAGCGCGCCATGAACATCGTTCGGCGCGTCTGGGGCGAACTGCGGGAGTGGCGCACGACCTTTGAAGCCTACGGTGCCGACGGCCATCTGATAAGCCAACTGGAAGGGGCTTTCAGGAAGCTCGAAGACATCGCCCAGCCTGAATTGGTCAAGGAAATCCGGAAAGCGGCATAAGAGCGGAGGGCGCGTAGCTATTCTCGGCCTACGCCCATGGCGTTTTTATCATCTGAAGATGGGGGCTCGTAAGCCTAGGCGGGCCGGCATGCGGCGCGCTCTCCCGCTTCCGCCGTGGCCGCGGGCCGCCGCAAATCGGCCGGGCAATCCCGCTCTGCTATATTCTTGCCATCCCTTCTCTTCGCCACACCGCACGACGCGTGGAACAAATTCCCTTGTGGGCGCAAATCGGCGCCGTCTTCGTATTGCTGCTTTGCTCCGGCTTCTTCTCGATTTCGGAAACGTCGATGATGGCGCTCAACCGCCATCGGCTCAAGTATCTCGCCGGCAAAGGCGCGTTCGGCGCGCGTACCACGCAGGGTCTGCTGGCTCGCCCCGACCAACTGCTCGGCGTCGTGCTCATCGGCAACAACCTGCTCAACACGATCATTCCGGTACTGACGACATCGATCGCGCTGCGCACCTTCGGCCGCGACAATCTCGTGCTGTCGATCGCAACGGGCATCGTCGCCTTCCTCATCATCGTCTTCGCTGAAATCACGCCGAAGATCGTTGGGGCAACCTATCCCGAAAAGATCGCGCTGCCCGCGAGTGTCGTCATTGCACCGCTGATGCGCATCCTGAAGCCCGTCGTCTGGTTCGTGAACTTGTTCTCGAACACGATCCTGCTCGCATTGCGCATCAACACCAAGGGCGGCCGAGATCAGCGCCTGAGCACCGAGGAGCTGCGCGCCATCGTGCTCGAATCGGGCAGTTTCATGCCGACCAAGCACCGTAGCATCTTGCTCAACCTATTCGATCTCGAGAACATCTCCGTCGATGACGTGATGATTCCACGTCGCCGGATCGAGTCGCTCGATTTCGATGCGCCGTTCGAAGATATCTTGCGTCAGCTCGAAACCTGCTACCACAACAAGCTGATCGTCTATCAAGGCGACATCGACCGCGTGCTGGGCGTCCTGCACGTGCGCAAGACGCTCGCCGCGCTCCACAACCAAGAACTCACGCGCGAGACGTTGCGCGAGCTATTGACCGATCCCTACTTCGTGCCCTCGGGCACGCCCGTGTTCCAGCAGTTGCAGTATTTCCAGGAAACGCGGCAACGCACGGCCCTGGTCGTCAACGAATACGGCGAGCTGGAAGGACTCGTTACGCCGGAAGACATCCTCGAAGAGTTGATCGGCGAATTCACGACGTCGATTCCTCGCAGTGCCGGCACGCGCACCGGCTGGACCGAGAGCGGAGAATGCATCGTCGCGGGCAGCATGCCGTTGCGCGAATTGAATCGCTGGCTGCAACTCACGCTACCCACCAACGGGCCGAAAACGCTGAACGGCCTGATTCTCGAAACGCTAGAGGAAATTCCCGAGGGCGACGTTTGTCTGCAAATCGGCGACGTCCAACTCGAGGTGCTGCAAAGCGACGATCAAGCCGTACGCACCGTCAAGCTGTTCAAACCGCGCACGCGCGCAACGGCAAAGCCGTCGAACGTCTAGCGCCAGATCGCGATAGCGCCCGTTGGCCGACAGGCTGAATGGCGCGTCGCCGCCGCGCGAGCGATGATTGCCGCATCCCGTTCCACGGCGGCGTCATGCCGGCCTCCGATGTCCATCACTTCGTCGTTTTCTTCCCTGGCGGCGGCCCGCGCCTCTGACGACGGCCCGGCCGCCAGGCTCTTCACACAAGTGCTCGAGCAAGCGGCCCATCGCTCGGCATCGGACATTCACGTCGAGCCCACCGAACACGGCTGGCGCATCCGGCTGCGCGTCGACGGGGTTCTGCACGAGTTGCCCAGTCCGCCCGCGCATCTGCGCGACGCGCTCGTTACACGCGTGAAGGTCCTGGCACGCCTGGACATTGCAGAGCGGCGCGTGCCGCAAGACGGCCGCCTGCGGCTCACACTCGCACAGGACGAAATCGAAGACTACCGCGTCAGTACACTGCCGACACTGCACGGAGAAAAGCTAGCGCTGCGGCGTCTCGAAACGCTGCCGTCCGACTTGTCGCTAGCAGCGCTGGGCTTCGATGCGCGACAACGCCCTCCGATCGAGGCGGCCATTCGCGCACCGCACGGGCTCATCCTCGTCACGGGGCCGACCGGTAGCGGCAAGACACGCTCTCTTTACGCTTTTCTGCAGATGCTCAACGCATCCTCGCGCAATATCTGCACCGTCGAAGACCCTGCCGAGATCCAAGTCGAAGGCGTCAACCAAGTCAGCGTGCGCGAAAAAGCGGGGCTCACGTTCCCCGCTGCGTTGCGCGCGCTGCTACGGCAGGATCCCGACGTCATCATGATCGGTGAGATTCGCGACGCCGAAACCGCCGATGTCGCCCTCAAAGCTGCGCAAACAGGACACCTCGTCCTGTCGACGCTGCATACCAACGACGCGCCGAGCGCGATCGGCCGATTGCTCGACATCGGCGTCGCCCCTCATAACCTCGCTGCTGCACTTCGGCTCGTCACCGCGCAAAGACTGGTTCGCCGCTTGTGTCCACATTGCCGAATACAGGCCGAAGCGCTGCCTGCCGCACACGTTGCGGCGCGGCTGGGGTGCGATGCGCCCGCGCTGCGAACTTCGTATACGGCCCGCGGGTGCGTCGCCTGCGACGGCTCGGGTTATCGTGGCCGCATCGGCATTCATCAGGTCATGCCGGTATCGCGAGCGGTGTGCGAATTGATCAACGCGGGCGCCAGCATGCATGCGATTGCGCGCCAAGCGCGACTCGATGGCGCGGCGCCTCTGCGCGAAGCCGCGCTCGCGCGCGTGCGCGAAGGCGTAACGAGCATCGACGAAGCGCTCGCCGTGACGGACGGCACATGAATCCGAGCCGCACGACAGCCCAGGCGCGGGCCGAGCGAGGCGCGCCGCGCGTGGGCCAGTCATTGGCCGAGCCGCACGCCTCGGAAACGCGTTTTCGGTGGAAGGGCTTCCAACTCGACGGCACGCGGCGCCGCGGCGTGCTCATCGCACCCGATCTCGCGGCCGCTCGCGCACGGCTCCAGATCGAAGGCATCGTTGCAGCCAAGCTCCACGCACTCGGCCCGGCCGCGCCAGCGCGTACCACCACCCGCGAGGTCACGGCGTTCACGCGGCAACTCGCCAATCTGCTGTGCGCTGGGCTCGCGCTCGTGCAGGCGCTCGAGCTGCTTGCTCGTACGTCGCCGCGCAGCGGCCTACCGCGCGTCGCGAGCGGCCTGGCGCGCCGCATTACGGCCGGTCAGCAGTTCGCTGCGGCGCTCGCCGCCTACCCCGCGCAATTCGATCGGCTTTACTGCGAACTGGCGGCCATCGGCGAAGCCACGGGCTCGCTGGGCAACGCGCTCGTCCGCCTCGCCGAACAGCGCGAACGCGCCGCGGCCCAACGCTCGAAACTGCGCGCCGCGCTCGCCTATCCGTGCGGCGTCATCGTGCTGGCGGTCATCGTCACCGCCGCTCTCCTCGCATTCGTCGTGCCGACGTTCGAGCAGGTGTTCGACCATTTCGGCGCGGCGCTGCCGGGTCCGACGCGCGCGGTAATGGCGCTATCCAACTTCCTGACCGATTGGGGTCCCCTGTCTCTCGCCGTTTCGGCTGCGGCCGCTCTGGTAGCCTCGCGCCTCGTGCGCGGTCGAGCGAGCGCTCGCATGGCCTTCGATCGATTCCTACTCGCTGCGCCCGCGCTGGCCCCGCTCGCCCGAGCCATCGCCGCCGCGCGCTGGTCGCGTGCGCTCGGCACGCTGCTCGCAGCCGGCATCCCCCTAGCCGACGCGCTCGGCGTGCTCGCCAATGTCGCTGGCAACGCCGTCTTCAACGCTGCCAACGCGGACATCCAAGGACGGCTGCGGCGCGGTGAACGGCTCGCCCACGCGATGCGCGCCGTCGGCTGCTTCCCTGCAGGGCTCGTCGAACCACTGGCCGTCGCCGAAGAATCAGGGGCGCTCGATGCCATGTTGCTCGATTGGTCCGCGTTGGCAGAACGCGAGGTCGACGAACGCTTGGCGTTTGCGTCGGCGTGCGCGGAGCCGCTCCTCGTCATGCTGCTCGGCCTCGTCATCGGCTCGCTCATCGTCGCGCTCTATCTGCCCGTCATCGAACTTGGCAACGTGGTGTAGCATGCCCCCCATTCACCCACCGGCCCCGATCGCGATTCCATCCGTGTACGCCTCGCTCATCGACGCTCCTCTCTCGCGCCTGTCGCTCGGCATCGGCGCCGTCTTCGGCGCGCTGCCGCCGGCCTGGCAGTTCGCCTTCGCGATCGTGTTCGGGCTCGCCATCGGCAGCTTCGTGAACGTCGTGGTGCACCGGTTGCCGATCATGCTCGAGCGCGCCTGGCGTCTCGAGATCAGCGAAGCGACGGGCGAACCCGCGCGAGCCGACAGCCTTCCGGCGCGTTTCAACCTTTGGTTGCCGCGCAGCGCCTGCCCGCATTGCGGCCACGTGCTGCGCGCCACGGAAAATATCCCCGTGCTGAGCTACGTTTTGCTGCGCGGCCGCTGCTCGGCTTGCCGCAATCCCATCGGCGTGCGTTATCCCCTGATCGAGCTTGCCGGCGCGGCATTCGCCGCAGGCGCGCTGGCCGCTTTTGGGCCCACCGGCACGGCCCTCGCGGCGTTCGGTCTCACGGCCGCGCTGCTCGCCATGAGCGCGATCGACGCCGAGACGCGTCTGCTGCCCGATTCGCTCACGCTGCCGCTCTTGTGGGCCGGGCTCATCGTCAATTTCGGCGATACGTTCGCCTCGTTGCGTGCGGCCGTCGCGGGCGCAATCGCCGGCTACGTTTTCTTGTGGTGCGTCTACTGGCTATTTCGCTTCGCGCGCGGCGTGGAAGGCATGGGCTATGGCGATTTCAAGCTGCTCGCCGCGCTCGGTGCGTGGCTCGGCTGGGCGGCGCTGCCCCAGGTCGTGCTCATCGCCGCCATCACGGGCGCCATCGCGGGACTCGCAGCCATGTGGTCGGGACGCCTGCGGTTCGACGAGCCGCTGCCGTTCGGTCCCTTCCTTGCGCTCGGCGGCGTCGTGACGCTGTTCACCGGCACGTCGATCTTCCATCTGCTCGGAGGCTGAGGTCATGTTCGCCGTAGGGCTAACAGGGGGCATCGGTAGCGGCAAGACCACTGTTGCCGATTTATTCGCGACGCAGGGCATCGTCATCGTCGATACCGACGTCATCGCGCACCGCATCACGGCGCCCGGCGGCGCGGCCATGCCGCTCATCGAGCAAGCGTTCGGCTCGGGATTCATCGCATCCGACGGCTCGCTCGATCGAGCCAAGATGCGCGCTCTGGTGTTCTCCGACGATGCGGCCAAAGCCCGCCTCGAAGCCATCACGCACCCGCTGATTCGTGCCGAAACCGAGCGCGAGCGAGGCACGGCGACAGGACCCTACGTCGTCATCGTCGTGCCGCTGCTGGTCGAATCGGGCACGTGGAAAACGCGCGTCGACCGTGTGCTGGTTGTCGATTGCAGCACCGAAACGCAGATCGAACGCGTCATGCGCCGAAACGCGTTCTCGCGCGAACAAGTGTTAGCCATCATGGCGCGGCAGGCCTCGCGCGAAGCGCGGCTCGCGGCCGCCGACGACATCATCGTCAACGACGATGCGCCTCTGGCATTGCTCGAGCAAGAGGTGCGGCGCTTGCATCGATACTATCTAGCGCTTGCCGGAGGCACCGCCGCATGACCGCTGCCGGCGCCGCACTCATGCCGCGCGGCATCGTGCCCGAGCGTGGGTCGCGAACGTCGCTCAACCTGCCGACAGCTTCCTCAAAATGTCCTTTTCCGGGAAAGCGCAGTAAAAAGTGCCTGATTCCGCGATTGCGGGGGCCAACCTGCGGCATTAGAATGTCCTGCAATCCCACCACCCACGACCCCAGGGGCGAGCGCGCTTGATCCTTTACGAGTATCCGTTCAACGAGCGAATTCGCACGCTGCTGCGTCTCGAAGATTTATTCGAGCGCTTCACCTTTTTCTTGAGCCAAGACGACGCGCGAGAGCATCACGTCGCACTGACAACGCTGTTCGAAATCGCCGAAGTAACGGGCCGGGCGGATTTGAAGTCGGATCTGATGAAGGAACTGGAGCGGCAACGTCAAACGCTTGCACCGTTCCGCGGCAATCCGGGCATCGAGCAGAACGCGCTCGAAGCCGTGCTCGGCGAAATCGAGCAGACGCTCGCCGGCCTCGCGCAGATGCAAGGCAAAACCGGCCAGCATCTCTCGGACAACGAATGGCTCGCCAGCATTCGTAGCCGCGCCATCATTCCGGGCGGCACCTGCGAATTCGACCTGCCGTCCTACTATGCATGGCAGCAATTGCATCCCGATCAGCGCCGCCAAGATATCGCCAAGTGGATCGCACCGCTGCTACCGCTGCGCGATGCCGCCTCTATCGTGTTGCGCCTGGCACGTGAATCGGGGCAAGCATCGAAGGTCATGGCCATGCAGGGCAGCTATCAGCAGATGCTCTCCGGCCGCACGTACCAGCTGATGCAAGTGCGTGTCTCGCCGGAACTGCGCGTGATTCCCGAGGCCAGCGCCAACAAGTACATGCTCTGGGTGCGTTTCACGGTTCAGGACGGCGATCTTCGTCCGCGGGCCGTCGATGTCGACGTGCCGTTCCAATTGACGCTTTGCAGCCTTTGAAAGATGGTGACTGTTGTCAAATGCCCGACCTGCGGCAAGGATGTTCGCTGGACGCCCGAAAATCGCTTCCGCCCCTTTTGCTCCGAGCGGTGCAAGCAAATTGATTTAGGCGCTTGGGCGAATGAGAAATATCGGATCGGCGGCACGGACGAAGAGCCGCCATCGGATGAAGACAAACACGGCGATCTGAATTGATTCGCGCCAACGCGAATTGCTCGCTCAGGACGCTTGGCAAGCAGTAGCGGGCAAAGCCGTCAGGCGCGCCATGCGCGCGATAGCGCAGGCGGGCGCCATCGCCCCACCCTCCGAGCCCTAATCGGCAGCGAGAAGCTCGAGCACCGGAATGGCTGCCGGCAACAGCGGAGCGACTTCGACCGGTAGGCGCTGCCAACTGAAGGCCTGGCCCTCGCGTCCGTGCGGCTCACCTGTCCATCCAGTCACTTTGCAGAAGTGAAGCCGCACATAGGCATGCGGATAGTCATGCTCGAGCGTGTGCCAGCGATGGCACTCGGTCACGACTATGCCGAGTTCCTCGTGCAATTCTCGTGCAAGTGCGGCTTCGACCGTCTCGCCGGGCTCGAGCTTACCGCCCGGAAACTCCCAATAGCCTTCGTACGGCTTGCCCGCGGGCCGCTGCGCGAGCAGGTAGCAGCCGTCAGGTTGGACGAGCACGCCAACCGCGACCTGTGTCACAGGGCGGCCGGTGGGGGAGCGATCGACGGCTTGGGCGCCGCTCGGATGCGAGTTCATGGTCATACTCGCGCCCCGCGGCCGGACCAGTCTCGGGCAAATTGCCACGCCACTCGGCCGGAACGCGAACCGCGCTCCAGCGCCCAAACGAGCGCATCACCACGAGCATTGGCGATATCGTCGTCGGTGCAGCCGAAATGGCGCAACCAATGCCCGACGATCGTGAGGTAATCGTCTTGCTTGAACGGGTAGAAGCTCACCCATAAGCCGAATCGTTCGGACAGCGAGATTTTTTCTTCGACGACCTCGCCCGGATGAATCTCACCGTCGGACATATGCTTGTACGTCTCGTTGTCGCTCATATACTCCGGCAACAGATGGCGCCGGTTCGATGTCGCGTAGATGAGGATATTGTCCGATTGCGCCGCGACCGAGCCGTCGAGGGCCACCTTCAACGCCTTATAGCCCGATTCGCCTTCTTCGAACGAGAGGTCGTCGCAAAACACGATGAACCGCTCCGGCCGTGCAGCGATGAGCTCGGTGATGTCGCCCAGATCGTGCAAATCGTCCTTGTCGACCTCGATCAGGCGCAATCCCTGGTTCGCGTATGCGTTCAGACACGCTTTGATCAGCGACGATTTGCCCGTGCCGCGTGCGCCGGTGAGCAGTACGTTGTTCGCCGGACGCTTATTGACGAATTGCCGCGTGTTTTGCTCGATGAGCGTCTTTTGGCGTTCGATATTCTGCAAGTCGGCGAGCGTGATCGACGAGATCGCCGGCACCGGCTGCAGGTAGCCGCGCCCTTGTCGCTTGCGCCAGCGAAACGCAATCGACGCAGACCAGTCGACGCTGGGCGCCACGGGCGGCAGCATCGCTTCCAGACGACCGAGCAAGGCTTCGGCGCGGGTCAGAAATTGTTCGAGTTTGTCCATGAGCGGTACGAAACGTCATGCGTCGCGCCGCGCGACACGGCGCGGTCGAAACCCCGACACGCACGGCGGCGCGCCCGAAGGCGCCGCCACCCTGCGTCAGGACCGGTAATCGGCGTTGATGGAAACGTAGTCGTGCGATAGGTCGCAGGTCCAGATCGTCGCCTGGGCCGTGCCGCGGCCGAGCACCACGCGAATCGTGATCTCGCTTTCCTTCATGACCCGCTGCCCATCCTCTTCCCGATAAGCGGGGTGACGCCCGCCCTCGGTTGCGACGTGCACGTCGCCGAGATAGAGATCGATCTTCGCCACATCCAGATCGGCGATGCCCGCATAGCCGATCGCGGCCAAAATACGGCCGAGGTTCGGATCCGATGCATAGAAAGCCGTCTTCACGAGCGGCGAATGGCCTATGGCATAGGCGACTTGGCGGCACTCGCTCACGCTTGCGCCACCCTCGACTTGCACCGTCATGAACTTCGTCGCACCCTCGCCGTCGCGTACGATCAGTTGTGCGAGGGTTTGCGCGAGGGACGCAACGGCATCGCGCAACGCGGCGTACGCAGGCGTACCCGCCGACGTCACTGCCGGCAGGCTCGATTTGCCCGTGGCAATGAGCATGAAAGAGTCGTTCGTCGACGTATCGCCATCGATCGTGATGCAATTGAACGAGCGATCGGCGACCTCTTTGACGAGCGTGTCGAGCACATCCTGGGCAACGGCTGCGTCGCACGCGAGAAAGCCCAGCATCGTCGCCATATTCGGCTTGATCATGCCGGCGCCCTTGCTGATACCCGTGAGCGTGACCGTATGGCCGTCGATCGTCACTTGCTTTGATGCGGCCTTCGCCAGCGTGTCGGTCGTCATGATTGATTGCGCCGCCTCGTACCAGTGCGCGGGCGCGCGGCACGCCAACGCCGCAGGCAAGCCTGCTTTGAGGCGATCGATCGGCAGCGGCTCGAGAATGACGCCCGTCGAGAACGGCAGAACTTGCTCGGGCGCGATGCCCGCCAAGCACGCGAGCTCGACACAGGTCTCACGCGCGTGCGCGAGGCCGGGCTCGCCGGTGCCCGCGTTCGCATTGCCCGTATTGACGACGAGCGCGCGAATGCCCTTGCCGCCTTCCCGCACCTTAGCCAGATGCTCACGGCACACCGTGACGGGCGCGGCGCAAAAACGGTTGGACGTAAAGACGCCCGCCACCGTCGCGCCCTCATCGAGCGAGACGACCAGCACGTCCTTGCGGTTCGGCTTGCGGATATTCGCCTCGGCGTAGCCGAGCGTCACGCCGGCGACGGGATGAAGTTGCGCGGGATCGATCGAAGGAAAATTGACGGCCATGGTCGCGAATCCGGTTAAGCCAACTTACCGTGACACTGTTTGTATTTCTTGCCGCTACCGCAAGGGCAAGGATCGTTGCGGCCGACTTTCGGCACGCCATCGGCAGTCACCGACGCCGCCGGCCCATGCGCGCCATGGCTCATGGCCTGGCCGACCATGTCGGCGGTCGCATCCGTCGCGGCTGCCGCAACGGCCGCCGCTTCGGCGAATTCGGCGTGACGAAATTCGACGTTTTCGACGTGGCCGACCTGATCTTCGTACTGCTCGGCGGCCTCTTCGAGTTGCTCGGGCGATTGAATCTGAACGTTCATGACGATACGCGTCACTTCCGTCTTCACGATGTTGAGCAGCGTCTCGAACAGCTCGAACGCTTCGCGCTTGTACTCTTGTTTCGGGTTTTGCTGGGCGTAGCCGCGCAAATGGATGCCCTGGCGCAGGTGGTCCAACGCGGCCAGATGCTCGCGCCAGCAACGGTCGAGCGTTTGCAGCATGACCGACCGCTCGAACGCGCTAAACGACTCGCGGCCCACGAGTGCGACTTTGGCCTCATAGGCCTCGTCGGCCGCGCCGATCACCGCCTCGAGAATATCGTCGGCATCGAGCGATTGGGACTCGTTGATCATCTCCTGAATGGCCAGATCGAGCTGCCAGTCCTTGCGCAGCGCCTCTTCCAATTCGGGGGCGCGCCATTGCTCTTCGATGCTGCCGGCGGGAACGAACTCGTGAACCACATCGGTGACGACGGCATGGCGCATCGCCGTGATCGTCTCGGTGATGTCGTGCGCTTCGAGCAACTCGTTGCGCTGCTGGTAGATCACCTTGCGCTGATCGTTGGAGACGTCGTCGTACTCGAGCAGTTGCTTGCGAATGTCGAAATTTCGGGCTTCGACTTTACGCTGTGCCGACTCGATCGAGCGCGTGACGATGCCGGCCTCGATCGCTTCGCCCTCGGGCATGCGCAGCCGGTCCATGATCGCGCGCACGCGGTCGCCGGCGAAGATGCGCAGCAGCGGATCTTCGAGCGACAGATAGAAGCGCGAGGAACCCGGATCGCCCTGACGGCCCGCGCGGCCGCGCAATTGATTGTCGATACGGCGCGACTCGTGGCGCTCGGTGCCGATGATGTGCAAGCCGCCCGCTGCTTTGACTTGGTCGTGCAGCGCCTGCCATTCGTCGTGCAGCGCACGGATGCGGGTGGCCTTTTCTTCGGCGGGGATCGATTCGTCCAGCTCGAGCAGCGACGCCTGCTTTTCGGCGTTACCGCCGAGCACGATGTCGGTCCCGCGGCCTGCCATGTTCGTTGCGATCGTAATGCGCTTGGGCCGCCCCGCTTCCGCGACGATACCAGCCTCGCGCGCGTGCTGCTTCGCGTTGAGCACCTCGTGCGGCAAACCCGCCTTCGTCAGCAGGTTCGACAGCAATTCGGAATTTTCGATCGATGTCGTACCGACGAGCACCGGCTGGCCGCGCTCGTAGCAGTCGCGAATGTCGCGAATGACGGCGTCGTAGCGCTCTTTGGCGGTCTTGTAGATCTGGTCTTGCTTGTCGATCCGCTTCGGCGGCCGGTTGGTCGGAATGACGACCGTTTCGAGACCGTAGATTTCGTTGAATTCGTACGCTTCGGTATCGGCCGTGCCGGTCATGCCCGAGAGCTTCGCGTACATGCGGAAGTAGTTTTGGAACGTGATCGAGGCGAGCGTTTGGTTCTCGCTTTGGATCTTGACGTGCTCCTTCGCTTCCACCGCCTGATGCAGCCCGTCCGACCAGCGGCGGCCCGCCATCAGCCGCCCCGTGAATTCGTCGACGATGACGACTTCGCCGTTCTGCACGACGTAATGCTGATCGCGGAAGAACAGCGTATGAGCGCGCAGCGCGGCGTACACGTGGTGCATCAACGTGATGTTCTGCGCGGCGTACAGGCTTTCGCCTTCGCCGATCAAGCCCCATTCGGCCAGCAAACGCTCGGCCTTTTCGTGCCCGGACTCAGTCAGGAACACCTGGCGCGCCTTTTCGTCGAGCGTGTAATCACCCGGCTTCTCGACGCCCGTGCCGTCGGCCCGCTCTTCGCCGATCTGCCGCTCCAGCAGCGGCGGTAGCGCGTTCATGCGGACATAGAGCTCGGTGTGATCTTCGGCTTGGCCCGAAATGATGAGCGGCGTGCGCGCTTCGTCGATGAGAATCGAATCCACCTCGTCGACGATCGAGAAGTTCAACGACCGCTGCACGCGCGCATGCGTCTCGTAGACCATGTTGTCGCGCAGATAGTCGAAGCCGAACTCGTTGTTCGTGCCGTAGGTGATGTCGGCCGCGTACGCCTGCTGCTTCGACTCGTGGTCCATTTGCGACAGATTGATGCCGACCGACAAGCCGAGGAAGTTGTAGAGCCGGCCCATCCATTCGGCGTCGCGCTGCGCGAGGTAATCGTTGACCGTCACGACGTGAACGCCCCGCCCCGACAACGCGTTCAGATATGCAGCCAGCGTGGCGACGAGCGTCTTGCCCTCGCCCGTGCGCATTTCGGCGATCTTGCCGTAATGCAGCACCATGCCCCCGATCAGCTGCACGTCGAAATGACGCATTTTGAGCACGCGGCGGCTGGCCTCGCGGCAGACCGCGAACGCCTCGGGCAGCAGTTTGTCGAGCGATTCCCCGCTGGCGACGCGCTGCCGGAATTCGTCCGTCTTGGCGCGCAGTTGGTCGTCCGTCAATTGCTCGATTTGCGGCTCGAGCGCATTGATCACCGCGACGGTCTTTTGATACTGCTTGACGAGACGCTGATTGCGGCTGCCAAAGATCTTTTGGAGAAAACCGGTGGTCATCGGGTCGAGTATGCGTCGCGGCTTCGGCCAGGCACCGCGCGGCCTATGCGGCCACGGCGGATGCCCGGATTCGAAGGGCCTCGGCGGCTTATTCCATGAGTGAATTCGAATCGCGCATTTTAGCACGCGAGCCTTAACGTACCGTGTCGAGCGGCAGGTGTCTCGCCGTGCCGGCATTGCCCGGCAGACAGGTACAATCGCGCCATGAAACGCTTTTCGTCCTTTTCGAAGGCTGCTTCGGCACGCCGGCCGCAACCTGTCGCCGAAGTGCTCGGACGGACCGATGCATTCGCGGCGCTACGCGCCGGCGTCGAGCAAATCGCCTCGCTCGAGCGCGATTTGGCACAGTTGCTGCCCGACTACCTGGCGAAGAACGTCGAGCCGGGTTTTATCAAAGACGGCACGCTCACGCTGTTCGCGGCGCACGGCGCCTTGGCCGCAAGGCTGCGCCAAATCAACGACCGGCTGCTCTCGTCGTTGCAGCAGCGCGGTTGGCCGGTGCGCACCCTCGCCGTCAAAGTGCGGCTGCGCGCCGTGGAAGAACCGCCTGCGCCCAAGCAGGCGCGCATGACGCCGGCCGGCGCCGCCGCCTTGCAAGCGCTCAGCCGTTCGCTCCCCCCTTCGCCACTGCAGGCGGCCCTCGCCGCCATGGCCGCGCGACACGGAAAATCGACCGACGAAAAGCAATGAGCGGCCCGAAGGCCGCTCATATTGAATTGTGCAGTGGCACGTGCCGCGTGCGCCGCACCGCGCTCATGCGCGAGCCGCCCGCTCAGGCCAATGCGGTCTGGGCGTCGTAGCCGAAGCCGCGCGGCGCGTGTTCGAGGTCGTCGAACGTCAGCACTTCGTAAGCGTCCTCATGCGCGAGCAACTCGCGCAACAGCGCATTGTTCAGACCGTGCCCCGACTTGTACGCCGTATACGAGGCGAGCAGCGGATGGCCGATGACATAGAGATCGCCGATCGCATCGAGCATCTTGTGCTTCACGAACTCGTCGTCGTAGCGCAAGCCATCGTTGTTCAAGATCCGGTATTCGTCGAGCACGATCGCGTTGTCCATGCTGCCGCCGCGCGCCAACCCGAGCTCGCGCATCGTCTCGACCTCATGCGCGAAGCCGAAGGTGCGCGCGCGGGCGATTTCGCGGACGTATGAAGTCGTCGCGAAATCGACTTCGAGCGCCTGCCCCGTCTTGTCGACGGCCGGGTGACTGAAGTCGATCGTGAACTTGAGCTTGAATCCGAAATACGGATCGAGGCGCGCGAATTTGTCGCCGTCGCGCACTTCCACCGGCTTCTTCACCTTGATGAATTTTTTCGGCGCGTTTTGCTCTTCGATTCCGGCCGATTGCATCAGGAAGACGAACGAGGCCGCGCTGCCGTCCATGATCGGGATTTCTTCCGCCGTGACATCGACGTACAGATTGTCGATGCCCAAGCCCGCGCAGGCCGACATCAAATGCTCGACCGTCGATACGCGCGCGCCATCCTTCTGCAGAACCGAAGCAAGACGTGTATCGCCGATCGACAACGCGGACGCGGGAATGTCCACCGCAGTCGGCAAATCGACGCGCGAAAACACGATGCCGGTGTTAGCGGCAGCGGGACGCAGCGTCAGTTCGACCTTGCGCCCGGAGTGCAAGCCGATTCCGACTGTCTTGACGATCGATTTGATGGTGCGTTGCTTCAGCATGGTCTTGTTCGATTGGTATTCTCAATCGGCCCTTTTAGTTCATAGCACAGAGTATACTCTATCCGGCGGAATCGTTCATTTCCGCGGACGTATCCATCTGTTTCCTCGCGTTACCTGCTGCAAGCGAAGCGAGGCCGGCGGCCGGAACGGAGGCATTCCCGGTCGCCAGCCCGTAACGGACCGTCACAAAACCACGCCGCAGTCGTCGCCGACACGCCACGCGCAAACGCGGCGCAGCCGGTCCCCGGCAAGCACGCATATCGCTTGCCCGGTCCAAAGGCGTTCCCGACACATCTTGCCCGCGATGCGCCGATCATCCGCTCGCGCCGTACGCGCTGCACTCACTAGCACCGGGCCGGAATCGACTCGGAACTCGGCACTGTCCGAGTGCCGCGCCGGGCGCTTAACGGCCCGCTCTCTGCCAAACCCGTCTGTCGCAGGCCGAAGCCAGCACGTGCGCGTGATTCGATGCGCTCGCGCGCGACACGCTGCCCGATCTAGGGCGCGCCGACAGTCGCTGCACCCGCTTCGCCGGCACACTGCGCGAAGCGGCTGCGCCTGCTCGTCCGACGGGACGAAGCCTTCTGACGCCGTTGCCGTTCATGATGCCGTCCTTTCGTCGGCGCGGCGGCCAAGAAAGCCGCACGCGCGACGAATGCACCGCGCTTCAGTCCGCCTGCTTACGCAAGAACGCGGGAATGTCGTACGTGTCGACGCCCTTTTCCTGGAGCGCCTGCACATGCGAGGCTGCCGTCTCGCGCGAGTTGCGCCACACGGCCGGCGTATCGAACGCGCCGTAATCGCCCGTGTTCGCGTGCGACGACTGCGGCGTATAGCCATGCTGCATCACGGGCTGATTGTCCGTGCCCGTGCGCAGGAGCGTCATGGGCGCCGGCTGCTGCTTCTTCGCCGCGCTTGCTGCCGTGCGGCCAAGACCCGTCGCAACGACCGTCACGCGCAACGCATCGCCCATCGCATCGTCGTAGACCGCGCCGAAGATGACCGTGGCGTCGTCCGCCGCGTAGCTCTTGATCGTGTTCATCACTTCGCGCGTTTCCGACAAGCGCAGCGAGCGGCTCGACGTGATGTTCACGAGCACGCCGCGCGCACCCGACAGATCGACGCCTTCGAGCAGCGGGCTCGCAACGGCCTGCTCGGCCGCAAGCCGGGCGCGATCGACGCCGGCCACCGTGGCCGTGCCCATCATCGCCTTGCCTTGCTCGCCCATCACCGTCTTCACGTCTTCGAAGTCGACGTTCACGAGACCGTCGACATTGATGATTTCGGCGATACCGGCCACAGCGTTGTTCAGAACGTCGTCTGCGCACTGGAAGCACTTATCCATCTCGGCGTCATCGCCCATCACCTCGAACAGCTTGTCGTTCAGGACGACGATCAGCGAGTCGACGTGATCCTCCAGTTGCTGCGAGCCGGCTTCCGCCACGCGCATGCGCTTGCCGCCTTCGAATTCGAACGGCTTGCTCACGACGCCCACGGTCAGAATGCCCATCTCCTTGGCGATCTGCGCGACCACGGGCGCTGCGCCCGTGCCCGTGCCGCCGCCCATGCCGGCGGTGATGAATACCATGTGCGCGCCACGCAACGCATCGGCGATCCGCTCGCGCGCTTCTTCGGCCGCCGCACGTCCCATCTCCGGCTTCGCGCCGGCGCCCAGCCCCGTGTTGCCGAGCTGAATCACGTTCGGCGCACGCGAGCGCGACAACGCTTGAGCATCGGTGTTCATGACGACGAAATCGACGCCTTGCACCCCTTTGCTGATCATGTGCGCGACGGCATTGCCGCCCGCACCGCCAACGCCCACCACCTTGATGATGGTGCCGTTGGTTTCCGTTTCCAACATCTGGAATTCCATATTGCCTCCGTCAAAAAAAAGTCCTGCCGATCGGCGTTATTCGTCGAGGAGTCGGGCAACCCCTCGTCGCGCGCGGGCCGCCGGCACCCGCGCTTTCACCGCCTGCCCGAAGCGCGTTTCGTCAACGCGCGTTGGGCCCTCTTTAGAAATTAAAAATTGCCCAAAAACCAGTCTTTCATGCGCGAGAAAACCTGCCCCATCGATCCCGCCTGCACCGCGACCTTGCGGCCGCGCATGCGTTGCGACGAACCTTCGACGAGCAATCCCATCGCCGTCGAGTAGCGCGGATTGCGCACGACGTCGGCAAGCCCCCCCGCGTATTCCGGCACGCCGATGCGCACCGGCTTCAGAAAAATGTCTTCGCCGAGCTCGACCATGCCCGGCATCATCGAAGCACCGCCCGTCAGAACGATGCCCGAGCTCAAGAGTTCCTCGTAACCCGATTCGCGCACCACTTGATGCACGAGCGAGAACAACTCTTCCACGCGCGGCTCGATCACGGCTGCGAGCGCTTGGCGCGACAGCGTGCGCGGACCGCGCTCACCCAACCCGGGCACTTCGATCATTTCGTCGGGATCGGCGAGCGCTTGCTTGGCGATGCCGTAGCTGACCTTGATGTCCTCGGCGTCCGGCGTCGGCGTGCGCAACGCCATCGCGATGTCGCTCGTGATCTGATCGCCCGCGATCGGGATCACCGCCGTGTGGCGAATGGCGCCTTCGCTGAAGATGGCGATATCGGTCGTGCCGCCACCGATGTCCACGAGCACCACACCCAGTTCCTTTTCATCCTCGGTCAGCACCGCGAGCGAGGACGCGAGCGGCTGCAGAATCAGATCGTTGACTTCGAGCCCGCAGCGTCGCACGCATTTGACGATGTTTTGCGCGGCCGACACGGCGCCCGTCACGATGTGCACTTTCACCTCGAGGCGAATGCCGCTCATCCCGATCGGCTCGCGTACGTCTTCCTGGCCGTCGATGATGAATTCCTGCGTGAGGATGTGCAGCACCTGCTGATCGGTCGGAATGTTGATCGCCTTGGCCGTCTCGATCACGCGGGCGACGTCCGCCTGCGTCACTTCCTTGTCCTTGATCGCAACCATGCCGCTGGAATTGAAGCTGCGGATATGGCTGCCCGCGATCCCCGTGAAGACGTTGGTGATCTTGCAGTCGGCCATCAGCTCGGCCTCTTCCAGCGCGCGCTGAATCGATTGCACCGTGGCCTCGATGTTCACCACGACACCTTTTTTCAGACCCTTCGATTCGCTTTGCCCGAGCCCGATCACTTCGTAGTGGCCCTCGCCGCGCAATTCAGCGACGACCGCGACGACCTTGGCCGTGCCGATGTCCAGGGCAACCAGCAGATCCTTGTAGTCTTTACTCATAGCGTGCTCATTGCGTGTGATGTCGTGTTACTTCGCCGCGGGTTTGCCCGCGGTCGCATTGCCGATGAAGCGCATCCCCGCTGCGCGAATCGCAAAGCCGTTCGGATAGCGCAGATCCGCGTATTCGATGTCCTTGCCCCAACGGGCCGTGACCGCCCCCCACGCCGCCGTCAGCCGATGGCTGCGCTCGGCCAGCGTTTGCGGGTTGCGTTCTCGACCGTATTCGATCTGCGTGCCGTTCGACAGTTTCACCGTCCAGGCATAGCGCGGCGACAGCGTCACTTCGTCCGGCGCCGCGCCTAGCGGCGCGAGCCATTTCTTGAAATCGAAATAGCGTGCGACCACTTCCTTTTCGGTGCCGCTCGGCCCGTCGAATGCAGGCAAGTCCACGTCGAGCTCGCCTTGATTCGCCGTGAACAGTTCGCCGCCGACGCTCACGAGCTGATCGCTGCCCCAGGTGCCGAGCGGTTTGTACTCCTCGAGCGTCACGGCCAGCGCATTCGGCCACACGCGCCGCACGCTCGCGCGACGCACCCACGGCATCTGCTCGAAGGCCTGGCGTGCGTTGTCGAGATCGACCGTGAAGAAGTTGCCCCGCAAATGGCCGACCACGCCTGCGCGCACCGTCGGCGCGTTGATGTGCTCGGTGTCGCCGCCGATCGCGATCGTGTGCAACGTGAACGCCGGACGTTGCGTCAACCAGTACGCGCCCGCAGCCAACAACACGAGCGCCAACAGCGCGTAAAGCGCGTTGGCGGCAAGGTTCAATTGGCGGACGTTGTTCCACATGGCTTGCGGTCAATCCTTGAGCGTCAGCGCCAGCACGCCGACGACGAGCTCTTGATATTCGATGCCGACCGCGCGTGCGGCCTTGGGCGGCAGCGAGTGATCGGTCATGCCCGGCGCCGTGTTCACCTCGAGGAAATACGGATCGCCGTTCGCATCGAGCATGAAATCGGCACGCCCCCAGTCGGTGCAACCCAGAACGTCGAACGCGCGCCGCGACAGCGCTTTCAAGCGCGCCTCCTGCGCCGCGGGTAAGCCGCACGGGATGAGGTACTGCGTGTCCTCGGCGATGTACTTCGCGTGATAGTCGTAGAACTCGCCTTTGGGCACGATGCGAATGATCGGCAAATCGAGATCGCCGGCAATGCAAGCGGTGTATTCGCCGCCGCCCTCGATGCTCTTTTCGACGATGACGATCTTGTCGAACTTGGCCGCTTCTTCCAGCGCGGCGGGCAAGGCGTCCGCGCCCTTCACCTTGATGACGGCGACGCTCGAGCCCTCGCTCGCGGGCTTGACGAACAACGGCAGGCCCAGCTTCGCGACGATCTCGCCGGCGCGCGCCGCGTAATCGTCGCCCCGCAGCACGGCTTCGAACGGCGGGGTGGGCACGCCCAGTTGCTGCCAGACGAGCTTGGAGCGGAATTTGTCGAGACCGAGCGCCGAGCCCAGCACGCCGCTGCCCGTATAGCGAATACCGTAGAAATCGAGCGCGCCTTGAATTTGGCCGTTTTCGCCGTAGCCGCCGTGCAGCGCGTTGAACGCACGCACGAACCCTTCATCCTCGAGCGCCGAGAGCGAACGCTGCGCAGGGTCGAACGGATGGGCGTCGATGCCCGCATCGCGCAGCGCTTTGAGCACGAGCGTGCCCGACTTGAGCGATACCTCGCGCTCGGCCGATTCCCCGCCGAACAGGACGGCTACTTTGCCGAAGCGTTTCGGATCGATACCTGCACTCATCTCACACCCTCAATTCTTGGGCCAGGCGACCCGGCACTGCGCCGATCGAGCCCGCGCCCATCGTAATCACCACATCGCCGTCCCGTACCAGAGACGACAACGCCTGCGGCACGTCGTCGACGGTCTCGACGAAGGCCGGGTCCACCTTGCCCGCGGCGCGGAGCGCGCGCGCGAGCGCTTCGGAATCCGCCGCGGCGATCGGCGCCTCGCCCGCGGCGTAGACCTGCGTCAGCACCAGCGCGTCGACGCTCGAAAGCACGCCGACGAAATCTTCGAAGCAGTCGCGCGTGCGCGTGTACCGGTGCGGCTGAAAAGCGAGCACGAGACGCTTGCCGGGAAACGCGCCGCGCGCGGCGGCGATCGTGGCCGCCATCTCGACCGGGTGATGCCCGTAATCGTCGATGAGCGTGTAGCTGCCGCCACCCGCCACGCGCATCTCGCCATAGCGCTGAAAGCGCCGGCCCACGCCCGTGAATTCGGCCAACGCTCGCTGGATGTCGGCATCGCCGATCTCGAGCTCGGTCGCGATCGCGATCGCCGCCAGTGCGTTCTGCACGTTGTGCGTGCCGGGCATGTTCAGCACGACTTCGAGCGGCCCCGCGCCTTCGCGCAGCGCGGTGAAATGCATCTTGCCGTCGCGCGCCAGCACGTTGACGGCGCGCACCTGTGCATCGGGCGCAAAGCCGTAACGAATCACGGGCTTCGAGACGAACGGCAAAATCTCGCGCACATTCGCGCAGTCCACACAAAGCACGGCGATGCCGTAAAACGGCAAGCGGTGCGTAAACTCGATGAACGCCTGCTTCAGGCGGGCGAAGTCGTGCCCGTATGTGTCCATGTGATCTTCGTCGATGTTCGTGACGACTTCGATCACGGGCAGCAGATTCAAAAACGACGCGTCCGATTCGTCGGCTTCCGCCACGATGAAATCGCCCGTGCCCAGCCGGGCGTTGGCGCCCGCACTCGTCAAGCGGCCGCCGATGACGAACGTTGGATCGAGACCGCCGGCCGCGAGCACGCTTGCAACGAGGCTCGTCGTCGTCGTTTTCCCGTGCGTGCCCGCAATCGCGATGCCCTGCTTCAAGCGCATGAGCTCGGCGAGCATCACCGCACGCGGCACGATCGGCACGCGCTTGCGGCGCGCGGCCAGCACTTCCGGGTTGTCGCTGCGAACGGCAGTGGACACGACGACGGCGTCCGCGCCTTCGATGTTGGCCGCATCATGGCCGATCGCGATCTGCGCGCCGAGCGACGCGAGCCGGTCGGTCGATGCGCTGCGCGCCAAGTCGGAGCCGCTCACGCGATAACCGAGCGTGACCAGCACCTCGGCGATCCCGCTCATGCCGGCGCCGCCGATCCCGACGAAGTGAACGTGTTTGACGATGTGTTTCATTGCTTTCCTTCCTGGCGCGCGAGCGCCACCGCCGCGCATACTTGCGCGACGCGATCGGTTGCCTCGGGCTTGGCGAGCAGGCGCGCGCGCTCCGCCATTTCGGCGAGCGTCTCGCGCGTCTGGCTGCGCAGCCAATCCGCGAGGTTTTCGGGCGACAAATCGCGCTGCTGCACGAGCACGGCCGCTTGCTGCGAAGCCAAGAACGCCGCGTTCGTGCTTTGGTGATCGTCGACCGCATAAGGGAACGGGACGAACAGCGCCGCCACGCCCACCGCCGCCACTTCCGCAACGGTCATCGCGCCGGAACGGCAGATGACGAGATCGGCGTCGCCGTAAGCCGCGGCCATATCGTCGATGAATGGCACGAGGCGTAGCGCCTCGCCCGGTTCGAAGCCCGCCTGCGCATAGTTCGCCCGGAGCGCGTCGATGTGTTTTGCGCCGGCTTGGTGCATCACCAGCGGGCGCTCGTGCGGCGCGAGCAGCGCTAGAGCGCGCGGCACGCATTCGTTGAGCGCCGCGGCGCCCAAGCTGCCGCCCACGACCAGCACGCGCAGCGGCCCCGTGCGCTCCGCGTAACGCAGCTTCGGCTCGGCGGCGTGGCAGATCTCGTCGCGCAGCGGGTTGCCGGTCCACTCCGCGCCGGGCAGCGTGTCGGGGAATGCGACGAGCACGCGCCGCGCGAGCTTGGCCAATACCTTATTGGCCAGGCCCGCGATCGAATTTTGCTCGTGCAGCACGAGCGGGCGGCCCGTCAGCGCCGCCATGACACCGGCGGGAAAGGTGATGTAGCCGCCCATGCCGAGCACGACGTCCGGTTGAACGCGCCGCATCACGCGCAAACTTTCGAAGCAAGCGCGCAATATATTGAGCGGCAGCATCAGCTTCGTGCGCAGGCCTTTGCCGCGCAATCCGCCGAAACGCACGAACTCGATCGGAAACCCGTGCTTGGGCACGAGCGACGCCTCCATGCCCGACGGATTGCCGAGCCAAACGACACGCCAGCCCCACGCCCGCATGCGATGCGCGACCGCAAGCCCGGGGAACACGTGCCCCCCGGTGCCGCCGGCCATCACCATCAACGTGTGCTGCGGCGTGGTGCTCATACTTTCCCCCCACGCATCAGCACTCGGTTTTCATAGTCCACTCGCATGAGCACGGCGAGCGCGACGCAGTTGAGCACGATGCCCGAGCCGCCATAGCTGACGAGCGGCAGCGTCAACCCCTTGGTGGGCAACAGCCCCAGGTTCACGCCCATGTTGATGAACGTCTGAGCGCCGAACCACAAGCCGACGCCCTTGGCCATCAAGCCCGCGAACGTGCGATCGAGCGCGAGCGCCTGCCGCCCGATTTCGAACGCGCGCCGCACGATCCAGTAGAACAGCAAGATCACGACGAGCACGCCGATGAATCCGAGTTCTTCGCCGATCACGGCGAGAATGAAGTCGGTATGCGCTTCGGGCAGATAGTTGAGCTTTTCGACGCTGCCGCCGAGACCGACGCCGAACCACTCGCCGCGGCCGAACGCGATCAGCGAGTGCGTCAATTGATACGCTTTGCCTTGAGCGTAGCGGTCGTCCCATGGATCGAGATAGGCGAAGATCCGCTCGCGCCGCCACGGCGATGCCCAAACGAGCAGCGTGAACGTGCCGACTGCGGTGGCAACGAGCCCACCGAAGAGCTTGCCGTTCACGCCGCCGAGAAACAGCACGCCCATGGCGATGGCCGCGACGACCATGAACGCGCCCATGTCGGGCTCGAGCAGCAAGAGCGCGCCGACGACGCCCACGGCGAACCCCATCGGCAAAAAGCCTTTGGCGAAGCTTTGCATGTACTCCTGCTTGCGCACCGTGTAGTTCGCGGCATAGATGGTCACCGCGAGCTTCATGATTTCGGACGGCTGCATGTTCATGAGGCCGAGCGGGATCCAGCGGCGGGCGCCGTTCACCCCTTTGCCGATATGCGGGATCAGCACGATCACGAGCGCCGCGAGCGCGAGCAGGAACAGCTTGGGTGCGTATTTGTCCCAAACCGAAATCGGGATTCGAAACGCCACGATGGAGACGACCATCGCCACGGCCAACGACATCACATGGCGCAGCAGAAACGCGTACGAGCGATAGGCCGCGTACTTCGGCGAATCGGGCATGGCGATCGACGCCGAGTAGACCATCACCACGCCCAGGCCGAGCAGCGCAATCACGACCCACAGCAAGGCGTGGTCGTAGTCGAGCATGCGCGAGCGTGTCGGGCGCATGCCGCTGACGGCGCTCGCCAGGCCGCCGACGCCGGACGAAGCCGCGGCAGCCGCCTTCGGCGATTTGCCCCCGGCCGCCGCTTCGCGTTGCGGCATCAGGCGCGAGCCAAAGCGATCGGTCCAGCTCATAGCATCGTCCCCCGCTCGGCCGCGATCTCTTCGACCGTGCTGCGGAACACGGTCGCGCGATGCGCGTAGTTGTCGAACATGTCGAAGCTCGCACAAGCGGGCGAGAGCAGCACGGCATCCCCTGCTTGCGCCAGCGCGCCGGCCGCGCGCGTTGCCGCTTCGAGCGTCGGTTGATCGACGAGCGGCACGCCGGCGGCGGCGAGCGCTTCGCGAATGCGCGGTGCATCGCGGCCGATCAGCATGACGGCGCGGCACCAGCGTGCGACAGGCTGCGCGAGCGGCTCGAAATCCTGTCCTTTGCCGTCACCGCCGGCGATCAGCACGGTGCGTTGCGCGAGACCGTCGAGCGCCGCAACCGTTGCGCCGACGTTGGTGCCCTTACTGTCGTCGACATAATCGACGCCGTCGATCGATGCGATCAGCTCGACTCGGTGCGGCTCCCCCCGATATTCGCGCAAGCCGTGCAACAGCGGCGCCGCCGGCAATCCGATCGCGCGCGCCAGCGCCAACGCGGCCAACGCGTTCGCCGCGTTATGTAGCCCGCGAATGCGCAGCGCATCGGCGGGCATCAACCGCGTCAGGGCGATGTCGGCGGGTGCAGCCGCTTCTTGGCGCTTTCGGCGCGGGCTAGCCGGTTCATCCGACGGCTCGCGCTCGCGCGCCTCGACCAGCCAGTTGATGCCGTTTTCGCGCGCAAGCCCGTAATCGCCAAGGCGCGTCGGCTCGTTCAGCCCAAAGGTCACATACGATGCCGGCGCCTGGCCGCTCGCGTCTGCCTTGGGCGCGAGCGACATCGAGCGCGCGTCGTCTCGGTTCAGCACCCGCACCGTTCGCGGCCCGAAGATGCGTCCCTTGGCGGCTGCATAGGCATCGAGGCCGCCGTGCCAATCCAAATGATCCTGCGTGATGTTGAGCACGGCCGCCGCGTCGGGTGCGAACGTGCGCGCCGTTTCGAGCTGAAAGCTCGACAGCTCCAGTACCCAAATGTCGGGCAAGGCCGTGGCGTCGATCGCATCCATCAGACGGTCGAGCATCGTCGGGCTGATATTGCCGGCAACCGCCACCTTTTTGCCCGCGCGCTCGCAAAGCTGGCCCGTCATGCTCGTCGTGGTGGTCTTGCCGTTCGTGCCGGTGATGGCGACGACCTTCGGCGCATACCCGCTCTCGCCCAGATGCTCGAGGGCTCGCGCAAAGAATTCGACCTCTCCCCATACAGGGATGCCGCGCTCCTGTGCAGCGCCGATGAGCGGCACCAGGTCTTGCGCGAGCGGAGACAGACCCGGACTCAACGCGACGAGGTCGATGCCGTCATCGAGCAAGGCCGGCGAGAAGGAGCCGCCGAGGAACTGCGCATCGATGCCCTGCTGCGCCAACGCCGGAAGATTCGGCGGCGCTTCGCGCGTGTCGGCGATGCGCAAGGAGCACCCCTGGCGCGCGCACCAGCGCGCCATCGCGAGGCCCGATTCCCCGAGTCCCAGCACGAGCACCATCGGCCGTTGCCGATCTCCAAACATCTCGCCGAACATCACGTGAGTTCCCTTATTCCCTTGTGTTTGCGTTGCATCAGCGCAGCTTCAGCGTCGACAGGCCGACGAGGCACAACATCAACGTAATGATCCAAAAGCGCACCACGACTTGCGTCTCCTTCCACCCCGACAACTCGAAGTGGTGATGCAGCGGCGCCATCTTGAAGATGCGCCGCCCTTCGCCGTAGCGCCGCTTCGTGTATTTGAACCAAACCACCTGCAGCATCACCGACAGCGTCTCGGCCACGAAAATGCCGCCCATGATGAACAGCACGATTTCTTGCCGAACGATGACCGCGATCGTGCCGAGCGCGCCGCCGAGCGCGAGCGCGCCGACGTCGCCCATGAACACCTGCGCGGGATGCGTGTTGTACCAGAGGAATGCGAGCCCGGCCCCACCCATCGCGGAGCAGAAGATCAAGAGTTCGCCCGCGCCCGGAATATGTGGAAACAGCAGATACTTCGAATAGACCGAACTGCCCATGACATAGGCGAAGACCCCCAGCGACCCGCCGACGAGCACGACCGGCATGATCACGAGACCATCGAGACCGTCGGTCAAATTCACGGCGTTGCTCGCGCCGACGATGACGAAGTAGGTCAGCGCGATGAAACCCCATACGCCGAGCGGGTAGCTGATCGACTTCAGAAACGGCAGCATCAAATCGGCGCGCGCCGGCAGCCCCATCGACAAGCCGCTGCGCACCCACGCCATGAACAAGTCGAACACGCGCACGTTGTTCGCCTCCGACACGCTGAAGGCGAGGTACACCGCCGCAAAAATGCCGATCACCGACTGCCAGAAGTACTTTTCGCGCGACGACATGCCGCGCGGGTCCTTGTAGACGACCTTGCGATAATCGTCGACCCAGCCGATCACGCCGAAGCCAAAGGTCACGAGCATCACGATCCAAATGAAGCGATTCGTCAAATCGGCCCACAGCAGCGTCGACACCGCGATGCCGATCAGGATCAGCACGCCGCCCATGGTCGGCGTGCCCGATTTGACGAGATGCGTCTTCGGCCCGTCGGTGCGCACTGCCTGGCCCACCTTCATCTCGGCCAGTTTGCGAATCACCCAGGGCCCGCACACGAGCCCGATCACGAGCGCGGTGATGGTCGCCATCACCGCACGAAACGTCAGATAGCCGAATACGCGCATAAAGCTTGCGTCGTTCTGCAGCCATTGCGCCAGCACCAGCAGCATGCTCGTCCTTCTTTCAATGCGCGCCGGGCGAGCCGCCCGACGCGTGGGGTGGTTGCGTCACGGTGAGCGCGTCGACGACGCGCTCCATCCGCATGAAGCGCGAGCCTTTCACGAGCACCGTCGCGCTCGCGCCAAAGCCCGCTTGCAGCAGGTGCTCGACGAGCGCGGATACGTCGTCGAAATGACGAGCGCCGCCCGCGCCGGAGAGCGGCCCGCCCGCATTGAAGGCTGCGCTCGATTCGCGCGCAGCCTCGCCGAGCGAGCACAGCGCGTCGATGCCGCGCTCGCGCGCGTAGGCTCCTACCTCGCGATGAAACTCCGGGCCGTTCTCGCCCACTTCGCCCATATCGCCCATTACGAGCACCCGCGGTGCGGCGCGCGCCGCCAGCACGTCGATCGCAGCGCGCATCGAGTCGGGATTCGCGTTGTAGGTGTCGTCGATGACCGTGGCGCCGGCAAGCGCACCGGCCGTGGCGCGCTTCGTTTGCAGCCGCCCCTTGACCGGCGCGAACGCTTCCAACCCGCGCGCTATCGCATCGAGCGGCACACCGGCCGCCACCGCCGCCGCCGTGGCTGCCAGCGCGTTGCGCGCGTTGTGCTCGCCGAGCGCCTGCAACGTCGCTTCGAACGCGCCCATCGGCGTGCGCACTTGCAAACGGCTGCCTGCCAGCACGCCCGTGACGGCCGCACGTGCTGTTTGCCCAGCGCGCGAAGCGTCTTCGAGCGCGAAATCGACGATACGGTTCCCTGTCGCCGCGACGCGCCAGATGCCGGCGTAGGCATCGTCGAGCGGAAACACCGCGACGCCGTCCGCAGGCAGCGCATGAATGACGCTCGCATGTTCGAGCGCGACGGCCTCGACCGTCGCCATGAATTCCTGATGCTCGCGCTGCGCGTTGTTGACGACGGCGATCGTGGGCAACGCGATCCGGGCCAGCACATCGGTCTCGCCCGGATGGTTCATGCCGAGTTCGACGACCGCGAGCCGATGCGCATCGCTCAAACGCAGCAGCGTGAGCGGCAGTCCGACGTCGTTGTTGAAGTTGCCCGCCGTGGCGAGCCGCCCCGTTTCGCCAGCCGCTTGCGCAAAGATCGACGAAATCATCTCCTTCACCGTCGTCTTGCCGTTGCTGCCCGTCACGGCGACGAGCGGCATCGTGAAGCGCCGGCGCCAACCGCGCGCCAAGGCGCCGAGCGCCGCGCGCGTATCCTGCACGAGAAGCGCCGGGGCCGTCCAATCGTCGGGCAAATGCGCGGCCAGCACCGCGCTAGCGCCGCGCGCCGCGACCTCCGACAGAAAATCGTGGGCGTCGAACCGGTCGCCTTTGAGCGCGACGAACAGATCGCCGGGTCCGGCCGTTCTGCTGTCGGTGCACACGCGCTCGATCGCGACGGCGCCGTCGCCGCGCAGCGTCGCGCCATCGATCCATCGAGCGGCTTCGTTCAGCGAGAACATCGTCATTGCTCGCCTCCGCGCGAATGCGTGGCCCGCGCGCCCAATGCGAGGCGAGCGTGATCCTGGTCGGAGAAGACGCGCTTTTTGCCCATGATTTCCTGTGTTGCTTCGTGCCCCTTGCCCGCCAGCACGACTACGTCCTCGCGCGCCGCACCGCGCACCGTATGCAAGATCGCGTTCGCACGGTCTTCGATGCAGCGCGCGTTCTCGCCATGACGCATGCCACGCACGATCTGATCGATGATCGAGCGCGGATCTTCGCTGCGCGGGTTGTCGCTGGTCACGACGACGACGTCCGCGAGCCGCTCCGCAATCGCGCCCATGAGCGGGCGTTTCGTCGAATCACGATCGCCGCCGCAGCCGAACACGCAAACGAGCTGGCCTGCGCGCGCTTGGGCGATCGGCCGCAACGCCTCCAGCGTTTTTTCCAGCGCATCCGGCGTGTGAGCGTAATCGACCACGACGAGCGGTTCGTCGTTCGCCAGGCGGCCGCCGAGGCGCTGCATGCGGCCGTTGACCGGCTCGAGCTTCGCGAGCTGGGCGAGCGCATCGGAGAGCGGAACGTCCGCCGCGAGCAGCGCACCGAGCACGCCGAGCAAATTGCTGACGTTGAATTCGCCGAGGGTGCCGACTTCGACATCGGCGACGCCCCAATCCGACGACAGATGGAACGCCGTTCCGGTCGCCGTCGCTCGCACGTTCGTCGCGACGAGCGCGGCGTGCGCGCTCGGGGCGTCGCTGGCAACGCCGATGCCGTAGGCGATCGTCGGCAATCGCGGCTGCGTGCGGGCAATCAGACGCCGGCCGGCGGCATCGTCGCGATTGATGACCGCCGTCTTGAGCGTCGGCCAATCGAACAGTTTCGCTTTCGCCGCCTCGTATGCCTCGAACGTATGGTGATAGTCGAGGTGATCTTGCGTGAGATTCGTAAACACGGCGATATCGAACGCCGTGCCATTGACGCGACCTTGATGCAGCGCGTGCGAGGAGACCTCCATCGCGCACGCGCGCGCCCCGGCGGCAACCAACTGCGCAAGGGAGCGCTGGGTTTGCGGCGCATCCGGCGTCGTAAAGCCGGTATGAACCAACTGCCCCCACATGCCCGTGCCGAGCGTGCCGATTAGGCCGCACGGCTCGCCCAGCGCGGTGAGCGCGGCGGCGATCCATTGCGACGACGAAGTCTTGCCGTTCGTTCCGGTCACGCCGAACATGCGCATCGACTCGCTCGGCGCGCCGTACCATCCGCCCGCGATTTCGCCGGCCAATTGATCGAGGCCCGGCACGGCGAGCGCGCGCGCCGGGTCGACGTTGCCCGCAAACCCTTCCGGTTGGTACAGGAGCGCGCCGGCGCCGCGCGAGAGCGCCGCCGCGATGTGCGGCCGGCTGTCGGCGCCGTCGACAGCGTACGCGACAAAGATGTCGCCGGCGCCGAGCGTGCGCGAGTCGCCATGCATCTGCGCGCCCGGGAGCGCGTGCAGACGCAGCCAAGCGAGCGCATCGTCCACTTGGCTGCGCATACGATCGTCGAGGTTCGGCATGCTCATCGGATCACTCCCGGATGCGCACGCATATCGGCCGATACGGTCAAGGCCCTTCCGGACGCGGGCGCGGCCGCGTTCGAAGGCGCCGCGCCCGCTGCCTTGCCGGCGTCGTCCGAGACCACGAGCTGCTTGACCGGCATGTCGGGCGGCACGTTCAGCGAGCGCAAGGTATCCCCGGCGATACCGGCGAATACGGGGCCCGAGACGTAGCCGCCGAAGTGGCTGCCAGCCGTCGGCTCGTCGATCGAAACCGCCACGACGATGCGCGGATTGGGCATCGGCGCCATGCCGACGAACGAGGCGCGATACTTGGAGTGATCGTAGCCTCGTCCGGAGTGCTTATACGCGGTGCCGCTCTTGCCACCGACTCGATAACCCGGCACGGCAGCCTCGGGCGACGTGCCTGCCGTCGATACGACCGATTCGAGCATCGTTCGCACTTCGCGCGCGGTGGTCGGCGAGAAAATTTGCGGCCCGGTAGGAGGCTGACTCCCGTCGGTCTTGAAGATCGACAGAGGCATCAGTTGCCCGTCATGAGCGATGGCGGTGTAGGCTTTGGCAAGTTGAAACAGCGAAACGGACAAGCCATAGCCGTAAGACATCGTCGCCTGCTCGATCCGGCGCCAGCTCTTCCAAGGCCGCAATCGCCCCGCGACGGCGCCGGGGAACCCCACCTTCGGGGCTTGCCCGAGCCCGACGCTGGTATACATGTTCCACATTTCCTCGGGCTTGAGCGTCATCGCGATCTTCGTCGCCCCGATATTGCTCGACTTTTGAATCACCCCGCCCACCGTCAGAACGCCGAAGCCGCTATCGTCGGTGATCGTCGCGCCGTCGAGCGTGAAATGCCCGTTGCCGGTATCGACGAGCGTATTGGGCGTCACGCGGTGCAAATCGAGCGCGAGCGAAACGGTTAGCGGCTTCATGATCGAGCCCGGCTCGAAGACGTCCGTTAGCACGCGATTGCGCAATTGCTCTCCCGTAAGCCGAGAGCGATCGTTCGGGTTGTAGGTCGGGTAGTTGACGAGCGCGAGTACATCGCCCGTGCGCACGTCGACGACGATGGCCGCGCCGGCTTTCGCCTTCGACTTCTCCACCGCGGCCTTCAGGTCCGAATAAGCGATGTACTGAATCTTGCTGTCGATCGAGAGTTCGACATCCTTGCCGTTGTGAGGGACGACCTGCTCGTCCACGTCCTCGATGATGTGCCCCATGCGATCCTTGATCACGCGGCGCATGCCCGGCGTGCCTGCGAGGATTTTCTGGTCGCTCAACTCGACGCCTTCCTGGCCCTCGTCCTCCACGTTGGTGAACCCGACCAAGTGCGCGGTGATTTCGCCTTCGGGATAGAAGCGCTTGTATTCCTCGCGCTGGTAGATGCCCGCAATGCCGAGCGCCGCGACTTTTTCAGCAACGTCGACCGGCACCTGGCGCTTCACGTACACGAACGTCTTGTCCTCGGACAGCTTCGTGCGCAGCTCTTTTTGCGTCATGCCGAGCAGCTTGCCGAGCGCCGCGATCTTCGCGGGATCGACATCTTCCGGGACCGATTCTGGGATCGCCCAAATCGCACGCACGGGAAGACTCGTTGCAAGCACGAGCCCATTGCGGTCGAGCACCTTGCCACGCGTGGCGGGCAACTCGATCGTGCGCTCGTAACGGCTTTCGCCCTGCTTCTGATAGAAGGCATTGCCCGGGCCTTGAATCCAGAATGCGCGACCGGCCAAGGCGACGAACGCCATGAACAATAAAAAGACGACGAGCTTGGAGCGCCACAGCGGAAGCCGCACCGATAGCACCGGACTCGACGAGAACGTGAGGCTTTTCGTCTTCGGCGCGTGCTTCATCTCGCGCCTCCGCGATTGGCGGACGAGCTAAGCGGCTTGGCCGGCGCGCGCGCGGGGCTCTTGGCAATGCGTGCTGCGGGCGCGCTGGCCGGCATGACGGCGATTGGCGCGTTCTCGGCGACGCTCGCACCGGGCGCGAGCGTCAGAAACTGGGTATCGCCGGTCGAAGCCGGTTGCATTTTCAGCGTGGCCGTGGCCAGTTGCTCGATGCGGGAAGTTTTGGACAACGCGCTCTGTTGGTATTGCAGTTGTGCGTAATCCTGTTGCAGTTGCCGCTCCTCCGACTGGGCGCGCTCGAGTTGCACGAACAGTTGCCTTTGTTGATTCGTGGCATTGACGACGGAGAGGGCGCAACCTAGGACGACGATCAACAGAAAGATATTGAGGCGGCTCATGGCGCGACGCGCTCCGCGACGCGCATGACCGCCGAGCGGGCACGCGGATTGGCCTCGATTTCGAGCGCGCTCGCGAAAACGCGCCCAACGAGCTTCATGGGCGCGGAAGGCAGATCGACGGCGCGAATCGGCAAACGACGATCGACCGCAGGCGCGGATGCATGCGCCTGCATGAATCGCTTCACGATTCGATCCTCGAGCGAATGAAAGCTGATGACCACCAGCCGCCCCCCTTGCTCCAACGACGACAACGCCGCCTCTAAAACGACTTGCAGCTCCGCAAGCTCTTGATTGACGTGAATCCGTATAGCCTGAAAGGTGCGGGTGGCCGGATCCTTGCCCTTCTCACGGGTCTTGACTGCGCGAGCCACGATTTCGGCAAGCTCGCCCGTGCTGACGAGAGGCCCAAGACGGTCGGACTCTGCCCGGCGAGCAACAAGCGCCTTTGCAATCTGAACAGCAAACCGTTCTTCCCCATAATCTCGAATCACCTCCGTCAGTTCCTGCTGACTGGCTCGCGCCAGCCATTGCGCAGCGGACTCGCCGCGCGTCGGGTCCATCCGCATGTCGAGCGGGCCGTCGGCGCGGAAGCTGAAACCGCGCGAGGGATCGTCGAGCTGCGGCGAGGACACGCCCAAGTCGAGCAATACGCCGGCGACTCGCTCGACCCCGCGCGCCGCCAGCGCAGGCGCCAACGACGCGAAACTCTCATGCACGATCTCGAAGCGAGGATCCGAAATCGCGCTCGCCGTCGCGATCGCCTGCGGATCCTTATCGAACGCGATCAAGCGCCCGCCTGGCGCAAGCCGCTCCAACACCGCGCGACTGTGGCCGCCACGCCCGAACGTACCGTCGACATAGACGCCGTCCGCGCGCGTGATCAACGCATCCACCGCCTCATTCAACAGCACCGTGCGATGCTGAAATTCGTTTTCCATCGCAGCGCCCTATTTCCAAACCGCGATCAAAACGTGAAATTCTTCAGCGCTTCGGGCATGCCCTGCGCCATCGCCGCTTGTTCCTTGGCCGCATAGGTCTGCGCATCCCAGAGTTCGAAATGGCTTCCCATGCCAAGCAACATGATTTCCTTTTCCAGGCCGGCGGCCATGCGTAATTCGGGAGAGACGAGGATGCGTCCCGCGCTGTCGAGATCGACGTCGGAGGCGTTGCCGAGGAAAATGCGCCGCCACCAATGCGCATCCATGGGCAACGCGGCGATCTTGGCGCGGAAGACTTCCCACTCGGGACGAGGAAACAGCAATAGGCAGCCGTCCGGGTGCTTTGTCAGCGTCACCCGTCCTTGTGCCTCGCCTTGCAGCGCCTCGCGATATCGAGAGGGCACGGACATGCGCCCCTTCGCATCGAGCGTCAGCGCCGACGCCCCTTGAAACACCGTTTCTCTCCCCTTCGCAGCCTTAGGCCTCGAGCCTCGAAAATCGCCCGGAATGATCCGAACAATCCACAAAAATACACTTTCTCACACTGTCTCCCACTTTAGAGTAAGGCCCCAGGCCGGTCAAGGGAGAAACCCGTTTTTTCGGAGAATTTTGTTTGTAAGAACAAGGACTTACGCGCAACCCTTCACGCAATGAGAGAAAATGGAAAAGCGTTATAAAAGAATGAACTAGTGCACGTTGTGAATGTGATACGTGAGAAGCTCGCCGCGAGCGCCCATGCGGGCGACGCGTGCCGCGAGAAAAGGTGGGATGAAAAGCGGACGGATTCGAGGGTGGATCGTCGAGCGACGCGAGCGCGCCGCTCCCACTTCAAAGTTAAATGTAATAGGCCGTTTGCGTCATCACTTTCGACGCGGCCCGCATCAGCGCTTTGACCGGCAGCGGCAACTCCACGCCACCCGCTTCAGTGGCGGATTGGCCGTGCATCCGTTCGTCGTCGCGCATTTGCTCGACGATCGCGCGTGAATGGCGGTCCGCTTCCGGCAACGTCTGCAGATGCCCTTCCAGGTGGCGCTCGACCTGGCGTTCCGTCTCGGCCATGAAGCCGAGGCTTGCACGATCGCCGAAGCAGCCGGCGGCGAAGCCAATCGCCAGCGCGCCAGTGTACCAGAGGGGGTTGAGCAGACTCGGGCGTGAATCGAGCTCGCGCAGCCGCGCGGCGGTCCATGCCAAGTGATCTTCCTCCTCGCTCGCGGCATGCTCGAATGCGGCCTTGAGCCCCGGCGAGCGAGTGGCTAACTTTTGCGCCTGATAGAGCGCCTGCGCGCAGATTTCGCCGACATGGTTCACGCGCATGAGCGCAGCCGAATGAGCCCGCTCGGGCAGGGTCATCTCGGTCTGGGCCGGCGCTCCCGCCTCGGCCGGCGCCGGCTCGGGAACGGGTCTGGTCATGCGGCTCACGCCTGCAATCGATCGCAGCCCGCGGTCAAACTCGCTAATCAACTCGTCCAGCGTCATCGGCCTCTCCGTGCAGCGCAGCCGCGCCGAGCGCCGTCAAGCGCTCCTGTGCGGCCGCTCCCGTCGTTCTGGCGAGCCCCGCGCTCATGGGCCGGGATTCGAGCAAAACGACGGCTAATCGTGCATTTTAGACGAAGTTGTATCGCACATATAGGGTGTGGCGTCGGCCCGTGCATCACGGGCTTTTTTGCCGCCCCCGACCTTGGCCCGGCTAGGTCCCGCTGCGCTCCTGAACCACCGGCGCCTGCGCAGGCGCCGTATTGGCGTCGCGCAGTTCACGGCGCAAGATTTTGCCCACGTTCGTCTTGGGCAAGTCCGTGCGGAATTCGACGATCTTGGGGCGCTTGTAACCCGTCAGTTGCTCTTTGCAGAAAGCGATCACGTCGGCTTGCGTCAGCGCCTGATCGCGCTTGACGATCACGAGCTTGACCGCCTCGCCCGAGTGCTCGTCGGGAATACCAACGGCGGCGACCTCGAGCACCCCCGGATGCTTGGCCACGACGTCTTCGATCTCGTTCGGGTACACGTTGAAACCAGACACGAGAATCATGTCCTTCTTGCGGTCGATGATCTTGAAATAGCCGCGCTCATCCATGATGCCGATGTCGCCCGTTTTGAAGAAGCCATCGGGCGTCATCACCTTGGCGGTCTCGTCGGGCCGATTCCAATAGCCGGCCATCACCTGCGGCCCGCGAATGCAGATTTCACCGGGCTGCCCGATCGGCATTTCGTGGTTGTCGTCGTCGCGAATCGACATTTCGGTCGAGGGAATCGGAAGCCCGATCGTGCCGCTGAACTCGGTGGCGGTCACCGGATTGCAGCAAGCGCTCGGCGAGGTTTCCGACAAGCCGTAGCCTTCGATCACGGGCACATGCGTACGCTCGTACCAGCGCTTGGCCACCGCCTCCTGCAGCGCCATGCCTCCCGCGTTGGCCACCATCAGCTTCGAAAAATCGAGCTTGCCGAAATCCGGATGATTGAGCATCGCGTTGTACAGCGTGTTCACGGCCGGAAAAGTGTTGATCGGAAAGCCCTGCAACTGCTTGATCATGCCTTTGATATCGCGTGGATTCGGGATCAACACCCCGAGCCCGCCCGTGCGGATGGTCAACATCGCGCACACAGTCAACGCGTAGATGTGATACAGGGGCAATGCGATCACATTGACGATCTGCTTCACTTCAGGATGCAGCGAGTGCGCCGGCTCGTGCCAGGCCGCCGATTGCAGCACATTCGCGACGATGTTGCCATGAGTGAGCGTCGCGCCCTTCGCTACGCCGGTCGTACCGCCCGTGTATTGCAGGAAAGCGACGTCGTCACGCGTGAGCGTTGCCGCGGCGAACGACAGACGAGAACCTTGCGCGAGCATGTCGTTGAATTTGACGTGGCCAGGCAGGTCCCAAGCCGGCACCATCTTCTTGATACGACGCACGACGAAATTGACGAGATGCCCTTTGAGGCCCATCAAATCGCCCATCGACGCGACCACGACGTGTTTGATCGCCGTGTTGCGCACGACAGCCTGCAGCGTGACCGCGAAGTTTTCGAGCAAAACGATGGCCTCGGCTCCGCTGTCCTTCAGTTGATGCTCGAGTTCGCGCGGCGTATAGAGCGGATTGACGTTGACGACCACATATCCGGCGCGCAGCACGGCCGCCAGCACGACCGGGTATTGGAGCACGTTGGGCATCATGATCGCCACGCGCGCGCCGCGAGCAAGACCCTTCGCTTGAAACCATGCGCCCACCTGCTGCGACAGGGTGTCCAATTCACCGTAGGTGATCGACTTGCCCATGCAGACGAACGCGCGCGAAGCGCCGTACTGCCGGAAGCTCTCCTCGAGCAATTCGCCGACCGACGTGTACGCCGACGCGTCGATTTCGGCTGGGACGCCGGGCGGATACGATTTCAACCAGATTTTTTCCATGTGGCGTCTCCCTGAACTTTTCGAATGGTCGTGCTAAAAGGCGCATCCTAGCCGGTCGCATCGCCCGAAACAACCGAATTAGATACCGACCTCGAACTTCAAGAACACCGCTTGCACCACATTTAGACCGATGCACGCTCGACTTCGACGAGACAATCGTAGAAGGTCGCGGAACCGCCCAGGTCGGTCAGCGCTTGGCTCGTCACTTGATTGGCGTTGCACCCATCTGGGGCGAGCTTCTTCCACCAGATCGACAAGCCGACCACCACGCCTTCGCGCGCACGATCCGAAACGCGGGCGCGAGCCAGAAAAGCGCCTCGGTCGTTGCGGATTCGGACCATATCGCCTTCGCCTATGCGGCGTATCGCCGCATCGTCCGGATGGATGTCTAGATGCGGCTCGCGCTCGCTTTCGCGCAGGCTATCGACGTTGACGAACGTGCTGTTCAGAAAGTGGCGCGCCGGCGGCGAAATCATCGCGAGCGGGTAACGGGCTGCGAGTTCGGGCGAACCGTCGACCGACTCATGGGGCGGTACGTAATCGGGCAGCGGATCCAGTCCTTCCCGCTCGAGCAACGCGCTCGCGAATTCGCATTTGCCCGACGGCGTGCGAAATCCACCCTCCGCGAACGGCGCATCGGGCAGGTTCAGCTTAGCCCAGCCTTGTTCGTTCAGCCGCGTCCAATCGACGCCTTGAAGTGCAGGGTCGTCCCAGCGAAACGCGCTGCGACCGATGGCTTCGTCGCTTTCGAAGAGCGCCGGCTCGTCCAGCCCCATGCGCTGCGCGAGACCGCGAAAGATTTCCGTGTTCGGCAGTGCTTGCCCGATTGGCGCGATCGCCGGCCGATTGACCATGACGTAGGTATGTCCATAGGAGCGATGCACGTCGAAATGCTCGAGTTGCGTCGTGGCCGGGAGCACCAGATCGGCGTAATCGGCGGTATCCGTCTGAAAATGTTCAAGAACGATGGTGAATAGGTCTTCACGCGCGAACCCCGCGGCAACGCGGGCCGAATCGGGCGCCACGGCGACCGGGTTGGAGTTATAGACGACCAGCGCCTCGATCTTCGGCCCGAACGCCGCGTCGCCTTCATGCAGCAATGCATCGCCGATCGCATTCATATTGACGATCCGCGGCAATTCGGCGGGCCAGCCGGGCAGCAGATCCGGCCGCTGTAGGGCCGCCGTGTCGAATGGCGTCCAACCTGAGGACGACAGCAGCAACCCGCCCGCGCGGTCGCGCCAGGCGCCGGTGAGCGACGGCAGGCACGCGATGGCGCGTGTGGCGTTGCCGCCGCCTCTCACGCGTTGCATCCCGTAATTGAGACGAATGGCGGCCTTCCGGGTCTTGCCATAGAGCCGCGCGAGGTCGGTCAGTTCGGCGGCGTCGATGCCGCAGATCTGCGCCACGCGCGCCGGCGGATAAGCGGCCGCTCGGTGCTTGAGCGCCTCGAAACCGACGGTGTGCGCCGCAATGTAGGCATGATCGATCAGATCCTCGGCAATGAGCACATTCATCATCCCTAGGGCGAATGCCCCATCGGTGCCCGGGCGCAGCGCAATGTGCTGGTGACATTTTTCGGCCGTCAGGGAACGATAAGGGTCGATCGCGACGAGCCGCGCGCCGCGCCGCTTCGCTTCTTGCGCACGGGTCCAGAAATGCACGCTCGATGTGATCGGGTTGGCGCCCCAAATCAGGATGAGCTCGCTCTCCTCGAAAAATTCCAGATGCATGCCGAGCGAACCGCCGTAGGTGTATTTGAGTCCGGCCATGCCTGCTGCCGAGCAGATCGTGCGGTCCAGGCGCGATGCCCCGAGCTTATGGAAGAAACGCTGCGCGATGCTTTCCCCTTGCACGAGGCCCATCGTTCCTGCGTAGCTATACGGCAGGATAGCTTCGGGTTCGCGGCGGGCAATTTTAGAGAGCCGTTCGGCTGCATAGCCGAGCGCCTCGTCCCAGCCGATCGGCTCGAAACGGCCAGCGCCTTTGGGGCCGACGCGCTTTAGCGGTACGGTCAAGCGCTTCTCATGATGGACGCGTTCGGGATAGCGGCTGACCTTCGTGCAGAGCACGCCCTGAGTGGGCGCGTGATCGGGATCGCCGGTCACTTTGACGACGCGGCCATCCGCGACGGTCACGCGCAGCGCGCAGGTGTCGGGGCAATCGTGAGGGCAAACGGCGCGGGCGAATTCAAAGGGCGCATTCATAGGGCGGTCCGTGAACGACGGTCATGCATAGGGAATGGGCGATCATTCTAGTCCTTTTGCCTTGATGGCCCGGCCCAAATTGGCGTCAGGGGACATGGGCGTAGAATGGTTCGTTCGATAGTAGCGACAGCAGCGCCATTTTCTCGAACGTCACTTTCATAGTCGAACGCATCATGAAACTCATACCTGAAGTCTTGGCCGCGCGAGACGAAATCCAATCCCTGCGACGAAGCATCCATGCCTTCCCCGAATTGCGCTATGAAGAGACGCGCACGGCCGATCTCGTGGCCCAGTGCCTTGAAAAGTGGGGGCTGCGCGTGCATCGCGGATTGGGCAAGACCGGCGTCGTCGGGGTCCTTCAGCGAGGAACCGGCGCTAGGTCTATCGGGCTAAGGGCCGATATGGACGCCTTGCCAATCCAGGAACTCAACACGTTCGAGCACCGTTCGCAGGCCGGGGGCAAAATGCACGCGTGCGGGCATGACGGTCATACCGCCATGCTGCTGGGAGCGGCTCGGTACCTTGCCGAGCATGGCGGCTTCGACGGTACGATCGTGTTTATTTTCCAGCCGGCCGAAGAGGGAGGCGCCGGGGCACGAGCCATGATAGAGGATGGCTTGTTCGAACGATTCCCTGTCGATGCCGTGTTCGGCATTCACAACTGGCCGGGTATGCCGGCCGGGACCTTCGGCGTGACTGAAGGCCCGATTATGGCCTCGAGCAACGAATTCCGTATTGACGTAAAAGGCGTCGGGGCGCATGCAGCGATGCCTCACAATGGACGCGATCCGGTTTTTGCGGCGATTCAAATTGGAAACGCGCTGCAAAGCATTATCACGCGCAATAAGAAGCCGATCGACACTGCAGTCTTGTCGATTACGCAGATTCATGCGGGCGATGCGGTAAACGTGATTCCCGACGATGCGTGGCTGGCGGGCACCGTCCGCACCTTCACGACTGAAACGCTAGATATGATCGAGTCGAAAATGCTGAAGATCGCGGAAGCGACGGCGGCGGCATTCGATTGTGCCGCGACTGTTACCTTTCACCGCAATTATCCGCCGACTATCAACAGTGCCGATGAGACTCGTTTTGCGGTCGAAGTCATGCGCGAAGTGGTGGGTAGCGACAACGTGGAGCCTCGGACCGAGCCCACGATGGGGGCGGAGGATTTCGCGTTCATGTTGCAAGCGAAGCCGGGCTGCTACGCATTCCTCGGCAATGGAGACGGCGGGCACCGCGATGCGGGCCACGGCGCTGGGCCGTGCATGTTGCATAACGCCAGCTACGATTTCAATGACGAATTGCTGCCTGTGGGGACGACCTACTGGGTACGGCTGGCGCAGCGGTATCTGGCGGAGGGAATCCAACGCTAGGGCGCGCTTGCTCCGAACGCTGGGCTCGGCGATGGATGCTGGTTGAGCGCTGGGCCGAGGGCGGGTGACTTTCAAGATCGTCGTGCCGAGCACGCGTGCGGTGTGCTCGGTTCGCTATTTCCGCTTGGCTAATGGAAGAGCAAAACAGCCCCTGGCACCTCGGGCCCCAGTGATTCTTCGGGTCGAACGGCGAGCTGGACCAACTCGTGCGGATGCGGCGCACGAAGGCCAGCGATTCGACGGCGAGTGTTTTGTGAGGCGTTAAAAGCACAAACCCCCGGTAGCGCTGAGGCTAGCGGGGGTTTGGAGGCAGAAGGAGCCTGACGATTACCTACTTTCACACGGGAATCCGCACTATCATCGGCGTGGAGTCGTTTCACGGTCCTGTTCGGGATGGGAAGGGGTGGTACCAACTCGCTATGG